>NZ_VORB01000002.1 GCF_007995015.1 Luteibaculum oceani
TACTTGGATATAAAAAGAGCGGGGATTAACTATGTTGACGTGCTCGAAGCACTATGGCTATATTAAACTTAGTCCGCTCTTTTGTTCTTTCTGTTTATTTGAGAATATAATCTTTTGCAAGCTTAGGATGCCTATAAATAATGCGGGAAATGTTCGCTAAACAAAGTTTTTCGCCTGGTGTTTCCGCCGTGTTTTTATTTTCCAGTTTTTAAAGGGTATTTTAACCTCCAAATAAAAGTCGCGGCTAACCTTCGTGCGGATTAAAGACTAAACGCCTTTAATCCCGCACTATTCATAGCCGAGGCCGTTGTACACCATATAAAATATCGCTTCGAAATTAGGGGATTCCACTATCTTTGATACTATCAAATGATACTATCATGAAGCCGCCCTATGAGATAAACACCAAAATCCTAAAGCTCGTTACTTCCATCTCTGAGAAAATAGGTGAAGTAAATGCCTCTTTTCTGGTCAAGTCTTCGCCAAGCTTAAGAAAACAGAATCAAATAAAAACCATCCACTCTTCTCTTAAGATTGAGGGTAATACTCTAACGGAACAGCAAATAACTGCTATTCTAGAGAACAAAAGGGTGATAGGACCAGAAAAGGACATTAAGGAGGTTCATAACGCGATTAAGGTCTATGAACAGATTGAAAATTTCAAGTTTGATTCATTAAACTCATTTCTTGATGCTCATAAGACCTTAATGGATGGCTTAATCTCTGATCCCGGAGTCTTTAGAAAAGAAGGTGTGGGTATCGTTAAAGGATCAAAAATTGAACATATGGCTCCACCTGCCCAGAATGTTCGGTATTTAATGTCTGATCTCTTTAAATACTTAAAATCAGATGATGAAATCACTTTAGTAAAAAGCTGTGTATTTCACTATGAAATGGAGTTTATACATCCGTTCACTGATGGAAATGGGCGAATGGGGCGTTTATGGCAGACTATTATTTTGATGTCCAAATACCCTGTCTTTCAGTTTATACCTTTTGAAACTTTGATTTCAGAGACTCAAGAAGACTACTACAATGTGCTTTCGATTTGTGATAAGACCGGTAAATCCACCCTTTTTATAGAGTATATGCTATCCGTAGTTAATGATGCTTTGGAGGCGTTACTTAACAATACGGTCTCAATCATTATGAATCAAGATGATCGACTAAAACACTTTTACTCCTTGAACATAAATTCATTCACACGGAAAGACTATATGCAGGTTTTTAAACATCTAAGTAGTGCCTCCGCCAGCAGAGACTTAAAGGCTGGGCTAGAGATTGGATTATTCACAAAGTCAGGCGACAAAAGGCTTACCACCTACCATTTAAAGGAGTAAAAAATACGGTGTACAACAATGATCTGAGCTGAAATCCTAGCTTTGAAAAAATTTTTAATACACCTGAATGGATTATGAAGGGTTTAGTTCCGTTTTTATACGATCAATTGATACTATTTAAAACATGATTTTCAGGCAGTTAATACTTCTTTTTGCATTTCTCGCATTCATATGCAGCCTTTCGGCTCAAGACAATGACACCCTTATCATTTACCCCAATCCATTTACCGATACTGCACATTTTGAAATTAAGAACCTCGAGCAGGATACTATTACCCTTCGGGTTTTTAATCGCTGGGGAGAAACAATCCAGTCCTTTTACGTTAATACCGTACTAAGTGGAAATGTAAAAGATACACTAGTTGCCAATTCTCTGGAGCAGGGAACCTACTTCGTTGAATATCGTGTTAACTCCGGGGAAAAAAATAGGCTCATTACTAAAACCCAAACAACAACCATAGAAGATCTTTACTCTAATGATGAGGTCCTTTCTATCTTTCCTAATCCTACACAAGATGAGCTAAGCATACAAGCCAAGGAGCCAATACATTCCGTGGAGCTCATGGATTTAGTTGGGAAAAAGCTGTTGTTTAGAGATGGTATGCGGGGAAATACAGTTAAGATGGAGCTATATAATTTTATTCCTGGGACCTATGTGGTAAGGGTTTATTTGTGGAACTCAAAAATTTCGAAGCGGATAATTTTACATTAATTACTTAAAAGCTAAGTAATCTATGAGCATATCGGTTTGTTAGGGTTTCAGCAGGGCTTAAATCTTTACTTTGTGCGAAGAAAGTTGGGTATAATCATTTTTCGAATTTTGCTAATCCCGATGGCTGTTTTTAGATTTTTAGTTTTTCAGTTTTTATTAATTACCGTCCTTTCCTGTAATAATCGCGAGGTCACTAAAATTGAGGTCACCTATCTTGATTGGTTTAAAATTCCATTTTCGGATTTGAATGTTCCAGTCGGAACAAGATTCTTTGTTGAAGGAAATGCCATCTGTAAAGAAAAAGACAGTACTCTTTTTATATTGGCCATAGACACATCAGATTTTCAACTGCTAAGCCTCGATGGAGAAGTTGCAGTCAAGGTAAATTCAAATCCTCATTTCAATAACAATTGGAGGAAAATTCCTCCAGGGACCATACCAACTCCAATGTCGGCTGAGCAATTTGATGTTTTCCAGAATTACTTTAAATATCATTTAATTGGTAAATCGGTTTTACCTCTTCTTAATAATGACTCTTTGAATCTTGTAAACCTGATAGAGGGTAGGGTTGTTCTCTTAAACTTTTGGTATTATGGATGTATTCCGTGTATGGCAGAAATTCCGGCACTTAATATGTTGGACTCCATATATAGGGGCGACAAAAATTTTAAAATTTACTCTCTTTTTAGGGATAGTGTGAAAAGTAAGGCCGGTAAGCTATATTTTGAATCTACTGCGAAGAGTTCGGTCAATTATGAAAATTATTTGCCAGTAGATATTGATCTCGAGATAATTCCTAATTCTGCAAATGTTGCAAAAACTCTTTCAATTTTTGGTTACCCCACGAATTTGTTGATAGATGAAAAAGGAATCGTGAGAAAAATTTATGCCGGTGCATCGGTAAATACTGAAGAAAATATTAAATCCATCCAGCAAATTCAATTCGATATCAAAAAACTTCTGGCAGAAAAAAAGGGGTAGTAAATAACCATAGTAGGCGGTAGATGTGTGAAAACAATTTCTATTAAGTTTACCTCCGTAATTACCACCAATTCTCATACCTAACAATTGATATCGATGATTCGTATTCTTAGTCTTTTCCTGGTTTTATTTTGCTTGGCTTGTAATAACGCTATTCCAAGGTTTCAAGATCATGTTCGAATTGCACTTATTCCATTTGCATCTGGAGATACGGCCTACGCTATGCCAGAATTAGTCAAATCAGAGGGGTTAGCGCCTTATCATTGGCGTTTATCCTACCTGCTTACCGGAGTGCCCAAACTGCATGCTCCCGAGAATAGGTATAAAATGGATTCCATCGGTTCCCATTACCCTGATTCCAATCGAGTGATTAGAATGTTCTTGGAGGAGTATTCCAAAGATGAAAGAATGGTAAATGCTTTTGAGACCTCTATAGCTGCAATTATGGACCCCAATTTTAGAAAGGAGAAGATTTATACGATGGACGAAGCGCTAGAAGTTGCATCTGTGTTCTTCTACGCGGATCAGGTAAATCCAGACTCTACCGTTAGAACAAAAGTTTGCATAGGGATAAATGGGGTGGAAGAAGCAAAATGGATGGATGACAGGCTGCTTTTGGAAGCTTTTTGCTATGAGGCAATTTTTACTGAAGTAATAAAGGATTCCTCGGCCCTGGATAATATGTACGACCTACATAAAAGGGCAGTTGTAAAAGCTGCTAAAGATTCTCTTGAAAACCTAGACCAATATTTGTTGGATGTTAGGAAGAACCTGATGGTAGAAATGAGGAGAGAACCGGAGTTAAGAAAAAGACTTCGGGAGTACTATGCTCTACATGAAAAAAGTTTGGCCTTTCAATTAACCGGGGAGAGTGAATAGGCTGAGTAAACTTGCGTTTGAAAATGGAGAGGTAGCGGGATTGAACTGGATGTAGAAAAGTACAAGCGCAGCTGTATCACAATCGTAGGTCATATTGGGTAGACTTTGGTTTTTAACTCCAAAACATTTGATTATAACCCCAAGAGCATGGAATTGAGGAGGTTAGGGGGGCGGTAGCGCTGTTTCCATTAAATTTTTTCGAAAAGTATTTTGCTCTTCGATCCAAACAGACAATGACCCTAGAAATAGTTCTGCAATGTTCTAGGAACTGTGACTGGGGGCACCCGATTTTATAGCGGGTCACTGAGGTCCGTGCACAGGTAGGGCGAGACTGATGGATGCTTGTGATTTTGGGATAAAACCTGTTTTTTTAAAAAAGTATGAGGCTATTAGTATAAATAAGAATCTGAGCTATTTCTTTGACGCTCAATAATGACTGATGGTAATTAACAAGAAATTGTTGACTTTACTACTATGCAGGAAGGGGAAGTGAGAGTTGACTTGTACTTTCTATTTTAACTACTTTTGCGCAAAAGGGCAAAGCCTTAATTGTTACCAGCAATAATCCAACCAACCTCTACCCGCCAGCCAATTGAAAATGAAGACATTAACTAGTAACCAAAAAGCCATTTGGTTTGATCAACTTGTTCATTACAATTCCTCATTATATAACCTCGGCGGGTATGTGCGCATAGCCGGCGATTTAAATTTGAATCTGCTTGAAAAGGCAATTTCGGAAACCATTGCTTCTGCGGATATTTTCCAACAATCCATTCAACTTGTGGAGGGAGAGCCTCAATTTGGTTCGGAAATAGATTCAAGTGCTTTTCAGGTTCATGATTTACGAGGAACGCACAAAACGGAATCTGAGTTAAAAGCACAATTAAAAAACGAGCATAAAATCCCGTTAAATTGGAACGAGGGTGAATTGTTTTCTTTTGGCTTGTTTATCCTTTCCGATGACCTCAGCTATTGGCATATAAAAGTGCATCATGTGCTTATGGATGGTTGGGCTGTTTCGGTGCTGGTAAAAAAGGCCAGTGAAAATTACAACCAACTTTTATTAAAGGGAACCCTTTCGAGTCCGCTTCCCCTATTTGAGGCGGCCGTTCGAGAGGATCTGGAATATGTAGAGAGCGATGAGTACGAAAACGATAAAAGGTATTGGCTAAAGCAATTTGAGACGCTACCCAGTAGTGTTAAATTTCCAGAGCCCACGCCTGCTGCACCAGAAATTGAAGGAAGTTTTAGAAAATCATTTTCTCTGTCATGGAAATCCTATAGTGCGCTCAACGAATTGGCTAGAGCGCATAACCAAAGTACTTTTCATCTTTTTCTTGCGGCTCTATACGCCTACTTTTCAAAGTCCTATCAAATCGATGATTTATGTATGGGTACGCCGATACTGAATCGGCCAAGTAAAGCTTTTAAAAATACGGTTGGTCTATTTACCGGGATAAGCCCCCTTAGAATTCAAGGACCTAAACACCTAAGCATTTCGGAAATAGGGCAAAACCTTCGCAAGCAACTTCGTCAGAATTTCCGTCATCAACGATTTCCTTTAAGCCATTTGGTGCAGGAACTCAAGAAGACTTATCCCAAGACAAACCGGTTATTTGACGCGGTGTTGTCCTTTGAAAAGCACGACTATCAGGTTCGGTTTGGAGCTGCAACAACACAACAAGAGGCCCTTCCACATGGGGATGAGCAAACTCCACTGGCATTATATGTTCGTGAATATGGCGCTGGTGAGCCGGTTACTATCGACTTGGATTTTAGGGGCGAAATATGGGATGATTTCCATTCCAGTCAGTTTGTGAATCAATTCCAGAGCGTGCTTGCGCGTATGGATCAATTGATTGAACAACCGATATCCGAGCTAAACTTGTTGACGCCTGACGATCTCGATCAACAATTAAAGGAATGGAATTATGCCGATAATGCACTGGGCAAGACTGTAGTAGAAATGTTTTCTAATGCGGTTGATCAATTTCCAAATCAATTAGCCGTAGCAGATGGGGAGGAAGAAATTTCCTACGAAGTGCTGGATAAAAGAAGCAATCAATTATCGCATTTACTGGCTGCTAATCACATTTCAAAAGGGGATATTGTAGGGATTAGAACCGATAGAAAGGTTCACACCATAATTTCAATTTTAGCCATTCTAAAGGCGGGTGGTGCCTATTTGCCCATAGATTCTAATTACCCTGTTGAACGACAAAGGTATATGGTTGAAGATGCCCAAATTAAAAGCTTGATTACAGCGGGTGATGAGCAGGTGGATTTGGGTGTACCCGCTTTGAAAATCCAAGATGAAGTACTGGATAGTTATCCTACTACGGCGTTAAATTTAACTATAAACCCTTCCGATTCTGCCTACTTAATATACACTTCGGGATCAACCGGGCAACCCAAGGGTGTTGTTGTAACGCACCGAGGAACGGTGAATCAAAGTTTGGAGCAAGTCAAGGCCTTCGAGGTAAGTCCATCAGATCGCTGCATGCTTTTTTCCTCTTTGTCCTTTGATTCCTCTGTTGCGGAGATCTTCATGGCCTTATTTTCTGGGTCTAGTCTGCATATTTGTCCAGAAGATACCAGGAAAAACCCATCGGATTTTGAAGCCTTTTTAGCACAAGAGCGCATCAGTTACCTAACAGTAACGCCTTCGTTTTTAAGCTTACTGCGTCCAGAAGCTTTTAAGGGAGTTCGTGCGCTATTAACAGGAGGAGAGGCCGTTAAACGCAAGGATATAAGACGCATTGCACAATATTGTAGGCATTTTAATGTGTATGGGCCAACGGAAAACTCAGTTACCTCTACTTTTTACGAATTCGACGAGCGGATTCCAACCGGTATAAATATGCCCATTGGAAAGCCGGTGCCCAATACCCAAGTTTATATACTAGATGCAGATTTAAGCCTGCTGCCGATAGGAAGTGTTGGTGAAATATATTTGGGAGGAGCCCAGTTGTCTAAGGGGTACATACACCGCCCTGAGATTACAGCCGAACGTTTTATTGCCTCGCCCTTTGCCAAGGGAGAAAAACTGTACAAAACAGGGGATCTTGGTAAATTCTTGCCCGATGGAAATATTGTTTACCTGGGAAGAACAGATAATCAGATAAAGCTTCGTGGATTTAGGATTGAAATAGGGGAGATTGAAAATGGACTGATAGAGCACCCCGAAATAAGCAACGCAGGGGTGCTTTTAAAAACCGATCATTCTGGGGAGGGCTACCTCCTTGCTTTCTATGTTTCTAATAAGGAACTCAGCGAAACTGAATTAAAAGAGCATTTGGGGGCCTTCCTACCCGAATTTATGGTACCTAGCTTTTTTCATCGGCTGGAAAAAATGCCTTTATCGGTAAATGGTAAGGTGGACCGGGATGTACTGCATAAAATTGAGTATAGAAAATTATCGAATCCGAAGGAGTGTCAAAATTTAGAAACGGATTTTGAATTTTGGATTGCTGAAAAGTGGAAAACACTTCTTGGAGTTGAAATAGTAGGAAAAGAATCAAATTTTTTCCAATTAGGTGGACACAGTCTAAAAGCAGCTAAGTTTATTGGTCTTTTAGAAAAGGAACAAGGTATCAAAGTGCCTCTAGCGGTACTTTTCGAGCATCCACAATTAGGCTCCTTAGCACAAACCCTGGAAAATGCAGCTCCTGTACTTCAGAAGAACACTCCAAAAAATTTAGGTGCAATTAAAACCATAGCCCTTACGCCTAGTCAAAAAAATATTTGGTTGGCAGAGCAGCTAAATGAAGGAGCAGCTGCTTTTAATATTCCGGTTGGGATAGTCATTAAAGGCGATTTAGATACCCATCTTTTTCAGCAGAGTTTAAATAAGCTGGTTCAAAAACACGAGGTTCTTCGTGCTTATTTTATAGAGGCAGACGGAGAGCTTGAACAAGGATTTAGTGAAAACGTAGAAGTTGCGGTTAACCTTCATAATGATGAGGAACTATCCGCCCTGGTAAAGCAGTACATTCACTATAAATTCGATTTAACCCAGGCACCACTGTTAAAGGCAGGATTGGTGCCTCTTGCATCAGGGGAGCATTTATTTCTCTTATCCATTCATCACCTTATTTCAGATGGCTGGTCGATGAATCTCTTTTTAGAGGATTTGGAATCTTTGTATAGGGGAGAAGAAGGGGTTAAGATAGAAGCAGGGTTTAAAGAATATGCCTTTGCTCTTAATTCGGGAATTGAAAACAAGGCTAATGCACTGGCTTGGAAGTATTGGCAAAATCAGCTGAAGGGACTACGTCCATTGGAGCTGCCATACGATGGATCTCCCCATACAGCTAAATCTTTTGAGGGTAAGGTGCAACGTCTAACCCTGTCTGCAACCATCAATGAAAAGATAAAACGCATTTGCGAGCAACATCAGTTGAGTCGCTTTATGTTGGTTCAAGCCATTACAAAATTGATGCTACACAAGTTGTGTAAGTCCACCGATTTTGCATTGGGTGCACCGGTTTCTGGAAGGGAGACCGTGCAATACCACAACACCATGGGATTATTTGTACAAACGATTCCATTTAGGACTAAAATTGATGCAGAAGCTCCCGTGGGAGACTTTTTACAGCAAATCAAAACTGAAACCCTGGATGCACTGAAGTATCAAGACTTTCCAGTGGACGCCCTTCCGGAAGCTAACCGTCCTGCTTTCAATGTTTTGGTGAGTATGGATGATCAAAACCTAAATAAATCCAGTTCCTGGTACCATCACGATCACCCTCTCATTAAAGCGTTAGAATTAGATTATGGAGTGAGTAAGTTCGATCTGTCGTTTTCTTTCCAAGAAGTGGCGGGGGAGTTACAAACCCATTTGATCTACAACACCCATTTGTTTGAGGACCAAACGGCTAGGTTGATGCTCAAATATTGGGAGAATGTGTTGCTGGAAGTGCTTAGTAAGGATGCTTTTGAATGCACCATTTTGGACTTAAAGTTAGCGGATGGTTCTGAAGCAGAAACCCTAAAATACCTAGGGCTACCAGAAACCCAATACGAAAGGGCTTTTCCTTTAACTGCGGTGCAACGCGATATGTATCTAACCTCGGAGTTGGCTCCCAATGAGGGGGCGTTGAGGACTTTGGGGTACCTATTTGTAAGAGAAAAAATAGATGCTCCAATTTGGCAACAAGCACTTGAAGATCTTACAAAACAAGAAGCCATTTTGAGGACGACTACGGTCGAAAAAAATGGAAAGGTTTATCAAGCCGTTCGGAGGTCCAAGAAAACCAACTTCAAATACATAGATTTCTCGTCTCAGAACCTTTTGGAAAGTGATGTGAAGTCATTGGTGATCGAATACTGTGAAATATCACAAGATGTTCATCAGGAACTTGTAAATCATTGGCTTTTTAAGCTAAATGACACCTGTTATGTGTCGGTCTTGAGTGCACATCACATGCTTTTAGACGGGAGTTCTTTCTCTTATTTTTATGAATTACTAGATGGTTTTTACACTGCGCGAGCGAAACAGCAGGAGCATGTGAAAAACCCCTATACCAGTCCGTTTTACCGTTTCGCCAACGATATAGAGCATCGTTTCGATCGCCCTCAAATGATTAATTTTTGGGAGCAGCATCTAAAAGGGGTAGAACCGCTCAATTACCGAGGGGTAGTACAAAGGAACGCAGAGTATAGAACGGATCATATTAATATGAGCTCTGAGTTATCCGATGGAGTTAAAAAGTTTTGCAAGGAAAATAGAATCCGCCCCGACCTTTATTTCAAAGGATTAGTCGCCCTTATTGTAAGGGGAGTTTGTGCCACCGATACCGACTTTTGTTTGCGCGAAAATCTTTTTGGTCGTTCCAAAAGTAATCTGAACACGCTAGGGTGTTTTATGTCTACCAAACCCTTGCGTATTTATCAAGATGAATGTGACTCCGATAAAGAGTTTGCAGATTTTTGTAAGGCTATTAAGAAGGAGGGGATCCGCACAAAAGACGCTGGAAACATATCGGTTTCGGCACAAAATAAAATTATTGGAAATGAACCGCTATCCTTTTACTTCAATTTCCAAAAATTCTTAGAGCCCGATTCCGCATTAAAGATGAGTTATCTCTACCAGGTATTTCATGTTATGAAAGAGCAGGTAGAGATACGCGTTGGAGAGAATAATACAGGTTTCGACTTTAGATTGGATTACGACCTAAGCGTGTTCAATGGTAGGGATTTCATGCAGCGTTTGATATACCTATCGGAGCAGTTGGTGAATGGGGTTACCACTATTGGCGCCTTAAAATGGACTCTTCCCGAGGAGGAACGTGAATTGGATTTATGGGCTCAAAATCCAGCCGATTTTAATTTTCAAAGCATTACCAGCCTTTACCATAGGAATCTAGATTCGGTAAAGAACAGCAGGGCTTTGGTGTACAAAGATCAAGCTTGGACCTATGGTGAATTGGAGAAGCTAAGTAATCAGCTGGCGCATTATTTAGCAAATAGTGGAGTGAACAAAGGAGACCGTATAGCCCTAATTTGCGATCGCGGTCCCTGGATGTTAACGGGCGTTTTGGCTTGTTTAAAATCGGGTGCAGTATACATACCGATAGCCGCAGATCTTCCAGAGCAAAGAATAGCATACATTTTAGAAGATGCGCAACCAAAATTGGTACTGAGTGATGTTGAAGATTGGAGAAATACGTTTGAAGCAAGCTCCTTCGATGTGGTCTTGCAAGAAAAAGAGGACTTTGTTCCCGTAGCTTTAAACCCAGAGGATAGCGCCTATATTATATACACTTCTGGAACTACTGGTGTGCCAAAAGGGGTGGAGGTTCAACACAAAGCCTTATCTAACATTTCTCAGTCTTGGACACAGACTTACGGACTGGATAAAGAAAGGCCTAAATTATTGCAGTTGGCCAGTTTTTCCTTTGATGTTTGCACGGGAGATTTTGTACGAAGCTTGGCAAATGGAGGGAATTTAATCATTTGTCCTTCTGATATTCGCCTCGATCCAGCATCTATGTATCAATTGTTGGAGGAACACGAAATTAATGTGTTTGAGGGAACTCCTGGGTTAGTGGAACCCTTAATGCGATATGTATCCGAAAACGGAAAGTCGCTTAGCTATTTAAAACTTCTTATCATTGGCTCTGATACCCTGCAGATAGCAACCTATAAATGGTTAAGAGCAGAATTTTCGAAGGATATCAGAATTATTAATAGCTACGGGGTAACAGAAGCATGTATCGATTCTGCGTGTTTTGAGGACGAAATCCCAGAAAAGCTGTACTGCAAAACTACCCCCATTGGAAAACCTTTGCATAACTCCAAAATGTTGGTTTTGGATTATCGCAAACAAAAGGTTCCGGTGGGTATTCCGGGTACACTTTACATTGGTGGAACGGGCTTAGCAAAAGGATATGTGAACCAAGACCTTTTAACGCGCGAAAGGTTCGTTCAAATTAATGATGAAAAGTACTATGCCACGGGAGATCAAGTTAGGTGGCTTCCGAATGGGGATGTGGAATTTTTAGAAAGAACCGATAACCAAGTTAAGGTAAGAGGTTATCGCATTGAACTGGCCGAGATTGAGTATCAGCTTAATCGGATTTCGGAAATCGAAAAAGCCATTGTTTCCGCTCCGAAATTAGACGGAGATAGACAATTGGTAGCCTATTTAAAAGCAGCTAAGGAAATAAAGCCACAAAGAATTAAGGAAGTTCTTTCTGCAATGCTTCCAGAGTACATGGTTCCCCAACACTTTATTTTTATTGAAACCTTCCCCTTAACTCCAAACGGTAAAATCGATTACCCTGCATTACCCGGAATTGAACAGTCTGAGTTGTCTTCCACCTTTGTCGAACCGAGAAATGATCTCGAGGAGCAAATGTGCGCCATTTGGGCCAGTGTTTTAAATAGAGAAAGGGTTGGAATTGCAGATAACTTTTTTGAGCTAGGTGGCCACTCGTTAAGGGCCACGGAATTGGTTTCCCGGATAAAAAAGGAGCTGAAGGTAAAGCTGCCTTTAAATAGAATCTTTAATGCTCCAAGGATTATTGATTTTGTGTTAGACTGGCCAGATAAATCAAAAAATGATTTGGGTCTGGCTAAGGCTCCAGTTCGGCGCTTTTACCCTTTGTCCAGTGCTCAATTGCGGACTTATTTGCTCCAGGCTATGGATCTTGAGGCAACTACCTACAACATGCCTGCTGGTTTTGAATTGAAAGGCAAGTTGGATCTGGAAAAACTGAAACAGGCATTCTTTCAACTCAGTGTATTGCACGAGGTACTGCGAACTTCTTTTCACTTGGAGAACGGGTTGCCGGTGCAGCAAGTGCACGATCAAATTGAAATACAAATAGATCGTTCTTACGAGAAAAATGCTCAGTTAAACGAAGTTCTTCAAACCTTTGTTCAACCCTTCGATTTAAGTAAGGCCCCTCTGTTCCGTTTGCATGTGAATAGTTTCACAGCAACCCATCATTTATTAATGATGGATATACACCATATTATCTCGGATGGGGTTACAGTTCAGGTTCTGGTTAGAGACTTGATGAACTTGTACGCTGGGATTTCGAGAAGCAAACCCACTTTTCAATACAAGGATTTCGCTTGGTTCCAACATCAAGAGGATAATGCACAACAACAGGTTCTGAGAAACTATTGGTTGAGTCAATTTTCGGATGGAGTTCCAACTCTGGATTTTCCAAGCTCCTTCCCTCGACCAAAATCTCTTTCGGGCAAGGGAAAAAGACATACAGAAATTTGGGACGAAGCAGTATTACAGAGGCTTAGAAGTTTCTCAAAAAGCCATAATTGTACGCTCCAGCAAGTACTTAATGCGGCTTGGATAGTTCTAGTACATAGATACACTGGTAAGTCGGATTTGGTGATTGGACAACCGGTTTCTGGAAGAACACTTTCCGAAACGCAAGATATGGCTGGTATGTTTGTAAATACTCTCGCGCACCGATATCAAATAAATCCAAATGACGACTTTTTATCTTTTATAAAAAGAGCTTCAGACCGACAACTTGAGGGACTTGACCACCAAGATTTTCCTTTCGAAAAACTGGTGGATGCATTAAAACTTCAACACGATAGAAGTCGACATCCCATTTTTGATGTGGCATTCTCCTATTTAAAACCAGATATACAGGAGTTTAAGTTGTCTGGTTTAGACATTAAGCAACTTAAGCTGGAACACCGGTCTGCCAAGTTCGATCTCCTGGCAGAGGTGGTCGAAATGAACAACCACTTACAGTTAGAACTGGAATACTCTACGGACCTGTTTGATGCTGAATTTATGGAGCAAGTAGCCCGTGATTACCAATCGTTGTTATGCGAATTAATAGCGGCTCCTGAACAGCAAGTTGGGACCATTCCTTTCCTTAACCAAGAGGAAATTGAAAGGATAATAAATGCGACAGACTATACGAACGTAGCTTTCGATCACGGGGAGCTAATTCACACGTATTTTGAAAAACAGGTAGCGCAATATCCAGACAAAACAGCACTAGTTTACCAAGGAGAAACATTATCGTACCGCGACTTAAACAAACGCGCAGAGCTAATTGCAAGTCATTTGCCCCAGGGAGGCGAAAGAATAGCCTTGTTATTTGATAAGGGCTTTGAGATGATTGCTTCTATTTTGGCCGTTTTAAAATCTGGAAACTGCTACGTTCCTATAGATCCAAACTACCCTGAAGAAAGAATAAACTTTACCATAAAAGACTCCGAAGCAAGCCTATTGTTGTGCGATCATGCGATACTTGGAAATTATGGAACAAAACTTATCGCTACCTCTGCGTTAAAAGAGCGCGGAAACAATCCCCTAGATTACGCTATTTCTTCTGATTCTGAAGCCTATGTTATATATACTTCAGGCTCTACGGGTAAGCCGAAAGGGGTTCCTATAACCCATCAAAATGTAAGTCGCTTGTTTTTTAACCAAGAACAATTGTTCGATTTCTCAGAAAAAGATGTTTGGACATTGTTTCACTCCTATTGTTTCGATTTTAGTGTATGGGAAATGTATGGGGCGCTGTTGTTTGGGGGGAAGCTAATTATTGTAGACAAGGCACTTGCCCAAGATTCAGGAGCTTTTGCTTCGGTGGTGGAAAAGGAAAAGGTTAGCGTTCTTAATCAAACCCCGAGTGCTTTCTTCAATTTTGCGGATTTTGCGATTGCCAAAAAATTAAATCTATCCCATCTTAAGCAGGTTATTTTTGGAGGAGAAGCCTTAGCGGTAAAGCAATTAAAGCCCTGGTTCAATCAATTCCCCGATGTGCAGCTCATTAATATGTATGGTATTACGGAAACTACAGTTCACGTTACCTACAAAGAGATTGGGAAAGCAGAAATTGAGGCGGGATGGAGTAATATAGGAAAGCCCATTCCTACGCTGGGTATGCTAATTTTAGATAATCAGCTCAACATCGTTCCAGAAGGTGTTGTGGGTGAAATGTGCATTTATGGAGCGGGCCTTTCTAAAGGGTATCTAAATCGACCGAAACTAACAAAAGAGAAATTTACGCATATAACTGCTCCTGTCAGCAGGTATATATACCGCTCTGGAGATTTGGCACGCCTAAAAAAGAATGGTGAGGTAGAATATATCGGTAGAGCAGACAGCCAAGTAAAAATAAGAGGATACCGCATAGAAATAGGAGAGATTAACAATGTTCTTTTGAACCTAGATCAAATAAAGCAATCTACCGTTCTGGCCCACAAAGATGCTAGGGGAGAATCGTATTTGGCAGCTTATTATATCGGGGAAATATCAGAACAAGAAGTTAAACGTTCACTTTCAGCTGCCCTGCCTGCACACATGATTCCCTCTTGGTTTGTTCCAATGGATGTTTTTCCACTTACCAAAAACGGTAAACTTGATGTAAAAGCGTTTCCGATTCCTCATCTAGATCGGTTAACAACCGAAAACATAGTCCTGCCGCATACGCCAACAGAAAAGCAGTTGCAATCTATTTGGTCGGAAGTACTGGGGATTGAGGAATTTGGTGCGGATCAGGGCTTTTTTGAGGTAGGTGGGCACTCGCTTGCAGCGGCTAAAGTGGTTGGAAAAATACACGAGTCCTTTGGAAAGCAAATTGAACTGTCGTTTTTATTTGCTAATCCCAGTATACAAAGGCTAGCTCAGAAATTAGACGAGCAGCAGTCAGCTAAGGCAAAACGGATACCTAAAGTTGCAAAATCGGAGTTTTACCCATGTTCCTCTGCCGAGCAACGGATATTTGTAATTCACCAAATGCATACTGAGGATACGACCTACAATATTCCTGGAGTATTTGAGGTTGATGGTGCGTTGAACCTGGAAAGGCTTCAAAAAGCCGTAAACGATCTGGTAGAAAGGCATGATGTATTACGGACCAACTTTTTCATGCAAAACAATGCGGTTCACCGAACAGTCCACGATCAACGGGAGGTACCCATATCGGTAAAATCGAGTGAACGCGCACTTTCTGAAGAAATTGGTGAATTTGTACGACCATTTGATTTGGAAAAAGAGGCTTTATTCCGAATACAAATTACCTACATAGGCCAGCATATTTATTTGCTTTTCGATATACATCACATCATCTGTGATGGCATATCCATGGAAATTCTTATTTCCGAGTTAAACGATTTATATCAAGGAACTCGGTTATCGCCTCTTGATATCGGATACAAGGATTTTGCCAGTTGGCAAAAACAATGGGTTAAAGGAGCCGATTATCAGAAGGAGAAAGCATATTGGCTTGAGCAGTTCGAGGAGGAAGTTCCCGTATTAAACCTTCCAACGGACTTTGTAAGGCCAGCGGTGAAATCAAACGAGGGAGCTCGTTATCACTTTCAAATCCCAGCGGAGTTGGGAAATAAAATTCGCACGCTTGCAAAGGAGGTGGAAGCAAGCCCATTTACGGTGTTTTTAACGGGACTTAAACTCCTTCTGGCAAAGTATAGCGGTCAAACAGATCTCATAATTGGAACACCGGTTTCGGGTAGGACACACCCTGAATTGGATGCGATTATGGGGATGATGGTGAATACCCTCGCCATTCGAAGTCAGCTCAACTGGAATACCCCCTTAATTAAAGCCTTGGAGGAGGTACGCTTATCCAGCTATAACGCCTTGTCGAACCAAAACTATCCTTTCGAAGATCTTTTGGATGCATTGAATGTGCACAGGGATATGAGTCGAAATCCCTTGTTCGATGTGATGTTTTCTTACCAGCATGATGGGACCGAAACCATTCGTTTTTCGGAATCTAATTTTACTCCGATAAACTTCGAGCATCCCATTTCCAAAATGGATTTAACCCTCGACGTTGCCGGAAAGGATAATGGTGGATTTAACTTAAGCATTGAATATGCTACTAAGCTCTTTAAAAAGAGTACAATAGAGCGGTTATCGCAACACTTTACATATTTGCTTGAGCAATTTGTAATTACGCCAAACCAGGCGCTAGCTAGCTTTGAGTTGCCTACAAATGTTGAGAAACGGCAGTTGATCTACGGGTTTAATAATACCCTAATGGATTTCAGAAGAAGCGTGTGCATTGGTGGTATGTTCGAGGAAAGTGCCTTAAAATATCCCAACGATTATGCCGTGGTTGATGACCGTAACTCCTGGACCTATGCCCAACTTGCAGCGTATACCGGAAGAATTGCAGGAAAGCTGCAAAGCCTTGGTTTAAAGAAAAATGCTAAGGTGGCAATGATGATGGAGCGGTCTGCTGCCTTAATTGCGGTGCAAATGGGAATTCTTAGGGCAGGCTATACCTACGTTTATTTAGATCCAAAATTACCCGAAGACCGCATTGCTTACATTTTAAGTGACTGTAATGCTGGTTTGTTGGTTAGTCCCACTCCAGTTGCAGGGGTTGAGTGTGAACAACTTTCCTTTGATGCGCTCAATGCTCCTTGTGATGTAACCATTAAAAGCAACTCATCGCAAGATGATTTAGCCTACATCATATACACCTCAGGAACTACCGGAATGCCAAAAGGTGTTGCGGTGGAGCACAAATCCGTTTTAAATCTGGCGCATTGGTTCTCCAACGCGTATAATCTAAGGCAGCACCGAAATCTTATTCAAATGACGAACATGAGTTTCGATGTTGCGGTTGAGGAAACCTTGGTGCCCTTGATGTATGGAGCCTGTGTCCACATTGCGTCTAGGGAGGTTGTATTGGATAAAAAAGCGTTTTATGAGTTTGTGGAAAGCCGACAAATTGATATCGCTCAATTTGTACCCTCTACCCTGCAAAAGTTGGTCGTAGAGAACGAAAAAATGTCCTCTTTAAAGATTTTAATTTGCGGAGGCGAGCGCTTAAACAAGGAATTAAAAACGCAAGTATTAAATAAGGGCTACGAGTTGTATAACCACTATGGCCCCACAGAGACCACAGTAGATTCTCTAGTTTGGAAGTGCTCTGGACACAACGCAAGGTTAGTGCATAGAAGGGTAGGGGCAAATGCGCTTAAAAATCCTAACAAGATTGCAGTAGCCACTAAGAACGATCAAATATCCTACAGCGAGCTTCAATTTAAATCCGAGCAATTAGCTGCCTTTTTACAACAAAATGGGGTGGGCAAAGGAGATGTGGTAGCAATTTCGTTGGAGCGAAGCGTAGACTTGGTTGTAAGTATCTTAGGAGTAATGATTGCAGGTGGAGCCTATTTACCTATTGATGCGACCGCACCAAAGGGCAGAGCCGAATACATGCTTAAAGACAGCAAAGCCAAGTTTATCATCGCTAGACCTGGTATTCACGAAAACCTAGAAGTAAGAACAAGCCGATTAAATATAGAAGATCCTAAACTTTTTAATCCGGAACAGCCTTTCTCCCCGGTTGGAATTACAACAGAGGATTTGGCCTATGTTATCTACACTTCGGGTTCTACAGGAAATCCTAAAGGCGTACAAATAGAGCATGCTTCGTTAAACAATTTCTTGCAAACCACCATGGCACAATATGCCAATGTCTTTAGTGATGAAGATGTTTGTTTGAGTTTAACTAACATTTCCTTCGATGTTAGTGTCTGCGAGATTTTTATTTCCCTAGTGCATGGCGCAAAATTGTTCATGTTGGATAGGTTGGATATTTATGACATAAACCTTTTAGCTCATACTATAATTGAGCAGGAGGTGAGTTTTGCTTACATCCCCCCCTCATTATTGCAAGATGTACATGCCAAACTGTTACCTCACAAGGGGAATCTAAAGTTTAATAAGTTGATGGTAGGGGTAGAACCTATTCGAGATCATGTGCTTCAATCCTTTAAGGCACTCCATCCGAATATGGTGGTTATGAATAGCTATGGACCAACTGAATCTACCATTTATTGTACCTCTTTAGATGTTCCCGTGCAGGAACCTAAGGGAGACATTGTTCCTATTGGTCGTCCAATATTCAATACCCAGATCTACATCTTAAACGAGTTTGATCAGTTACAACCGGTGGGGGTACCTGGCGAGTTATGTATTTCTGGAGAAGGATTGGCCAGAGGTTATTTAAATCAGCCAGAATTAACCGCTGAGAAATTTACGATGAACCCGATTACTAAAAACGAGCGAATGTACCGAACAGGCGATATCGCGCGGTGGCTTCCGGACGGAACTATTGAGTTTGTGGGGAGAAAGGATTTTCAGGTAAAAATTCGCGGATTTAGAATAGAACCTGGCGAAATTGAGAACCAAATGCTGGCCATTCCAAAGATTAAACAAGTTTTGGTATTGGCCTTAGACGATAAGGAGGAGAAATATCTTTGTGCGTATTATACGGCAAAAGAGGAGCTGAAACAGGAAGAAATAAAGGCTCATTTATCGGCCTCACTTCCCGATTACATGATCCCAGAGCACTTTGTGGCTTTGGATTATTTTCCATTAACCAAAAACGAGAAGGTAGATCGCAAGGCATTACCAGTACCAGAGCGAAACCTAATGCATAGTGAGGAGGATTACGTAGCACCAAATACGGATACCGAAAAACTAATTCAATCTTGGTGGGAAGAAACCTTAGAAACCAAGCCAATTGGTATTAACATGAATTTCTTCGAACTAGGAGGAAACTCGCTTAAAATCATTGGACTTTTTGGTAAAATGAAAGAGCAGTTCCCAAATCAAATTGCGGTAAACGACCTATTCGATAAACCCACAATTCAGCTTCAAGCAGCACATATCGATGCCCTAAAGCAGAAGAATGCGGAGTCAACAAAAGAGCAAAACGGTAACTCCGAGGAGCAAGAGCAACAATTACAATCCCAAAACAAGCGTCTGAGACGTGTAGAATTTTAAAATATATCATGAAAAAACTAGCAGTTATAGGAGCTGGGGTAATGGGACAGGGTGTCTCTTACCAATTTGCAAAATTTGGATATCAGGTAACACTTATCGATCTGTCTGATGAAGTGCTGGAGGATGCAAAAAAGAAAATTAAAAATATCGAGCGCTTGGATAAACTGTTGCATAAGTCGAAAAGCACTTATGTAGCGCTTGATCAAATTACATGTACTACGGATTTATCGTCCATTTCATCTGCCGATTTTATCATTGAAAACGTTACCGAAAACATAAAAATTAAAGAAACCCTTTATCAAGAGATCGCCAAGTACATCTCGAATGATGCCCTCCTTGCGGTTAATACATCGGCAGTTTCCATAACTCGTTTGGCTTCTTTTCTTCCTCAACCAAAGAATATAATGGGTATACACTTTATGAACCCCGTGCATTTAAAACCAACTGTTGAGGTTATCAGAGGTTTCCATACAACCGAGGAAACGATTAACACAACCCAAACCCTGCTTCAATCTGTTGAAATGGAGGGGGTAGTGGTAAACGATTATCCAGGGTTTATTTCCAATCGAGTTTTAATGCTAACGGTAAATGAGGCCATATTCTCCCTGCAAGATGGCGTGGCAGATGCAAAATCGATAGATAAAATATTTAAGCAGTGCTTTGGCCATACCATGGGGCCATTAGAAACGGCCGATCTTATCGGTTTAGACACCATCCTTTACACACTAGATGTGCTAGTAGAAAGCTATCAGGATACAAAATTTAGACCCGCACCACTTTTAAAAAAAATGGTAGACGCCGGTTTACATGGCCGCAAGAGCGGAGAAGGATTTTTTAAATACAATTAGGCAACCCCACAAATTAATTACAACTATGTCAACACCAATTATTGATGTTCAACAAACGGTAAAAACCTTCCTACAGAAAAGAATAGGAGAAGATATTTCATTCGAAGTTACAGACGATATTTTCGAGTTGGGTCTGGTAAACTCATTGTTCGCTTTAGAGCTTGTGGTTTTTTTGGAGAATACTTTTGGTTTTACCGTGGAAAACGAGGATCTCGACTTGAACAATTTTAGTTCTGTGGCCAACATTGAAAAATTCGTTGTTCGCAAAAAAGCATAATTCCTATGTCATTTCAATTAACGGATGAACAGGAGCATTTTCGCAAATCGGTCCAGGACTTTGTGAAGTCGGAAATTCTGCCCTATGCAGAGCAGTGGGATAGACAAGAGAGTACTCCTCGTGAAATCGTAAAAAAGCTGAGCGATAAAGGCTTGCTTTGTCCTACCATTCCCAAAAAGTACGGGGGATTAGAATTAGATCAGGTGCGCTATGGTATTCTTCATGAGGAAATAGGCAGAGGCTGTTCGTCGGTTCGTTCTTTACTTACGGTACATTCTTCTCTTACGGCCGAAACCATTTCAAGATGGGGGAATGAGGCCCAAAAGCAGCAATGGTTACCTAAATTGTGTAAGGGAGAAAAGGTGGCTGCCTTTGGCTTATCGGAACCCACAACGGGTAGCGATGCACAAAACGTGCAAACTACATATACCCAGGTTGATGGCGGTTATGTATTAAACGGCCACAAAAAGTGGATTACGTTCTCTCAAATGGCCGATTTATTTGTAATCGTTGCTAAGGGAGACCAAGGGGTTTGTGCCTTTCTAGTGGAGAGTGTTACGGAAGGATGCACGGTAAATCCGTTAACCGGAATGCTGGGAACCAAGGCTTCAATGCTTGGAGAAATCATACTTGAGGATTGCTTTGTACCCGAAGCCCATCTGCTGGGACGTCCAGGTTTTGGTTTTGCCCAAATTGTAAATACCGCATTGGATAACGGTAGATTTAGTGTGGCCTGTGGTTCGCTTGGAATTGCTCGTGCCTGTTTAGAAGATAGCGTTGCCTATGCTAAAGAGCGTCAACAATTTGGATCTCCTATAAAGGATCACCAGTTGATTAAACAGAAAATTACAAATATGATAACCGAGGTAAAGGCTGCCCGATTATTGTGTTATAATGCGGCACACCTAAGAGCTACAAAAAACCCCGATTCTTTTATTCAGACCACCGTAGCGAAATATTATACCACACAAGCTGCGAACAGAATTGCCAGCGAGGCGGTGCAGCTTCATGGAGCAGCTGGATGCCACGATAGCAGACCCATTCAGCGTTATTTCCGAGATGCTAAGATCATGGAGATTATCGAAGGCTCCTCGGAAATTCAACAAATTTTAATTGCCAATCAAGGACTAGCTAGTTTGTCCTCTATACTTTCCTAAATGATCGGAATAAAATCCATACAATCCTTTACACCAGGCACTCCAATTGCCGTTCATGAATCCAATGAGTTTAAAAACCTCAATGCTGTTGAGCGTGAATATTTCGAAACCGTTGGTATTGACACGGTTTACGATTCGGGAAACCTGCAAAGCTATGATTTGGCCAAAGGTGCTAGTGAACAACTCTTAGAACAAAACGGACTGGAGGGAAAAGATTTAGATTTTATCATCTACATCCAAAGCAGAACCCCAGAGCATTTTATTTCTTCCGAAGCAACGAGATTACAGCACGATCTTGGAGCAAATTCTGCCATGGCTTTTGCAATTTCTAATTTGGGTTGTGCCGATTCTTCTATGGCCATTAAGTTGGCTATGGACCTTTTAAAAGCCAATAAAAAGGCGAAAAACGTGCTCATTTGTTACGGTAACAAGTTGTACTCTAATTATCGTTTTAGATATCCTGTTACGGTTATGGGGGATGGAGGAATTGCCGCGCTTATTGGAAGAACGGAGAACAACCAAATCCTAGACATTCAAATGCAATCTAATGGTGCGTATTGGGATTTATTTAAAATGGAATATCGAGGTAAAAAGGATGAGGAGTTTAAGGAGACCTGCTCCAATTTGCGCAAATATGGATTTGAGTTGGCGATAGAAAGTAAGAACAGGTTTCAGGAATTAAACCAAAAAGTTTTAGACCATAACGGTCTTACATCCTCTGAAATAGACCATTACATGCTTCAAAATATATCGAGCAGGGCCTATGAATATTACGAGCAAGCTTTCGATATAAAGCTCTCTCCCATTTGCCAGATGAACCTGAGCAAATATGGACATCTTGGATCTGGAGATGTGTTTCTGAATTTTAAAACTGGTGTGGATTCGGGGCTTTTTCAGGAAGGACAAAACGTATTAATTATGAATAATAGCCCCGCGGCTGCCTGGAGTACCGTACTCCTCGAAATTTAAAATCGTGCACATGAAAACACCAAGCTCATCAACCAAAAAACCAGTGATCAAATGTGTCGTTTGGGACCTGGATAACACCTTGTGGAACGGCGTGCTTTTGGAGCATGATGAACTGCAATTGCGAGATGGAATAAAAGAAATTATTCAAACTCTAGACCAATGGGGAATAATCAATAGTATTTCTAGTAAAAATAATTTTGATGATGCCAAGGCGAAGTTGGAATCATACGGATTGTGGGAATACTTTCTGTACCCACAAATTTCATGGGATTTAAAATCCAATGCTATTTCTACGATACAGGAAAAATTAAACATAGGATTCGATGCAATCGCATTTATTGATGATCAAGCATTTGAGCGCGAAGAAGTGAATTTCGTTCACCATAAGGTACACTGCTACGATATAGATATTATACCTCAAATACTCCATCAGTTTAAGCCTCGGTTTATTACACCAGAATCTTCGTTGAGGAGAAAAATGTATCTAGATGATGAGGTTCGTAACAACGAGGAAAAAGAAATAGGTAATAACCAAGCATTTCTAAAATCCTTAGACCTAGATTTTCGTATTACACGCGCTACTGTTGACGATTTACAGCGCGTTGAGGAACTGACCATTAGAACTAATCAGTTAAATGCCACTGGGTATTCCTACTCCTACGATGAACTTGAAACTTTAATTCATTCTCCAAACCATATGTTGCTTGTTGCCGAGCTTACCGATCGATATGGTAGCTACGGAAAAATAGGTGTTGCAATGGCTGAGTTTAACCAAGGAATCTGGAATTTAAAGCTTTTGTTAATGAGCTGCCGGGTGATGTCGCGTGGTGTGGGAGGCGTTTTGCTTTCGTATATCATGCACAAAGCAAAGTCCCAAAATACGAGACTGCAAGCCGAATTCCTACCCACGGATAGAAACAGACTGATGTATGTAACCTACAAATTCTCGGGTTTTACAGAGGCTGGGAAGTTAGAAAATGGAGGAGTAGTACTGGAACATAACCTAGAGAAGATTCCAGCATACCCCGAATATATAAAAGTGCAAACTCCTGATTTACAAGCTACATCATGAAAGATATTGCAATAATTGGAATGGCTGGAAGGTTTCCGGAGGCCAAAAACATTCAGGAATTTCGACAAAATTTAATCGAGGGAGTTGATAGCGTTAGAGAACCCGATCACCATCGATTAGCCAATACCAGTTGTGATTTATCAAAATCCTATATGCCACTTGGATTTGTCGACGATATAGATCGTTTTGATCACAAATTCTTTAATATCTCCAAGTCTGAGGCCATTCACATGGATCCACATCAACGGTTGTTGTTAGAAGTGGCGTACGAGGCGTTGGAGAACACTGGATATCCGATGGAGCATTTCCACGGTTCAGAAACAGCAGTTTTCATAGGAGATACCGATCAGGAGTACTATAGGTTGGCTACAGTTTTCGACCCGACCCTGGTAACTGGAAGTTCAAGCGCAACCACGGCAGGCCGCATATCTCGACACTTTAATTTAAGAGGAGTTGCAACCATGTTGGATACTGCTTGTTCCTCTTCCTTATTGGCCGTGCACATGGGCTGTAAGGAAATTATAAACGGAGATGCATCCATGAGTTTAGCTTGTGGAGTGCGACTCATTATTCAACCCGAGGAAAAAAAGGAGGGCGTTGATTTAGGCATAATGTCTTCCGATGGAAAAACGAGAAGCTTTTCCGAGGATGCCAATGGAACGGGTGCAGGTGAGGCCGTTGGAGCTGTATTGCTTAAATCCTTGGAAAAAGCCGAAGCTGATGGGGATATCATTTATGCAGTTATTAAGGGTTCTGCGGCCAATCAAGACGCTCAGTTATCGGGTAGTTTAACCGCCCCCAGTTCTCAAGCGCAGGCAGAAGTCATAAAAAAAGCTTGGGACAAGGCACAGATAGATCCGACCAACATAGATTTTATTGAAACTCATGGGTCGGGAACAAAATTAGGCGACCCTATTGAGGTTGGAGGAATAGATCAGGCCTTTGCTGATATGGATAAACCGCTAAACAGCGTAAAAATCTCCTCTGTAAAGTCAAATATAGCTCATACCGGCGGTGCTGCAGGGATCAGTGGCCTGATTAAAGCGGTTTTAGCGCTGCAGTTTGGTGAGCATTACCCCTCTTTGCACTACCATAAACCCAATCCTTTTATCAATTTCGATGCGTCGGTTTGCCAGGTGCAAACAAAGTACGAAAAGTGGGAGGTGTCTCAAAACCTTCGCCAGTGTGGCGTTAGCTCTTTCGGTCTCAGCGGCACCAACGTTCACGTGGTTGTTGAACAAGCACCTGAAATAAAATGGCCGAAAGCCAAAAATTGTATTCTTGCTTTTTCGGCTAAAAGCCAAGAAAATTTAATGCTTTTGGATGAGGAAATCAGAGCCCGCCTTGGGGATAAATCTCCAGAAGAAAAAACAGCTGCAGCATATACAGCTTGTACGGCGCGAACCCAATTGCCAACTAAAGGTTATTTTACCATCTCTGCTACGGGAACTCTTTCAGAATCAAGATATGCTCCTGAGGATCAACTTCCGGCAGAAAAAATTCTCTTTCTCTTTTCCCCTGATTCTGAAATAACGTCAACTGCTTTTCAACAGCTATGTTCAACTGAAGAAGAAATTTCGATGCTGGCGCAAAAAGCAATGAAGGTAGTGGGTGAACTTAACCACAATTCAAGAAGGTTTGTAATGCAGCTTGGGCTTTTTAATGCGCTAAAAAGCCGCGCGATTTTATCTGAGAATCTACTAGGACTTGGAACTGGAGATTTAGTGGTGGCTTGTATTTTGGAAGAAATGACTTTTGAAGAAGCAATTTCAGAAGCCCACGGATTGGAAGCATGGGAAGCGCAAAACCTGAAAAAGAAACTTAGATCTCTGATACAAAGAGAAACCGAAGCGCAGAAAACCCTTTTTGTTGAATTGGGAACTACAGGTTGCTTGAGCAGGCAATTGAATGAATTACCCTATCCCGACAAAGATGAGTCATTGGACCTGATTTGGTTGGACGATGAAGCGTCAGTGGATGAGTTAATGGGGAAAATTTTCCTGGCTGGTTATCCCGTGAAATGGACAGAAGTATACCATCAACCGCTGCAGAAATATCCCCTTCCTTCTACGCCTTTAGAAAAAATAAGGTGCTGGCTCAAGCCGGTAAGCACAGGGCAGCATAAAAAGGAAATAGACTCGGTAGATGAAGCTTCCATTGAACTACAACCAAAGGAAGACTTAAGTGCTGTAAATGAAGAAAAACATAGGGATTTAATACCGGAGTCTTGGACGAAAACGGAACAAAAGGTGGCCGCCATTTGGATTGAGGTTTTAAGTCTGGACTCCATCAGCTTAACAGACGATTTCTTTGAATTGGGAGGGCATTCGCTAATGGCCACTCGGGTAATTTCGCGAATAGAAAGTACCTATGGAATTAAGCTAGTTTTTAAAGATATATTCACGTTTGCAACGGTAAAAACGCTTGCTCAGGGGATAGATGAGTTGCTGGAATCGGGACAAAAATCCAACCACAAACACCCTATGACAAAGCAACCGAGACGGCAGGAGTACCCCTTATCTGAAGCCCAAAGAAGACTTTGGCAAATTCATGAAATGAGCCAAGGCAGTAACTTGGCCTATAATCTTCCTGCAGCACTAAAAATTAAAGGAAAGTTTGACCTCAATAAAGCGGAGGAAACCCTCAGATTATTGGTGGCAAGACATGATTCCCTTCGCACCATTTTTGACGAAGATAAAGGGACGCCATTTCAGCGTGTATTAACGGAAGTTGATTTTCAAATGGAAAAGTCTTCTGGGTCCCTCCAAGATTTGGAAAAAATAAAGTCGGATTTTCTAAGACCCTTCGATCTTAAAAACGCTCCGTTATGGCGAGTGAGGTGTGTGGAAGTGGCTGAAAATGAATATCTGCTGCTATTCGATATGCATCATATTATCTCTGACGGGGTATCCTTAGGAATGATTACTTCGGAATTTCTAGAGGCATATCAAGGCAATGAGCTGAATGAATTGGAGTTTCAGTATAGCGATTACGCCCTTTGGCAGGAGGCTGCTTTCAGTAATGGTTATATGCAGCAGCAAGAAAGCTATTGGACATCGGTTTTTGAACGTGCTCCAGAGCTTTTGGCATTGCCTTATGATTTTAAATCAGAAACTTCAGTTGCTCCAAAGGGGGCGACCTATTCATTTGAAATATCCGAAGAACAGGTTAAGCAGATTAAAAAAACCAGTAATGAAATGGGGGGGACTCCATTTATGCATTTACTCGCTTGTTACCATTTAATGCTTAGCAAGTATAGTGGCCAACAAGACTTTACAGTTGGTGTCCCTATTGCAGGAAGGTCGCAGCAGGCGATGGAGAAAATAGTTGGGATGTTTGTAAACACCCTCCCTTTGAGAAATAGCACGGCGGAAACGGGAAATTTTCAAGCGTTTTTCGAAACAGTTAAAGTAAACGCGCTCCGAGCTTTTGAGCATCAGGACTACCCATTCGAAAGGGTGGTAGAAAAACTTGGTATGCAAAATGCAAAACTATTCAATACCCTTTTTGTGTTGCAAAACTTGGGGAAAAAGAAGGTTGAATTGGAGGATATTGAGATTTCATCTTTGCCTTTTTCCAATCAAACGGCTCAATTCGATTTGACCATGGAAATCAATGAAAATGGTGCTAATTACCTAGTAAACCTCTATTACAACGCCGAATTATTTGATTCGGTTACAATGGAGCTTATGGCCCAGAAGTACCTGAAGATTGTTGATCAGACGGTAGATAGCGTGGCCATTGAGATTCATGAAATAGGAGAAGAAAGCAATGAAATATCTGGGAATAGTGCTCCTGATTTCGAACTAAACTTTTAATAACCGAAGCATGCGCGAGGACCTACTGCAATCTAAAAAAGCTGTCGATTATTGGTTCAATAAACTCAAAACCCCTATCGACCCCTTAAGATTAGGAGTTTATACCAATGAGGATAGAACCAGGATAGAACATAAGGAGAAACTTAATTTGGCCATTGGCAAGTTGATAGATCAGCGAAGCAATAACAAGGATTTTTCGAAATTCATCTTGTTTCAAGCTCCCCTGTTTCTTTTGGGTTCTAAACTGTCGAACTCCGACTTTATTCGAAGCCTTTCTCCTGCATTGAACGACAATAACCCCAATGGTTTTCTTTTTACGGAGGCCGAAATTTCGGGGGATATGAAGGTGAAAGAATTGTTCAGACATTTGCAAGAGGACCTAAAAAAAGCATGGTCTCAGCAATCGGCTGCTGTTGCTGAGCTCAAAACAAAGTTAGAAGCCAATAACTGCGGGTTCGAAGACAATTTTCATTTTGGGTATGCGTATGAAAATCTGGCGCCGATTAATGAAACATCCAACTTTGATGTGCAGGTGGCTAGCGAAGGAGGAAACTACTTTATTACGTTTAGGGCCTTTACTCAAAATCACAATGAATTTGTTTTAAAGGAGTTGGCATGGTCTTATCAGGAGTTACTGGGTGCTATGCTCCAAAACCCCGAAGCTTCTTTGGGATCTTTATCCTTGCTCAGTAAGGATCAATTGAGCCACCTAGATGCATTTAATGAAACCACAAGTAATCTGCCATTTCGATCATTATTAGACTACTTTTTAGAGCAGGCAGAAAAAACACCAGAAAAAATAGCTCTGGAGGATGCAGTCTGTACCCTAACTTTTGAGCAAACGCTTCGGCAAATTCAGATCCTGCAGAATGAAATGGTGGCAAGTGATGTTAAGGCTGGGGATGTTGTTGCCGTTTGTGCTCCGAGGTCTGTTCTACAACCCTTAACTCTGTTGGCATGCCAGTCGGTTGGCGCCATCTATTTACCTATAGACTTCAACAATCCACCGGATAGAACCAATTTTATCGTAGAAGATGCCAATACTAAGCTGGTTATCTCTTCAAAGGATTTTAAAGTAGATGTTGACGCTTCCGTTTACCAATGGTCTTTAAACAAATCGCTACCAGAAAAAGAATACCCCTTTGAGCCCATTGCACCTGAAGCCCCCTGTTATATAATTTATACGTCGGGCTCTACGGGAAAACCTAAGGGAGTAGTAATCCGCCACGATGCACTTGGAAACTATATTCATAGTATACAAGATCGGCACGACGAGTGGTTTGCAGAGGAAGATCGTTGCTTAAGTATGGCCAATCCAGCCTTTGATGTTGCCTTATACGAGTATGCTCTTGCTTTTCACACTGGGTGCACGCTTTATGTTTTAGAGGAAGAACGCGTGGTGAACCCAGAAAAAGTAGCCGAATGTTTACGAAATGAAAAAATCGCGTTTTGTTATCTGCCGCCTATTTATTTGCAGGAAATTGGTGAGATAATAGCCAATAATCCGCAAGATTTCGTTTTAAAAAAATTGCACGTTGGTTTAGAGGCCATCCTGGATGAAAAACTGCAAAGATTTTTAGATGCACTACCACAATTAGAGATTTTAAATGGATATGGTCCCAGTGAAATAACAGTGGGATCTAATTATTTTAGGGTTACTTCTCAAGAACCCAAAAAACGCGTAGTACCTATTGGTACAGCCATTTTAAATACGCAACTATTTGTATTAGATCGGCACGGACAAAGGGCTCCGGTTGGTGTTGCAGGAGAGCTCTTCGTCGGGGGAATAGGTTTGGCTATTGAATATTTGAATAGACCCGAATTAACTCGGGAAAAATTCGCTATTCATAAGCACATTCATCCTCATAAAATTTATGCTACCGGCGATCGAGTTGTGATGGACAAAGAGGGGAATGTTCATTTTATTGGGAGAATAGATAATCAGCTTAAAATTAGAGGATACCGGGTAGAGCCTGGTGAAATAGAAAAGGTGTTGATGCAACACGAGGCGGTTTCCGAAGCTCTTGTTGTAGCAGCAAGAAAAGATGGCCAGTTGGAGTTATGTGCCTACTTGGTAAGTACAGAAACATCACAAACGGTTTTACGTGAATATTTGGGCAGTACCTTACCTGCATATATGATTCCATCGAGTTGGAATTTTATCCCAAGAATCCCTTTAACTAGAAATGGAAAACCGGATAGGAAGAATCTCCCTGAGCCTAAATTTTTTATTGAATCTGCCCAAGTTGCCACAGCAGAGACCGAGTTACAAAAACAAATTCTAGCTTCGTTCGAAGCGGTTCTCCATTGTAAAATGGGTATTAACGATTCCTTCTTTGATTATGGAGGAAACTCGCTTAAAGCGGCAAAATTGGTGGCTCACCTTTTTGACAATCACAAGATATCGGTTCCATTTAGATCTGTTTTTCAGTTTTATACGGTTGCAGGATTGGCGGCCTCATTGAGTGCTGATGACCATTCTAAATCTATTTATGAAATAGAGAAAGCACCTTCCCTAGCATACTACCCATTATCTCATGCCCAAAAGCGCATGTATTTAACCCAGGCTGTAGATCCTAAGAGCACCATTTATAACATGCCTGGAGCCTTCTTTATTAACGGAAGGGTAGATTTTGAACGGTTCGAGGATGCCTTTTTAAACCTGATTCAAAGACACGAAGGACTGCGGACTAGGTTTGTGCAAAAGGAAGGGAGTACTGTTCAAGAAATCATTGATAAAAACGAATTTAAGATCGAGTGGTTAAGCCGTAACGAGGAAACTATTGAAGAAGTCTTAACCCGCTTTATACGCCCCTTTGATCTGGCCTCTGGAAATTTACTGAGAATTGGATGTTGCAAATGGTCTACAGATAAATATCTGATGCTGATAGATATGCATCATATTGTTTCTGATGGAGTTTCAGCCAGTCAGTTTTTACGCGAATTTGATGCCATATACAAAGGCAAACACCTGAAAACTCAGGCCTACCACTATAAGGATTTTGCCTATTGGCTCAATAATCTTTCAGAAAGTACGGTTCAAAAACAGGAGCAATTTTGGAAGGATCAATTACAGGGATTGCAACCCTTAGAGCTTCCCTTTGACAAAATACCCGCCGAAGAGGATCATAGCAGGGGTGAAAATTTCGAAGTCCATTTGCCTGCCAAGATTTCCGAAGACCTTTTTAACAAAGCGAAAGCATTAAAATCTACTCCATATACACTGGTTCTTAGTGCCTATCAGCTTTTGATAAGTCAATGGGCTAATAAAAAGGATGTTTCTATAGGGACTGTGTATGCCGGACGACTTAATCCAAAAATGGAAGAGGTTTTGGGGATGTTTGTCAACACTTTGCCCCACCGTTTGGACCTTTCCGAAGTAGATAGCATAGATGAGTTGATTGAAAAAAATAATCGACTCAGACTTCAGATATATGAGAATCAATGTTATCCTACTGAGGATTTGGCCGAAGTACTGGAAATTGAAGTTCCCAGACATAAACATCCCTACTTCCAAACCCTCTTTGTATATCAAAACATTGAATTTGATGAGTTCGCATTTGAAGGGTTAGAAATAGAACCTATTGCATCAAACGAGAGGGTAGCTAAGTTTGATTTGACCCTGGAGGTAGAAGAAAAAGAAAAGGCCTTTGTACTGCGATTTAATTATCCTGCTTCGGCATTTCAAAAAACTACAATGGAGCGTTTGGGAGATGGGTTGGTTACCATCCTGAAGAAAATAGCAGATAATTCCCAGTTATCTATTGGCGACGTTTCTTTTATCCCAGAAAAAGAAGCCGAATTAATGGAGCGGTTTTCTTTTGGAGAAGATATTCCAGCGCCGCCTTTTGCTTCTATTGTAGAGGCTTTTTCCAGTCAAGTTCTAAAAAATGGAGATCGCATTTGTGTAGAAGACGATACCACCGCACTCAGTTACAAGGAGGTGGATGCAAAATCTAACCAGTTAGCAGCACTTCTAATCGAGAGTGGTATAGCACCAGAAGAGTGTGTGGGAATATTACTGCCAAGAAGTATTGATTATCTCATTTGCATTCTAGGGATAATGAAGGCGGGAGGCTGCTTTGTTCCTTTCGATGTAAATCATCCGAGTAAGCGGATAAAAAACCTTATGAACGATGCGGGTATAAAAAAGATGCTTGCTAACCAAGAGCAAATAGAAAACCGTAAGAAGGATCAGCTCGAGCTATTAAACCTTTCTGTACTGCCAGAAAAAGAGTACAAGTACCAATTACCAAAAGGAAATCAATTGGCTTATGTGCTCTATACATCGGGGTCAACGGGGCAGCCTAAAGGTGTGGAGATAGAGCATGCTTCCCTAATGCACACGCTTTGGTCGGAACGAGATATATTAAGATTGAGTGAAAGTACGGTAACCCTTCAACAAACAAATCCTGTTTTTGATGTAGCCCTTTTGGAGTTCTTTCTTCCGCTTTTGGTAGGTGGAAAATTATTCATCCCAAACCATGAAAAAGTGTTGGATTTTGAATACCTCATTCCACTTATTAAGAATAAGAAGGTTACCAATTTCCAAGGTACGCCCAGTCTGTACCGAAGCATGATTGAGAGCGGGGTAAGGTTGGAAGAAGATCACCATTTATCCGTGATATGTGTGGGAGGAGAATCTCTAGATCCTGCTTTATTCAAATCGCTCAGATCCTTTGTTGGGGATCGTGTTTTTATCGATAATCACTATGGTCCCACAGAGGCCTCCATTGATGTGATCTGTAACCAGAATCTTCGATCTTTTAACGAAAATATTATTGGTAGACCCTATCCCAATACGGAGATTAGAATTTTAAACTGGCAGGATGCCATTTGTGGTGTGGGTACCCCAGGGGAACTATGCATTAGTTCACCAGGCCTTGCAAGGGGCTATAGAAACGATCCAGAAAAAACGCAAAAGGCCTTTAAATATCATCAACATCTTGGAGGAAAACGATATTACCATACAGGCGATCTTGCTAAATGGACTAAAGAAGGTGAAATCCACTTTTTAGGCAGAATAGATGATCAGATAAAAATTAGGGGACAGCGAGTAGAGCTGGGAGAAATTTCATCTCAAATGCGGTCTTTAAATGGAGTTCGGTATAGTCAGGTTCTTCTGCATCAAGATGGAAATGATAAGTTTTTGGTGGGTTATTATAAAGCCGATCGAAATGTTGCTTGGAGGGAAGAGCTTTTGGAAATTTTACCTGAGGCAATTGTCCCATGGCACTTTGTTGAAGTAAAAGATTGGCCTTTAACCAGCAACGGGAAAACCGATACTCAAAAATTACGCCGTTTAGGACAAAATGTTCTAGTTAGCAAAAAGGGCGAGGTAGTTCTGCCTAAAAATGAGTTGCAGTCTCAGTTATTGGTGATTTGGAAAGACCTGCTGGATAGAAATAATTTAGGAATAACCGATAATTTTTTTGAGGTAGGCGGGCATAGCTTAAAAGCAACTCAGGTCATATCAAGAGTGCACAAAGAACTCAAACTCGACTTAAAATTGGCCGATCTTTTTCAGAATCCTACTATTGAAGGGTTGAGTAAAATACTGGAAAAAGGGCAAGCCTTCGAGACCGAGCAACTAAAGCCCATTGAAAAAGCCGATAGTTATCCGCTATCAGCCGCACAAAGAAGGCTTTTTGTTTTGCATCAATTTCAAGAACAACAATCTGCCTATAACCTTCCTGCGGCCTTTAAATTAATTGGAGATCTTAACATCAAGGCCCTAGAAAAGGCATACCAGCAATTGGTAGACCGCCATGAGGCACTTCGAACTTCCTTCCATGTCAAAGATCAACTTCCTGTTCAGGTAATTCACGATAACTTAAAGGTTAATATTCAATTAGAACGCCATCCAACCAAAAGCCCTTCAGAAATTGAGCGCATAGCTGCTAAGGATGCTGTGGATCCCTTCGACTTGGGGAAAGCACCTCTTATTCGATTAAAGGTGCTGGAGCAACAAGCAAATGAATTTATTTGCTTATTCAATATGCACCATATCATTTCTGATGGATGGTCTATTAATATTTTAATTCAAGAACTACTTGCATTCTATCATGCCGAGCTAGAAGGGGAGGAGTTAAGGTTAGCAGATCTTTCCATTCAGTACAAGGATTTTGGTGCATGGCAAAACAACCTTTTAGAAAGCGAGGCTGGTAAGAAAATGGCTGCTTATTGGATGCATCAGTTTAGCGGAGAAATTCCAATGCTGGACTTGCCTACAGATCGATCCAGACCAAAAATTAAAACCAACGTTGGAACCGCAATTTCTTTTAATTTTAATGGCAAACTAAGTAGCGAAATCCAAGCCTATTGTCAACAAAAAGAAGTGAGCCCTTTTATGTTTGTTTTGGCCCTTACAAAGGTGCTACTGTACAAACAGAGTGGACAAAAAGAAATTGTTATTGGTACCCCGGTTGCAGGAAGAGAGCAGCTTGAGACAGAAAATTTAATTGGTTGTTTTGTAAATACCCTAGCCCTAAAAAGTGCAATTCCAAGCGAAAGTCTTTTCGAACAGTTTCTTCAAGTGTTAAAAGAAAGCACGCTTGAAGCATTCGCTCATCAACAATATCCCTTCGATCGTTTGGTAGATGAGGTAGTTGTGGATAGAGACACCAGTAGATCGCCTCTTTTCGATGTAATGGTGGTAATGGAAAATTACGATGAGACCGATGCGCAGTTTTCCGGGCTAAAAATGGAGGGCATTGAGGTGGAAAGACAAGTAAGCAAATTTGATCTTTCTTTCTATTTCAAGGAAAAAACAGAGGGCCTTCATGTGTTGCTGGAGTACAATACGGATTTATTCGACCGCTGGAGAATGGATTCATTGTTAGAACAATTGCAAACCCTGGCATCTCAGGTAATCCATCGTCCCGATGTTCCAATAAATCAGCTGAAAGCCACTTCACCAAAGGACATAGATACTATTAGGGAATTCAATAACACCCAAACTGCACCCTATCCAGAAACAACCCTTTTGTCAAAAATGGATGAGGGTCGAGCTTCCTATGCAGGATTACCAGCGCTTGAGTTTCAGGGGAAAATATATAGCCACCAAGAGGCTCATGAATTAAGCGATAAAATTGCAGCAGGTCTTATCGACCGATTAAAGATTAAAGCCAATGACATTGTAGCGCTGGCCATAGAGCGTAGCGAATGGATGCCTATAGCAATATTGGGGATTTTAAAATCGGGAGCTGCCTATTTACCTATAGATCCAAACACGCCAGAATCTAGGCTTAATTTCATTTTAGAAGACAGTAAGGCAAAAGGCTTAATATCAGATTTGCATCCAAATGGGCTTAGAATTGAGGATCTGATACAAACGAAAAGTAAACTTCCGGCTGTGTCCCACTCTGCCAAAAACTTGGCCTATGTTATCTACACTTCTGGGTCCACAGGCGCCCCAAAGGGGGTGATGATAGAGCATGGAGCTTTGTTGAATCGATTAAATTGGATGCTAGAGGCCTACCCTATAAGTACTTCTGATGTTATCCTTCAGAAAACCAACTACACGTTTGATGTTTCTGTCTGGGAAATGCTTTTGTGGTGTATTTCTGGAACTAAACTAAGTATCCTAAACCCCGGAGGAGAAAAGGATCCCACCGAAATTAACAGGGCTATTGAGAATGGGGTTAGTGTGCTCCACTTTGTACCTTCCATGCTTTCGGTTTGGTTAGAATATTTAGAGTCCATGACGGAAAAACCAATTCTGGAATCACTTCGATTGGTTTATGTGTCAGGCGAGGCTTTAAATAAAAATCAGGTAGATCGATTCCAAAACCTATTCGGAAGCAGGGTACAACTGGTGAATAAATATGGTCCAACAGAAGCCGCCATAGATGTAACTCATTTTGATTGTGCAAGAGCCAGCGAATTCTCCGCGATTCCTATCGGACGACCTATTTCTAATATCAGGATTTATGTATTGAACAAAAATCTGCAAGAACAGCCAATTGGAACCCCTGGAGAGCTATGCATAGCTGGAGACGGATTGGCGAGAGGCTATTTAAATAGGGAGGATTTAAACCGACAGAAATTTGTTGCCGCACCACACTTAAATGAAGAGAAAATATACCGGACAGGCGACCTGGTTTCTTGGCTTCCTCAGGGCGAAATTGCCTACCACGGGCGACTGGATTTTCAAGTGAAAATAAGAGGTTTTAGAATAGAACTCGGCGAAATTGAACAACAACTGTTATCCATGGATAAGGTGGATAATGCCGCGGTAATTACCATTAAGGATGAATCCGGTCAGGATCAAGTTATCGGGTATTTCACGGGCAAAAATACAATTGATGTAAACGAAATTACCACGGCCCTTGGCAAGAATTTGCCAGCATATATGCTTCCTAATCAGTTGATACAACTGGAAACCATTCCAACAACAGCCAATGGAAAACTAAATAGGAAGGAACTGCCATTGCGTTTGGATAAGCAATTTTCTCAGGAAAAATGGTCTTCACCTATTGGGGCTGCCGAAAATGAACTTGCCGAAATATGGAAAGGGTTGCTTGGCCTAGACCAGGTATATAGAGAAAATAATTTTTTCCATTGCGGAGGAGATTCCATAAAGGCCATTCAGTTAAGTGCACGTCTGCTAAAGATGGGCCGCAGTATTGAAATTGGACAGATATTTCAATACCCTACACTCCAAGCAATGGCTGCTGCAATGGAAAATGGGCTTATCGATATTCCACAAGATCCATTGGAAGGAGCATTGCCATTGTCACCAATTCAGAAGCGCTTTTTTAGAAAGAACTTCGAAAACATAAACCACTACAACCAAGCCGTTTTACTTGAGCTGCCCGATAATTATGAGGAAAAAACACTTGAAAAAGCGCTAACCTTACTTTTGCAAAAGCACGATGGATTAAGGGCGCAGTTCAAAAAACAAGGCAAGGAATGGTTACAGACTATAGTCCCGGCATCGGAGTTTAATTTCCCTGAAATTATTGGGCGTAATGCTGCCTTGTCGCTTACTGATGAGTTGCTTAATAGTTGGCAGGCCAGCTTAGATATCGAAAAGGGTAAATTAATGAACTTGGGGGTGGTCAACCATAACCAACGAAATTATCTTCATTGGGTTTGCCACCATCTCATTATTGATTCTGTTTCTTGGCGAATACTCTCCGAAGATCTGGCTGCCACCTATACTCAACTTGCCCTGGGTAGTTCCGTACAATTACCGCCAAGAACCCACAGCATTAAAGATTGGTTAAATGGATACAATAGCCTCTTAGAGGCTGGAGACAACGATTGGGCAAACTTTTGGCAAGAAAAGATAGCGATAGAAAATCTTGAAGTTCCCAAGACCAAAAACGCGAAATCGGATTCTTTCAGAGTATCAATATCTCCAGAACAAACCCAGATTATTATTAAGGACTACGCTGGTAAGGGGTATAACGTTAATGATGTATTGTTGGCAGCATTGTCCAAAAGTGTACAGCATTGGAAAGGAAAGAGTAGCGTTAAAATTCTGCTGGAAGGACACGGCCGAAATGGACATCCAGCTTTAAACCTTTCTCAAACTGTTGGTTGGTTTACCAGTGTGTATCCCTATGAATTAAAAAATGAGCAATTCTGGAATTTAAGTGACTTACTGGAATTTCATAAAAACCAAAGATCATTACTGCCACACGAAGGGGCTAGTTATGATTTTTGGGTGGACAAATTGGATAAAGAATTAAATGAACCTGAAGTAGAGTTTAATTATTTAGGTCATTTAAATAACGCAACAAAAGATAGAACCGATTTTGGTTTAGCCCCCTTAGATACCGGGTTAAGTGTGGCAGTATCTAATATAGATCGTATTCGCCTTTCTATAACTGCGGCGATTGCACAAGGAATACTCCATATCCAGTTCGAGAGTAGAACTGGGGTGGATAATGAGGCAATAGGACAGTTGGCGTCGATTTTCGAAGCAAATCTGCAACAAATGTTGAATGCTTTTGCTGAGGTTAGAACCTTCGAATCCGAAAACCAAGAAGTTTTAATGGAATTGGAAAAGCCTTTCCATTGTTTGACCAAAGGAAAGAAGCAATCTATATTTTTCATGCCGCCTGCGTTAGGTGCTTATTTTGCCTTTAGAGAGGTAGCAGATCAATTGCATGATTTTAATGTCTATGCAGCCAACTACTTAAATGACGAAAATCGATTTGAAAAGTATTTCAATTACATTTCTAAGGTTCAACCAGCTGGGGAACTTATTCTAGGGGGATACTCTGGAGGGGCGAATCTTAGTTACGAGCTTGCTGTATACCTGGAACAAAAAGGAAGAAGGGTTTCTCAGTTAATTTTTATTGATGGTAAATGTGCTGAAAAAGAAGAGCGTTTTGAGGAAAAAGACCTGGAAAAACAGGTGATTTCTTTAATTGGAGCTCCCGATGAAAAACCGGTGCATCCGCTGCTTTCCGATCCCAAAGTAAGGGAATCCATATCCGCTAAGATAAAATCATACGACGCCTTGTTATATCGAATGGTTCACAGTACTCAATTGGCAAAAACTACCATTTATCAAATCAGTTCAGAAGAGTCTCGAAGCAATGGAATTGCTACGCAGGGCTGGGAGAAGCTATGTGAAAAATTTATCCATTTTAATGGATATGGTTTGCATCGTGAGATGCTTCAAGGAGAGCATTTAGTTAAAAACTGTGAGTGGATTGTTGAGGCTATTAACCAGGAAATAACATCTACTAAAAATCTTCTTGCCCATTGAAAAATCAATCTACAATTCCTATGTACACATTGATAGGAGGAAGACTTATTTCTGGGTTGGGGTCTGGGATATTTAGTTTTGCCCTTAGCCTACACGTGCTCGACGTGAGTGGGTCTGCTTTTTTGTTTTCTGTTGTTTTGGGCTTCGCCCTGATTCCAGGGGTCTTAGTGAATTTGTTTGCTGGGGCTTTGGTAGATAAATGGAACAAGAAAAGCATCATTATCGCCACAGATGTACTCTCTGCTTTGTGCATTTTTTTGATGTTGCCCTTGTGGACACAGTTTCAGGAATCTATTCCTTTTATCGTGTTGTATTCTGCCTTTTTGAGCATGATACAAGCATTGAACAATTTGGCGGTGCTAAGTATTATCCCCGAATTGGTCGAAGAGGAAAAGGTGAATGCCACCAACTCTATTTTACAAGTGGTTAATACCCTTATTTCTTTTGTTGGCCCCATGTTAGGAGCATTGTGCTATGCTATTTTTAGCATGGAGTTTATCCTAATTTTAGATGCCATTTCTTTTTTGGCCGCCGGTTTGCTTGAAATTACTCTAAAGCCTATTCGGGTACTTGCTCAGGCTCAATCCTACGGATATTGGAGCGAAATGAAGGATGGATACCAGTTTTTGGTGAAAAAGCCGGTATTGAGATTGTTTATTGGTTTGGCAATTGTGATCAATGGATTATACATGCCCTTAATTTTATTGGTAATTCCATTTGTCAGTTATGAAATCATGCAGGTTTCCAGTTATCAACTCTCTGTTATAGAGGCCGCTTGGGCTATTGGGGGTGCTTTAGGTGGGATATTTATTGCCACCCAAAAAAACACCATTCCCTACATCCAAAAACTTTTTTATTTGCTGGCCATTCAAGCTATTTTAATCCTGCTATGGGTTCTTCCCGAACAACTGCATTTTGAACACTTAAAGTGGGCAGTATGCATATTCTTGTCCGCCAATTTACTCATCATTGGCTTACTTAACGTTATTCAGAACGTACCGCTATTTTCATACATACAGTTAACCATCCCAGATAACTTAAGGGGAAAAGTACTAGGGTTTGTAAGCGTTTTTATGATGGTGTCTACCCCGGTTGGAATGTTTTTATTTGGAAGTTTCCTGCAATCTTTCGAATGGAGATACATATGCCTGGTTTCGGCAATTATTATTCTGGGACTTTGCGTTTATGCCAATTACTCTAAAACTTTTCTGGCCTTTAAAATGGAATTGAGTTTATCGGATAAAAATCAAAAACACGGCTAACAATATGCCAAAAATTATATGTCTTCCTTTTGCTGGAGCCTCTAAGTATGCGTACAACCAGTTTAATAATATGGGTGTTGGTTCCTTAGATTTTATTGGATTAGATCTACCTGGAAGAGGAATGCGTTTTAATGAGCCTTTGTTGAGGTCGATAGACGAAATGACCCATGATCTGTATAATCAAATACTTCCCTTTACTAACGAACCTTATTACCTGTTTGGCCACAGTATGGGAGCAATTCTAGGTCAGCGCATATGCGAAAAATTGCACGAGCTCGATAAGCCCTTACCAAAAAAACTACTGCTATCAGGAAGAGGGGGGCCAGATACGGAGATTACCCACAGAGAATGGCATAAATTACCCCCGAATGATTTCAAGAAAAAGGTATTTGAGCTAGGCGGTAGCCCTAAGGAAGTATTAGATAATCCTGAGTTAATGGAGTTAATGGAACCCATTTTAAGAGCTGATTTTGAGGCGGTGGAGACTTACCTTTATCCGAAGATTAACAAATTAGATATCCCAGTTTCTGTTTACTACGGATCGCATGATAAGTGTACTAAAGAGGAGTGCGAAAATTGGCAGGTTATCTCGGATAAAAAAATAACCTTAACTGAAATAAGTGGCAACCACTTTTTTATTTTCTCTAATGCTCAGCAATTTTTGAACTGCCTTAAACAAGATATTGATGCATGATCTTTAAGCATGCTTTTAATAGAGATAAGTGGAGTGATCAGGAAACGAACTCTCGATTAACGGCTCTGCCTCTTGAAATAAAACAAAAAGCCTTGCGATACAAAAAATGGCAAGACCGCCAGGCTTGCATAATATCGCGAGAGTTGCTCCAAGCATCTCTTCAAGAGTTTTATGGAAATAATGATGATTATTTGGCCAGAGTACAGGTGGATAGATTTGGAAAACCCTTTTTAAACGAGGAAATCAATTTTAGTATTTCCCATACCGAAGAATTGGTTGTTTGTGCGGTTGCAAAAGATGTAATTGGGGTAGATGTAGAAAAAATAAGGGAAGTAGAATTTATAGATTTTCAGCAGTTTTTTACCACCCAGGAATGGAATGAGATCCAGTGTAGTGAGGAGCCAAAACACACTTTTTACAGGAAGTGGACCATAAAAGAGGCCGTGTTGAAAGCCGATGGTAGGGGATTGAGTGTGCCACTGAATAAAGTTGCTATTAGCAACCATTCCGCAAATCTCGATGGTAAATTTTTTCATGTTGAAACTCGCTTCTTATCTGAGGATCATCTTTGTGCGGTTGCTTACCAGTCCTAATGAAGAATTATTTTGCCAATTTTGGGCTTTTTAACCGACTTTGTGTTTGCTGTTATTAGTTACCCAATCAGGTGGATATTGCAATGAATATAAATTCACTTAGCCTTAACCCTATATGCCATGTTAGCTAAAAAATATACTAGAATAGCTTTTGGGTTACTATACCTTTTGTTGGCCGTTTACTTTATTAAAGAAGCGATGGGCAATGGTGATTTTAAAGTGTTTTTGGAAGCGGCCAAAATGCTTAGAAATGGTGAAAACCCATATAATAAATGGATTTTTGTAAGTGAAGGAAACTATTGCTTGTACTACTACAGCCCTCTTTGGGCCACCCTGCTGATTCCCTTTTCATACTTACCCAACTTTGTACCTAACCTACTTTGGTTAACGCTAAACTTCCTTCTTCTTTTACGCTGCTTTCGGCTTATGGGCAACTACCTTAATTTACAGGAGTTGTCTCAGAAAAAGGTGTTTTGGATTCAGTTCCTGTGCGTAGTCATGACCGTGAGGTTTTTACTGTACAACTTTGGAATGATCCAAATGACTGTCTTTTTGCTGTGGGGAATATTAGAGGGATTGGATCTTATAAGAAAAGGGCGGTTTGGATTAGGGGGATTACTGATTGCTTTCGTTATTAATGTTAAGATTCTCCCCATCGTAATTCTTCCATATTTGTTGTACAGGGCTTATTACAAAGGCTTTTTGTCCAGTCTCTTTTTTCTAATGGTTTTACTCCTTTTACCATCAATTTATTTAGGATGGTCGGTTAATTATATCCTTTTGCAGGATTGGTGGATGGTAATTAATCCTAGCAATCCGGAACATACTATTGAAACTGATTTGGGAGTACATAGCTTAACTGCGCTTATACCAAATTTGTTGACGGAAACAGATGGGAAATTAGATTTAAAGCGCAATCTTTTTAACCTAGATGAATATTGGGCCTTGAGCATATCCAACGCCATTAGATTTTCCTTAGTTGCATTCACCATTTACTTTCTATCGTCGTTACCCTTTAAGAAAGCAAAAAATGCTTTTTACGACTTTAGGGCTATTGCATACATCATCCTGCTAATTCCCCTAATTTTTCCGCATCAACTGAAATATGCCTTCACGCTGATTCTGCCAGCATGTTTTTATCTTCTACATTTTGTTTTTTCCCAATATGCTAATAGAAATCAAGCGATAGGGAAATTCCGATGGGTTGCAATACTGGTGTTTATGGGAATTGGATTTGTACTAATGACCCTAACAACAGATGGAGTAATAGGCAGGGAGCTTAGCAATATTACACAACACTATAAGACCATAACCTGGGGGGCTTTATTCCTAATTGGGGCTCTGATCCTTGTGAAACCAAACCTTCAAATTTCGGAAGACAATGAGTAGTTCTTGGATTGGTATGGATAAGCTATATAAGGTGGTGCTACCAATTTTGATCTTCTTTCTAAACCTGGGGCTTAAAATAATCTATCTTGATGCAGGCTCCATTTCGGGGGATGAACCCTTTACCATTTTTTATTCCCAACAAAAGCTTGCCGATTTATTCGAGCTGTTCCGAAATGAAAACAATCCACCACTTCATTTTTTAATCCTGCATTTTTGGATAAAGTGCTTCGGGATTTCTGCATTTTCAACGCGCTTTCCATCGCTAATTTTTAGTTCCCTTACCGCAGTCTACCTGTTTAAATTGGGCAAACAGTTTTTTAATTTGCGGGTAGCGGTGTTAGGGACTTTGCTATTTACCTTTTCCAGCTTTCATTTTTATTTCGCCCACGAAACCAGGGTTTATGCTCTTTTCGCATTGCTCACGGTACTCTCCATGTACGCTTTTTTAAATGCCAGAGAATCGAAAAGGTTCGGTGCTTATTTTACCCTGTTGGTGCTTAGCAATACCCTGCTTATTTATGCGCATTTCTTTGGCTTTTTTATTATTGTTATTCAGGCTTTGGGGGTTTTGTTAATCTCGGATTATAGAAAACATTTTTTTAAGGCTTATTCGTACAGCGTAGTATTGGTTTTTCTTACCTACATACCGTACTTAAAGATTTTTTTGGGTCGCTTTTTAGCTTCATCCGGGGGGACTTGGGTGGCAGCGCCTAAGTGGGAAAGTCTCTATAATCTTCTCTGGAAATTTAGTAACGCTCCAGTTAATACTTCAATTTTCCTTCTTCTGTTAATAACGGCGGGGGTAGCATTTGCAATTCGGATGAAAATGGGAATTAAAAAGAGACATGCGGCAACTAAATTATTAACGCTATGGTTTTTCTTCCCTTTCCTTTTTATTTTCCTTATTTCCTTCTTGCTTCCCATGTTCCTAGATCGCTACCTAATTTTTATCTCTGTAGCTTTCTATATGTTATTGGCCATCTCGTTGGAAAGCCTTATTAATTCGAAAAAGGTGTATGCCATTGTAGGAGGGGGATTGGTTTTGATGATGATCCTTACCTGTAATTATCAAAATGCACCCGATGGGGATTTGGAAGAGGCTGTGCGCTACCTTAAAACAAAAAAAGACGATAACACTGTTATTTTGCTTTGTCCGCCTTGGCTAAATCACGGTTTTAGTTACCACCTCTACTCTAACATTTTTAAGGATTACAGGAATTTCGAGGAAGGATTAGCGCAAAAAAATGTATTGGCCCTGTATACGGCCCAGGATATAGATGTAGCCATGCTTACCAATGCTTCTAAATTAATTTTTGTAGCAGGATGGACAGAGTTGGTCGATCCTCAAAACAGTATTAAATCACATTTAGATCAACATTTCCATTTGGAGGAGGTAAATCAGGATTTTAAGGTATTAACCATCAGCGAATACAGCGTTAACCAATAAATCACAATTACTCCATCTGAATCAGTAACTAGGGTGATCTACTCTAGTTAAGCTTATGCAATCCGCATTCTCTGTGCTCGAATACCTTCGTAGGGTCGTAATAGCGATTTTCAGAGGGTAGCTGATACTTCTGTAGGTAGGCATCTACTTCTTCATCCGTCCAAGATATAAATGGGCAGATTTTGTAAATACCGTTTGGCCCCTTATTTATTGGGGATAAATTATTTCTCAGCGCAGTTTGACCTTTTCTAAGGTTGGTGAACCAAAAATCTGGGTTCAATTCGGCTAATGCTCTTTTAAAGGGTTCTAATTTCACCTGTTCGGTAAAAATCTCATGTTCTTCTGTATCTGGTTGTGGGGTACCCAAAACGCTATTCCTAAAAGCTGCAGTTTGCTTGGGCACAAAGATTTTTATGTTCAGTTTTAGTCTTTTAATAAGCTTAACCGCGTGTTTATAGGTGAACGAGGTGTTATAACCTGTGTCTATCCACACCACTGGAATATCAGGTTTAAGTTGTGTAACGCAATGAAGTAAAGAGGCGGCACGCGGACCAAAGTTGGTGGTTATGATAGGATTTTTAGCGCGCTGAAGTACCCAAGCAACAATTTCAACTGGTTCTTTTCCTGCTAATTCAAGATTTACTAACTCGTCATTCATGCCGTAGAATAGTTTTTTGATGAGGAAACCCTCGAGCATTAATTTCTGAGTACAAACATATGTAAATCCTATAGGTTAAGTAGGATTAAAGTGGAAAAAATATATTACAAATCCGCAAGTGTTTGGTTTTCAACTATTTCTAGAATGTTGTCCCGTACTTTTTCAAACATGCTATGCACCGAGCAGCTCTCTTCAGAAGCGCAATCGGTACACTTTTCGTAATAATTTAAACTAACACAGGGAAGCCAAGCAATAGGCCCTTCTAAAATTCTAATCACCGAGGCTATACTTATTTCCTTAGACGGTTTCATTAGGTAGCATCCACCTCCCTTACCTTTTTTAGAGGCAATGATGCCCTGCTTTTTAAGCTCTGCTAATATGCTTTCCAGAAATTTTGGTGAGATGTTCTCATTCTTAGCAATTTCCGCGGTAGAAATGGGTTCGCCAGGAGGCGTTTTGGCAAGGTAGCCCAGCGCTTTTAATCCGTATTTAGTTTTCTTGGAAATCACAATTCAAATAACGCAATTAATCGCTTTTATCGGAAGTAGAATTCGGTGAAAATGTAAATGTTTTCTTGGATGCAACATGTGTTTTGTGAGTTGTGCCTAATGGGAATTCAGGTACTCCAGTGGTAAAACGGGCTTGAAATATAGTTGTGAACCTGTAATTTTGTTTAATTCCATTTTAGGAATACTAAATATTTTCAATCATCTGAATTTTATAAGGTTTCGATCCTTTTTTCTTTTATTCATAGACTGTTTAGTGATTTTTGTAATAAATGGAATATCTTGCCTCCTTTAAATTCAAATTCCATGATCTTTTCAAAACTTAATTTGGCCTATCCTCAAAGGCATTTAAAACGATTTAGAGTGATTTTTGGTGGCGATATCAAGTTTATACTCTGTCTAGTGGTACTTGTTTTTACCACCAACCAAGCGGTTAATGCACAATTAAATTGTTCTGGTGCTGCAGAACTTGCCTTAAATCAAACCTATAGTGGAACCACCGTTGGCGGTAATAGTAATGTGTCCACTTACAATAACGACCCATGGTGGCAACTTACGGGTCCCGAAAAGGTACATGAGTTAAATTGGCCAGGAGGTAATGTGCTAATTTCGCTAACAAATAAATCTGCAGGATTAGATCTTATTTTATTAAACGCATGTGATAATAATGATTTTGCGTACTCTGGTGGAGGAAATTCAGGAACTGCAGATTCTTATATAAACGCCTATTTAGACCAAGGTTTATATTACGTTATAGTAGATGGTTGGCAGGGTGCTAGTGGTACCTATGATTTGTTTGTTCAACAAAAGATACCGGTAAACATAAATGGGGTAACCAGAACCTTCGTACTCAACAATGGCACATTATATGAGGAGGTTGGGCAGCAGCTTATTCCTATAGAGTCAAACGTGATATCGGTTGAAAAAGACTGGGGTTATGTGACTAATGTTTCAACGGGGGAAGGCGTAGATGCCAATGTTTTATCCATAATGAAACAAGGAGAAGAAAAACCTAGAATGTTTCTTAATGAAAATTTTAATACCCAGTACTTAAAGCAAAAATTAGACTGCCAACAGTTTCCAATATTTCTTTACGGGGATAAGGTCTATTATCAGGATGTACAAACCCTAGATAACTGTGATGTATTAAGATGTGAAAACGGAAATGCCCTTGTTCATACCCGAGAAGGTAAAATTAAATTGCACACGCCTGCTGGGCAAGAAAAATGGGTAGATGTTGATCAAATAATTACTGTAGCTGGAATATCATACATCATTAAATCCAGTGATAAATCGGTTTGGGAATTAACACGCCCGGGTAGTCAATCCAGGCAAATTTCTAATTCCGCCGTTTTGCTTCAAGACAACGACAATCAATTAATTAAAATTGATGCTGAGGGAAAATATTCTAGATGGAATGGAGAAAACTGGAAATCAATCACCCCTTTATTTACAGGCGTAAGTCCAGAGGCTTCTGATGAAGGATTTTGGTGTTTTTGGCAACCTAAAACCTTACTTGAAAGTAGCAACGTGCAACTTGATCACATTAAGGGTCTTAAGGTATCAAGTACTGGAGAGATAACAGTAGGAATTATCCCAAAAACTGGAAATTGTGAGGAATTTCTCTGGCGAGTAGTTGATGCCGGCAATGGTAAAAAATACATTTTTAATAAAGCTAAGGGTGATACCATGCTTGCTCTTTCCAATCAAAATACTCTCATTTTTAGTAAAACTGAGGGTAAGAAATTATGGGATGTACAAGTTTCCAATAAAGAGGTTTACGGAACAAATGGCTACCAAGTAATTGGAGATAATGGTAACAAGGCCTTAGAATATGTATTTGGTGTTGCTCTAGGAGATTTTGTTCAGTCTGGATCCACTCAAACTTGGTTGTTTCAATTTAACCAAATGGTAAGGGATTATTTCCTACCTGTACCAACTCGTAGTAATTTGGAGACTCATTATACAGATAATCCAAATTTCAATTTAAGCACAGATGCCAGCGAAATTGAAAGTGCATATAACAAATTCCTTAAAGCGAGTAATGGGGTAACCATTTTCTCTACAAACACATGTTCTGATTGGGTTACGGTTAATTACTATTTAACCGTTGATAATATGATGAATGCCGTTAAAAAACCTAAGCCCGCCGATCCGAAAGTGAATCCTTCTCTTATTAATGAGCTTGATGTGATGGCAGGGCAGAGCTTGGTAATTATAGGGAAGAACGACTTAAACTATAGCGTACCTAATTACTATTTTACCAAGGGATTCAACTCTTTTAGCGTAGCTTCTTTAAGAGGCTCTGCGGGGTATCTAGCTCCTCGTAGATGGATATTGGTATCGGAGGAATTAACCTGTAAAACAGGTATTGTAAATAGACCTATGGACACTGGATTTAGAAGGTTCGATCACGGTGTACATGAATTTGGCCACGCGCTTCAAGAGTTGTGTAACTGGATAGCCATTGTAGATGCAAATGATATGTGTAACGATGAAAGAAACGCGAGCTCTGAATGCTTTTGTTATGATATGCAAAACTGGTTTAATAGTAATGGAAATAGCAACTTATACCCTGGTTTAAGAGCAAGTAAATGGTGGACACCACAATCTCAAGGTGTGAGTGCGGAACAAAGAGCAGAGGTGATGAAAAGAATCTTTGAGGAAGAAAACACCTGGATGCCACCAAAGGTGCTACGCCAAAACGGCTATACGCCTTCTGGTCCAACAAAGGAATCTACATCGGTAGGGGTTTTAAATGTGGTTAAGTATAGCCTAAAGGTTTTTCCTAATCCGGCGGAAGATTTTTTAACCATTGATGTAGCGCAAGCAAATGATTTAAAAGTAACGCTTATAGACTTTGGTGGAAAGCAGGTTTTTGAAAGTGATTTGAACCAAGGAATTAATAATATCCCTTGTAAAAATTGGGATTCAGGAGTTTATATGTTGCTGATTAATGGACCAAGGGGAACCCAGGTGAAAAAAGTAGTGATTAAGTAGTAGTTGATCTTAATATTAGAAAAAGCACGGTATTGGCCGTGCTTTTTTTATCTCAATACCCTTACCGACCCTGGCATTTTATAGAGTTGGTCTTCAAATACCGATTTAATCTTTATCATGAAGGAATAAACTCCAGTTGGCACCTCTTTTCCGAGGTATTTACCATCCCAGCCATTATTGATATTCTGGGTTTTGAAAATCATTTCTCCCCAGCGATTATAAACCGTCATTTCAAAATATTCAAGGTCTGAATCAGGTATTACTGGGATAAAATAGTCGTTAATTCCATCTCCATCTGGGGTAAAAGAATTGGGGATAAATACATTTAATTTATCCGTTACAATAACTTTTTGCCACGATGAGTCTCTACAGCCTTTTGGTGTTTCACCTTTTAGCTCTACGACATAGGTTCCGGTGTCGTTTCTGGGAAAAATATAATCCGTCTGAAATTTCGGAATGGTGTCCAGTCCACCGATTACCCAAGTATATTTATTGCTTCTAGATCCATGGTTGGTGAAAGTCACTCTAGGTGCAGTTCTGGTAACGCGTTTTGGACTTAGTGTAAAATCAACAATAGGGTCGGGGAATACATTAAACCGCCTGTAAATGGTTGTATCGCTCGAACAGTTGTTTTCACCCAAAACATCGATCTTAATGGGCATTAGTTCGCTGTTATATATCCGGCGCTTTATGGTATCGCAGGAGGTATATAAATGGTGATCGAATACAATTCGGCAGTTTTGTAAAGGGATGTCAGCGTTTACCACCAATTCTGCGTCGATATATGAACAGCTACTGTCGGAGTTTAACCATACATCTGTGCTTGGATTGGGCTTAACTAACACATTTATAGTATCTGGCAAACCTAAGGCCTCACACCCATTGTCCGATCTTATCGAGGTTACTTCATAGATATTCTCTCCAAGCTTGGGGTTTATTGGAAATAGAGAATTATTTGAAGGATTAGATGTGATTTCGAAAGAATAAGTGGTGTCGTTATTTTCTTTTATTTCAAAAGAGACCGTATCGCCTCCAAAGCCAGAGATAGCCATCACTCTTGTTTCATCATTGCAAAAGTACTGAGGAGTTTCATAGGTTAAATAAGGCCTAGGCTTGGTCCATGCAGTGCTATATCTCCAGTGACCTGTACAGCCATCCCTGCTTACAATATCTTCAAAGTAAACTCCAGTCGTCTCGGACAGGGATGGGAAGAAAAACTTAACATCTGGTCCATTTACATTGGTGTAGAGCGTATCGAAAAACTGATCACTAGATCGAATTCTAAATTGATAGGGAGCATTATTTCCAAGAATCTGGAAATCAATTTCCAATGGACCATCCTGACAAATGGGGTCATTAAATTTAATCCAATCTATCCTTGGTTCATCAAAAACCAATAAGCCAGCAATCCCATTTATGGTACCACTACATCCAGCTGATGTTAGGCCTGTAGCTTTTGTTCCCGTAATGGAGTAACTACCGCTAGGCAGTTTCATTGTGAAAATGGAGTCGTTTTCATTTAAAAGGACTTGTTTCCACTCATCCGTTCCATCGGTTAAAGTTATTTCTACTGGAAAATCACCTTTTATATGCCTTACAATAATCGCTGCGCTGTCACCAGCATCGGGGCAGATTTGATATTGACCTAAAACCTCAAATTCTGGCATTGGAATTCCATACATGCTCTTTTGCAAATCCACCTTGCTAAAGCATTTTGGGGTTTGGGTGTATTGGACAGAATCTATGTGAAGGATGAAATCTCCAAAGCCACTATGCGGCAGGATTTTATTAAAATTCAGCTGCCCAGCAGAAAAGGGGATAGTAAAGCTAGTATCTACCGACCCGCTCATTCTTCCTGTTACATAACCATCTAAAGCGGGAGTTTCCGATAGGGTAATATCCAGATTAAAGGTATTTCCCTCACAAATCGAGTCCTTTTGGGTAGAAAAGTCGGCAATCCCAGGGTTTTTGTAGACGGTTAAGGTTATCCAGTTGCTCACACTTAAACAGGTGTCTGCTAGTTGAATGGAGTCCGATCCAATCGCATTTCCAACCATTCTAGAAATAAAATACTCCTGTCCAGAGATAAAATTGGAAACATCAATTATCGAGGACAACTGAAAATCAATAACGGTATTGATATTATTGGAGTCTGTAGCTATTGCAAACAATACATTGTCATTGGGTTCGGCAACTGCAGGCGAGGATTCTGTTAACTGAATGGTTTCGCTTTCGCAAAACAGGCCTTTAGAAAGCGTATTGAGGTGTCCTGCATCGCTTCCACATGAACAAAAATGTTTTGTTCTTAAGGTGTCTTCTGGACAATGAGCAGTGCTGTAATTGAATATGGTATAGATTTCATTTCCGTTGGGAATGTCTTCACTCAAATACTCATTATTCCCCAAATCGGTAAAACTAGAGATGCCTCGTTGCTCCACAGTATAACCATCTGATTGGTCAATGCGAATACGCATTTTATAATTTTCGTTGTTAGCGTCGCAACTTATAGCAAGTATTGTATGATCTACCGGTTTGGTGGCGTTAACCGTAATGTTGATTAAGGTATCTGCTGGACATCCAATTTCATCCCTGAACTCACTTAGAAACACATTATTGGTTCCCTCAGAGCTAATGTTAATTCCAAAGGTTTCCCCACTTTCTATATCGTTTATGGTGTTTCCGTTGGCTTTAAAATTAAAGGTGTTGTCTCCTTTTTTGCTTTCTAATAAAAAGCGTACCTCAGAATTTACACAGCGTGGATTGCTAAAAAGTGGAGTTATAATAAGTTCGGGTTTGGGCGAAAAAGCAACTGAGTAGGTAGCGCTCTTAGCCATGCAACCACTTGGGTCATTTAAGTCTACCCCGTTAGCGTTTTTATCCCCAACTACTGTGGTTAAATAATAAGTGGTTCCAAAATTTAAATGGGGTTGGTAAAAAACTTTGGGGTTGGGATAAAAACTATACTGGGCAACTACTTCATTGGGGTTAAAAGTTGGGCTAGTATGCAAATATTGCACTATGGTATCGTTAGCATCAAGGTGGTGGTCACCTAAATGGTTTAAGTCCAGCGTATCGTTATAACACAGTAATAAATCGCCTGGAGCACCAGGAAAACTTCCAGCATCAGACATACAATCGCACGAAAATCTACCCTTAATGTTCGGCGATTTAAAATCCATGGGTGTACAATTGTATTGATCGGTTACGGTATAGTTGTAATTCGATCCTGTTGGCATCCAGTCGCTAATAAAACGGTTGCCAACCAAAGTGCCAGTAGCGGGACTAACCGAATAGCTGTTTGGATCTCCGCCAGAAATTGATGCGTAAATTCGGTAGGCGTTGTTCTCGCTATTGCATACAATGCTGTCTACAAATATTTCAGGGCTTTGGCGAACGGATACAGAAATAATCGCTTCAGATTCTGGGCAGTTGTTATTAGCCTGGTGCTTATACTTAAATCGGTATGTCCCGTTTAAAAACTCAGTTAAAACTTCGCCTCTCGCGGCATCTAGCTGACCGCTATTATCCATGTCTTCCCAAAGACCACCTAAATCTGCATCGGCACTCAACTCGTCTTCCAGTTTCAGACTGTCGGTAGAAGCGCATACCGTAACTGTTTTATCCAATCCCGGTGAAGGTCTTTCTTCTAAGTAAATTTTTATGGTGGTTTGCTGCGGCGGGCAGGGAGCATTGGATGGTAGGGTATAATCGTAGTGATAGGTTCCGGGAGGATTCGCAGTTAAATCTAATTCACCCGTATTAGGATTTAAGCCTAATGACGATTCTCTTCCATTCCAAATACCTCCCTTTTTGGGTTTCATTTGGTGCTGGTTATCCAGGTCTATGGTACCAAAACGACATAAATAAAGGGTGTCGCCTCTACCTTCATTTAATTTGTCAATCACCGTAACTCGAATGGTATCTGTAGATCGGCATCCAATTTTGTCTTCTGCCAAAAAGGTTAGCAAATATTCCTGGTTGCCACCATTTGCTGAGAGATTAACAGTTTGTGTGGGGTTGTTAGGATCCGAAAAATATCCAGGTGGCTGCCAAAGGGTAGTGGCTTTGTTTTCGTTTTTTATGTTTAAAAACCAATCATCTAAATAACCCGTTTTGCCCGAAATATTATCTATTACCTGCAATACCCAAGTTCCATTTATATCTGTTCCTACTAGGTCGTTGAGGTTGTTTTTAGACTGGAAACTACCTGTGTAGGGTGCGTTGGCAGTTGCTATAGAGGTGTTGGATAATAAAGTAAAACACGTGCCCTCATAATTTATACTGTCGGGCCCAACCTTGTCTACCAGAGTTATAGATGAACCGTTTGGTGCCTTTAATTTAAGGGTTAAGTCACCTACGCTGGTGTGTGATAAATTCACGCAAACTCCAACCAAATCTCCCGCCGCTAGCTTACCAGCTCCGGTTATGTTAACGTCAATACCAGAGTTAATTCCGTTGAGGTTATTGTCTGGAATTACTCGGTCTTTTCTATTGCTGAATTGAAGGGGAGAAGCAAATTCGGTGAGCTTCACCTTGCCCGTTAGGTATAAGTCTTCATCCTCGCAAATGGTGGTGTCATTGTTGTTTATGGAGGCAATGGGTTTGGAAACGGTAACGACTTTAGATTTTACCGAGCTACATCCCGAAGCAATATCGTCTACCGATAAACTAATGATGTAATTTCCTGGTTCGGTGTATTTTTTGGATGGGGGATTGGGCCCAATATGGGATGTACCATCACCAAAATCCCAGGTGTAATTTAAATTGGTAGCGCTAGAGTGTGTAATGTTTACCTCAAGCGAGTCGCAACCTAAAAATTCATCAATCTCAAAGTCAGAGTTGACAATTTCAAAAGATCCACCCCATTCCAAAACAAAGCCATCGGTAGTTTTAGAGAAGTTATCAATGAGTAAGGCATAGGTTTTGCCTTTATCTACGGTAATAACAGGAGAAATTTCTCCTGGATTGGGATAGGATCCTGGGTTAGGAGCCATACCGGTTGGAGCTCCATCTTCACCTGCAAAGTTGTAATTGCACTGCTCTGCTACCGGCCTTGAAGAGGTGGACGGGCATCCGTTGGTAATATCTAAAAGTGCCCAGTCGTATTCGCTATCTCCCTTTGGAGTTATTATAAATTCTAGCGTTCCCGTTTTGGAAACGGTAAACATGAGCCATACATCTCTCCTTACTTCAAAGGAAAAACAATCTGGCCACATCCCAGATGATTGGTAATCTACGAGGTTTTCAAATTCCAGCGTGCTCTTATTGCAGACTCTTCCAGCATTATCGCATCGGTCTCCCGGGTCTTCGGTGTCAAAGTTGTTTGTGAAACACAATTGGTAATGTCCGAATTGTTCGGTTTTGGAGCTGATGATTACAAAATAATTCTCTCCCGCAGTAACGGTTGCATTAAGAGTAAGCTTGTTAAATCCGGGAGTGGATGAGCATTTTTCGATTGTATAATTATTGCAATCTCCAGAAAGGAGGAAAATTACGGGGTCTTTTATTGCTGAAGTCCCAGAGGGCGTTAATTCTATCGTTAAACTCGAAGCCTGCGCGGTAAACTTGTAGAAAAGATCTGGACCACTGGGTGTAAACGAACAATTGGTAGTGGTGGTAAAGGTAAATCCAGACTCGGTTGGGGTTAGAGCATCGTGAAAAACGCAGGCACTTCCTTCACTATTAAAAACAATGGATTTAGCATCGTCGCAAAGATTGTTTGGGGGAGACTGCGCCCAACCCGTTACTGCGAGGGCTAAAAAAAGTATACTATAAACGAGTCTAAGCGCCATGCGGAACACAAATGTAGACGAATAAAAATCCCAAAGTTGCTAGTTGGGCGTCACTTTTAAACATTAATATCTTTGCACAAATTTATAACGCAATGCTAGGGTTAAAATTAGAAACCGACCCACGGTGGGTAAACATCGTAGAAAAGAACATTTCCGAGATATTAACGGATCATGCATACTGTGAGCAAAAGGCCGCTAGCAATGCAATTACAATTATTGTTAAGTACCCAGAATTTCCAGATTTAGTGAAAGAAATGTGTGCCATTGCCCAAGAGGAAATGCAACATTTTGAAATGGTTCATGATAAAATACTAGAGCGCGGGTTTGAATTGGGCTTTGAGAGAAAAGACCCTTATGTAAATGATTTACGTGCCTTTCTCCCGAAAGGAGGGTCTAGAATGACCCAACTAACACATCGTTTGTTATTTGCAGCTATGATAGAAGCAAGAAGTTGTGAACGATTTAAGATTCTATCAGAAGAAATAAGTGATCCCGACCTAAAGTCTTTTTATAGAGAACTAATGATTTCAGAGGCTAATCATTACACTACCTTCATAAGTTTCGCTCGTAAATATGGAGAAGGAGATGTAGATGCAATCTGGCAGCAATTTTTAGAATTTGAAGCCGGCTTAATGAGGAAATACGGTAAAAAGGAAACGATACACGGTTAATCCAGCTTAGAGTACACCGAATTGTTGGATTTGAACTCTGGAATAATCCGTTTTAATTCTTTAATCAGCCCTTCATTGTCATTGTTGCTTACCAAATTTTCAATGCGGTCGAAATCTATGGTTAAGCTCGAAGGGGTTGGATCTTTAAATATTTGAATTTTAGGGTGGTGGGTGTTTTCATTTACTTCACCATCCGCCAGAGTTTCTTCGTACAGCTTTTCCCCAGGTCTCAATCCGGTATAGATAATAGAAATATCCTTTTCGGGTTCTAAACCATAAAGCCGGATCATGTTTCGAGCGAGGTCTACTATTTTTACTGACTCCCCCATATCAAAAACGAAAGTTTGATTTTTGTCGCCCATAAATCCAGCCTCGAGCACCAAGGAGCAGGCCTCTGGGATGGTCATGAAATACCGCGTTATCTCGGGATGAGTAATAGTTACTGGACCTCCCGCTTCAATTTGTTTTTTAAAAAGCGGGATAACGCTTCCATTAGATCCCAATACATTTCCGAATCGGGTGGAAATGAAGTGACAATCGCCTCCTAAATTTTTAATTAGTAATTCACCAAAACGCTTGGAGGCGCCCATTACATTTGTTGGGTTTACCGCCTTATCAGTAGACACAAATACAAACTTTTCCACATTGCCAGCTTGAGCCAACTCAGCCAAATTTCTTGTGGCTAGGGCATTTACCTTTATGGCCTCAACTGGGTTGTTTTCCATTAGAGGGACATGCTTGTATGCCGCCGCATGAAAAATTATTTCGGGATTTATGGTGTTAAAAATGTACCTGATTCTATCAAATTGGGTGACATCGGCAATAATGGCCTCAAAATTTCTATGGCCTTTACCCAAAAGTTCCTGTTCTAGCTCGTAGAGGGGTGTTTCTGCCTGATCTAAAAGCCATAGTTTTTTACAACCAATTAGTGCTATTTGGCGGGCAATTTCGGATCCAATAGAACCTGCTGCACCTGTCACCAAAATCACCTTGTCACCTAAAAAGGATCTTAGTCTTTCTGGATCAAGTTTTATTTCTGTCCTATCCAGTAAATCTTCAATTTTTAAGTTTTTAATCTGGTTGACATTGAGTTCGCCGTTAATCCAATCGTTTACTGGCGGGACATGAAGCATTGCTACTCCTGTATTTAAACATTGATCTACAACCTTTTGCTGCTTACTTCTGGAAGGGTTTAAAATACTGAATATGACCTCGTCGGCATTAAATTTTGCAATGGTTTTATCCAGATTTTTAGAGGAGTACACTTTTACTCCTTCAATACGCATACCAACCTTTTTTTGGTCATCGTCGATAAAACCAACTACCGATTTATTTCCACCTTTTTTTTGTTCTAAGGCTCTTTTGGTAACCAGCCCCATTTCACCGGCACCATAGATAATTACCTTCTTCTTTAACTGGGTGCCTTTCCTATCGTAATAGGCCATTTTAATGAATATCCTTCCCCCCATTAAGAATAAAACCGACTGGAATAGATCTATGAGTAAAACGGAAGTGGGAAAGACAAAAAGTCCGTCGATAAAAAGGTAGCGAACTAGGTTGGATAAAAATAGTACGATAGTGCCTAGAAAAATTACCTGTACAATGCGCTTACTGTCTTCAATACTCGTGTATCTAACGTAGGAGGCAAAGGTTCTACCTATTAAAAAGGAGATGGCACGCACCGCTATGTAGATGGGAAGAGCAATTTTCATCAATTCGATTTCTACCTCGGGAATGTTAAATTCGAATCGCAATGTGTAGGATAACACAATGGATAACAGGCAAATAAAAATATCTGCGATAAAAATTATCCACCTAGGGCCCACCTGGTCTTTACTTAGTACAGCCATTCTTCAAAATTAACCAATTGCGAATATGGCATTTTACTTACTTTAGCCGGCAATTAATTTTGATTATGAAGAAAACGCCATTATACCAGAAGCACGTAGACTTAAATGCTAAAATCATTGATTTCGGAGGTTTTTTAATGCCTGTTCAATACGAAGGGGTTAATGCCGAACATGAAGCAGTAAGAACTGCCGCTGGTGTTTTTGATGTTTCGCACATGGGTGAATTTCTTCTCGAAGGTGAGGGGGCATTAGAAACCATTCAGGCCATTACTACTAACAATGCAGAGAAGTTAGTGGATGGAAAAGCCCAGTATACCTGTATGCCAAACGAACAAGGTGGAATCATCGATGACCTTTTGGTGTACAAAATGGCCGACCACAAGTATTTATTAGTAGTAAATGCCTCTAATATTGACAAAGATTTTAGCTGGATAGAAAAGAACCTAAAGGGTGATGCTAAGCTAACCAACGTTAGTGATTCTTATGCACTTTTAGCGGTTCAAGGACCCAAGGCTACTTTTGCGCTTCAATCGCTAACCGATGAAGATCTAGATGCTATTTCTTTCTATTCTTTTAAAGAAGGGAAATTTGCCGGCGTAGATAACGTAATTATCTCCGCAACGGGATACACCGGGGCCGGCGGGTTTGAGCTTTACATTCCAGCTGCTAAGGCAAGTGAGGTATGGGATGCTGTTATTGAATCGGGGAATAAGGTAGACCTAAAACCTTGTGGATTGGCTGCTCGTGATACCCTTAGGCTAGAAATGGGTTATTGTTTATACGGAAATGACATAACCGATGAAACGTCACCGCTAGAGGCTGGTTTAGGCTGGATTACCAAATTCCAAAAAGGAGACTTCACTGCTAAGGATATTATTCAAAAGCAGAAAGAAGAAGGGGTAAAGAGAAAACTAGTTGGATTTGAGCTAGTGGATAAAGGTGTGGCTAGACAAGGTTATGACATTGTTGACGCCAATGAAAACAAGATAGGTTTTATTACTTCTGGAACCATGTCTCCTTCTATGAAAAAGGCCATAGCCATGGGGTATGTTGCTACAGATTTTAGTTCCGAAGGTACCGAGGTTGGTATAAAGGTGAGAAATAAAATCTTAAAAGCGAAGACCGTTAAATTTCCATTTTTAAAATAAGCGATGGCAGATAAACCAAGTGTAGAAGTCTGTTTTAGCCCCGATCGTTTCGATTTATATTATCAGGGCCAACCCATTGTAGTTGTAATTGATGTCTTACGTGCGACAACAGCTATGTGTGTTGCATTCGAATATGGAGTGGAGAAAATCATTCCTGTATCTAGCCTAGAAGAGGCGATTGAATACCAGCGAATGGGATTTTTAGTTGGGGCAGAGCGAAATGGGAAAATAGTGGATGGTTTCGATTTTGGTAACTCACCAACAGGATTTATGACAGATAAATTCAATGGTAAAACCATAGTCCTAACTACAACCAATGGAACCCGTGCCATAAACACAGCTAACAAGGCCGAAACGGTTATTGCTGCTGGTTTTGTAAACCTCGACGCGGTAAACCAATATTTAAAAGAGCAGCAAAGGGATACCCTTATTCTTTGCTCTGGTTGGAAGGATAGATTTAATCTCGAAGATACCATTTGTGGAGGTGCAATTGTAGATTACCTCGTTGCAGAAGGTTCTCATATTTCGGACCACGATTCGTCGGTAGCGGCAAAGTATTTATACCAAAGTGCAAAGACTAACTATTTTGGTTTTCTTAAATCTTCATCCCACAGAAGGCGATTGAAAAAGTTAAACCTTCAAGAAGACATTAAATATAGCCTTACACCAAACAAAACTTCAGTAATACCATTTTTAAAAGAAGGAGAATTGATTAAATTGGGGTAATGACCTCCACCCAACGCTATTCTTTTACGCTTTTAGCAGTTTTTATATTATGTATTTCAGTACAAGCCCTGAACAAAGTAAATGTTTGGGGCTTTTTTGCGCACAGAAAAATTAATGAATTGGCGGTTTATGCACTGCCCGATTCAATGCATATATATCTGCGTTCTCATATTGAATATTTAAGTGAACACGCAGTAGATCCTGATCGAAGAAGGCATTCTACAAAAGGGGAAGCCGAAAAACATTACATAGATTTAGATTATTATCCCTACGATATAAAACAATTAGCAGATAGCTTTCCCAAAAGCTGGGAAATGGCCCTTAGCTGTTACCCCGAAGACACACTGCGAACCTATGGAATAGCTCCATGGAACCTGCAACAATATCACTATCGGCTTGTAAAACAGTTTCAGGGGAGAGACTTAAGCAAGTTGCTGAAAACCATGGCCGATTACGGGCATTATGTAGGGGATATACACGTGCCCTTACATACGACAATGAATTATAATGGGCAGCTCACTGGGCAAAAAGGAATTCATGGTTTGTGGGAAACACGCTTACCCGAATTGTTTTTCGATGAATATGATTTACTAGTTGAGGAAGTGAAATATATAGATGATGTTCAGGAATTAATTTGGTCTGTGGTATTGGAATCACACCGCCTTATGCCTGAGGTTTTACACAAGGAAATGATGCTATCTAAAGCCAATTCTTCTTCAAAATATACATTCGAAGAAAGAGGGGAGAGAACCACTACTTCATATGCTAAAAGTTTTTCACAATTATATCATGATAACTTAAATGGCATGGTGGAACAAAGGATGCGCTGTGCTGTATCCTGCCTAGCATCGCTGTGGTATACCGCGTGGGTAGACGCGGGACAGCCTAGTTTAAAAGAGTTTGAATAAGTTGTCCTATGCAGTTCAAAAGATTCGAATTACTTGAAATGTAGGGGCTTAGATTATTCTTGTAGCCAACAATTCATCTTGCTTTTCTTGTGTTTTTTTATAGATTTGTCGATGTTGAAAACAGCTGTGTTTACGCATTATACAATGGTTTCGAAACTTTTTAAAACAAGCGTTTTACTGCTTAGTCTATTGAGTGTTAGCTCATTGGCATTTGGTCAGGAGGCTCATTTCTCCCAGTACAACCGCGCACCCCTACAGTTAAACCCCGCATTAACCGGAGCATTCTTTGGTGATTGGAAGGTGAGTAATAACTATCGCTCTCAATGGAGTTCTCTATTGAGTAAGCCTGTAACTACTATCGGTCTTGGTTTCGAAAAGCCAATCTACCTTGATATTGACAAGGTAGCAGTTGGTGTTTTTGCCATGAAAGATGAGGCAGGTGGAGATAAAGGCTTTTCTACCACAAGGGTAGCTGTGTCAGGGGCCTATCACAAGCTTGTAGATTATTCCGAATTAAGATTTGGAGTTCAGTTGGCTTACACCACCAAAACCATCGATAAGAACTTGTCGTTTCCCGAAGGTTTTAATCGTGTTACCGGAGAGTTCGATCCTGAACTTACCGAGCTGGAGCCCTTGGCTAGAGATCAGGTGAGTTACTTGGATGTAAACTTTGGTGTTAGTTGGGGTATGTATTTCGAGAACTTCAGACCCGAGGTTGGTTTAGCGATGTTCCACCTGAACAAACCAACTGAAAGTTTCTATGGTACAGGAAATAAAAGAGAAACCCAGGTAGCGGCAAATGCGTCGTTCAAGTATTTTTTCAACAAAAACTTTTACCTAGATCCTAACTTCATGGTGCTTTCACAATCGAAAGCCAGAAACATGCTTGCAGGTTTGTCGGCCGGTATGAGATTTGATCCGAATAATGCAGGTGTTAACGACGCGTCATTTGGTTTCTTACTTCGTAACGGTTTTACAGATAACCCAGATGCGTTTATTGTTCTTGCAGGATTAGGTATCTCTAATTTTGACGCAGGAATTAGCTACGATTTTAATATCTCTCAATTGAAAGAGGGCCTGTCTAATAATGGTTCTTTCGAAATTTCAATTAGTTACACCGCACCTAGTACTCGTTTAATTAAAACCAAGATCGATAGTGAAAGGCTATAATCTTTCTTCTCTTGTGAAATACGTTATGTTAATAACGATATTTCCAACTTTGTTGTGTGCCCAAAAACCAACTCCGGTTCAACGAGAAGCAGAGTTGAATATATTAGAGCGTAACTATGGTGACGCTAAATATGATCCCGATGCGGTAAGCATGGGTAGGGCGAAAAAGCTGGCGAAAAAGGCTTTTAAACTTGGAGACTACTATTCAAGCATCGATTACCTCGCGCGTTACTGTGAGGAAAATCCAGAAAATTGGAAATATGCTTGGATGCTTGCAGAGTCATATAGAAAGGCAAGAGATTATAAAAATGCTGAAGATTGGTACGCCAGAGTTGCAGCAAACAAGCCTGGGAAGTATCCTAAATCATCTTTCTACCAAGCTTTAATGCAAAAGTCGAATGGCTTTTACGAAGAAGCTCCTTCATTATTAAATGCCTTCAGGAAAGAATACGACAAAAGTGATGCTCGTATTTATAAGAAGCTGGTAAAATCCGAAGCGGCTGGTGCTGAAATGGCTAAGTCCCTTATCGATAACCCAGTTAAGGTAGCAATCACTAGGCTGGATAATAATATTAATAGGGAAACTATGGAGTCTTCTCCTATTATTATTAATAGAGATTACATCGCCTATGGTTCTTTAATCGCTGATGTTGAGGAATACTATTCTTTGGCAGGAGAAGATAGACCAGAAAGAAAGTTATATCTAGCGCATAGGGTAAAAGGTAACAACTGGGAAAAGGTAGGTGAACTTCCTGGGCCTTTTAATACCGAAGGATTTAATGTGAACTCGGGTGCGTACAGCTATGATGGAGCAAGATTTTACTTCACGCTTTGTCCTAAGAGAATTAAGAACAAGAATAAGTGTGCTATCTATGTTTCCAATTTCAAAGATGGTGAATGGCAATTCCCGGAGAAGCTAAACGAAGTAATTAACGATCCTTCGTACAACTCTACTCAACCTGCTGTTGGTTTTGCAATTGATAAAAAGTCGAAGAAAAAGGTAGACGTACTTTATTTTGTTTCCGACCGCGAGGATAGAAACAGAGGGGGGTACGATCTTTACTACTCGGAGTTTGACCCTAGAATTAACGACTTTAAAAAGGTGAAGAACTTAGGGTCTAAAGTAAATTCACCTGGAGATGAGATAACTCCATTTTACGATACCGAGACCGGTACTTTGTATTTCTCATCTAATGGATTCCCTAACCTGGGAGGTTTCGATATTTTCAAATCGGAAGGAAATCCAAAGGATAAGTTTTTACCACCGGTAAATATTGGTTTCCCGTTGAATTCACCTGCTGACGATTTATTTTATACGTTAACTAAGGAGCACGACGAAGGTTTCTTTGTTTCAAATAGAATAGGTACAAACAGTACAATTAACGAGACCTGTTGTGATGATATCTTCACATTTATTTTTACGGACTTTATTAAAATTGGAATTAAAGGGGTAGTGTTTGAGATGGAGTCACCAAATGATCTTCCCAATGCGACCAATTTATTAGAGGATGTTACGGTTTCTCTTCTAGCTCGCGATGTAGCTGGAGCTGACACTGCTATGTTGCAAGAAGTTTTTCCTGCGGCAGGAGAGGAGTACTACTTTACCCTTCAGCATGGCAAAACTTATTTGCTAAAAGCAGAGGCTGATAATTATGAGCCTAGATACATTCCTATTTCAACTAAAAAAATCGCTTATTCTGATACCCTAATTCAGGATATCGGTTTAAAGAAAATTCCACCTATAGAATTTGAGGTTCCAACAATTTATTTTGCAACAAACAAAGCAACAATTAGTAAGGAGCAACAGGAAGATTTAAAATCTGGGTTAATTCCATTTTTGAGAATGCATCCAGACCTAAAGCTACGTATCGTAGGGAACTCGGATGATGTTGGCTCGTCTAAATACAACGATAAGCTTTCTGAAAGAAGAGCCACAGCTGTTTATAAATTCTTAGTTGGGGAGGATCTTGAAAAAGAACGTTTCGAGGTGGTTGGAGTTGGTGAGTCTAAGCCAGCTGTAAATCCAAAAACTGGCGAAATTCCAACTGAGGTAGCAAGAGAGAAGAACAGACGTGTGGAATTCGAAGTAATGGATAACCCACGTTACCTAATCAAAGTAAAATAATTAGTAGGAAATTAATTATACGCATAAGGCATGCACAAGTTTTATCACCGTTTTTTAACCGTTTTGGCCGTACTCTTAACCGGAGTATTATATGCGCAAAACCCTAATGTCACTGCCACCTATTCGGGGGGTGATATTTGTAGTGGAGAAAATGCAGTTTTTACCGTAGATGTAACAAAAAATGGGAGTTCTTTAGTAACTCCTTTCACTGTTTATTACAACGTTAATAATGGCCCAGCTCTCTCCAAAAGTTATACCGCTTATGGTTCGCAAAATATTACAGTAACGAATGTTACTGGAGCAAGAACTTTAACGGTAGACTCTATTATTGATAATAACAGTAACAAGTTTTTATCAACCGAATCTGCTAGTATTACTGCTGGACAGGTTAATCCAACCCCAACTAAGTCTTCTTTTACAATTGACAAGACCAATGTTGCTGAAGGAGATAATTTTGTGTTTAACTACACCTTTACGGGTACAGCGCCCTACAACGTTACTATAGAGATAGATAATGTTGTTAAAAATCTAATTGCAAATACAAATAGCGGATCTCTTGCTTTTAACGAGGCAGGGATAAATGATGTGGTTGGTACATATCAGGTTGATTATGTTAAGATCGTTGATGATAATGGATGTGAGTCAACAGGCGGACAAGAGTTTGTGGGTAATGTAACGGTGAACCCCAAGCCAGAAGTTGTTGCCTATACCAGAAAAAATGGACCTAATGGTGGTCTTGTAGAATCTAATACATACTGTGAGGGAGACGATTATAAAGTTGACGTAGAATTTTCAGGAAATGGTTCTATTTCAGGAACTTATGATGTGATTTATTATGTTGCTGGAGCTCCAACCACCGTTGTAGATGATGCAACTGCTAATGCCATGAATGTTGGAGGGAAGCTTATTGCAACCATTGTTTCTCCAACAAATACTATTTCAAATGATATCGACTCGGTTCGTATTGATTTCTCGCAGGTGGTTTCGGACCTTGGAGGTGGGACAACCGTGGAAAATAATAATCCAAAAGACTCCACAGATTTTTCAGTTGGAAAACCCGATATCTATCAGGAAAGAATTTTAACGCAAACTCAGTTCAATGATGCATCAGATGTATTTATAACTGAAATCTGCGAAGAAGAGGTTTTAAACATTGATTTTATTACAGCAAATACCCAGGGAACGGTTCAAATTTCATACGAATTTAATAACGTACCGGGAGGGGTAAATGAAGCAGCTGGTGATGAATTGTTTAACGTTCAAAACTTTGCTAATTACACGGTAGCTGGCTTTAATACTATAGAAGTTACTTCTATAGAGGATGACGTTTGTACCTATTCTCCAACTACCACTAATACCGACGCCGTTTACGTTAATCCAAAGCCTTCCATAGCACTTTCAGGAGATAATGCACTTTGTGAAAATGATGTATACCAATTGAATGTACAGTACAACGGTACTGCGCCTTTCGATTTTACATTTAGAATAAAAGATGGAGGAGCTTTCTCATACGACTCAACTATCACCAGTACTACACAACCTACTATTTCTATAGATCCAAATAACTACGATGGCAACGGTGGTAAATTGGTAGGAGGGACCAATTACGAAATTATTGCGATAAGTCTTTCCGATAATAAGGGTTGTACCTCCGGAGAAGCTGATCTTAACCAATCGGTAAACTTCCTTTATAAAACTAGACCTACAGCAACTGCTAGCTTTGCCAATCCAAAGAAGGTTTGTTCTGATGGATCCATCGAGTTAGACTTTACCCTTACGGGGGCAGCTCCATTTACTATAACTCTTGATAGTATATCTAATATTAATGGAGCTGGTGCGCAAAATAGAGGACAAGTTTCTTATACGGTTCCTACTAATAACGGTAGCATTGTTTTAAGTCCAACTGTTTCTACAGTTACTGAATTCTTCTACCACATTCGAGAAATTCAGGATAATGATGCCTGTGGGAATACATATCCAGTTGATTCTGTAGTTACCGATACCCTAACTGCATATCCAAATCCTAGTTTGGTAAGCATTACACTACAAGAGGATAGCGTGTGTGAGGATAACTTAAATAGTTTGAATTTCACTGTAAACGCAAATGGAACTGGGGATTATACCATTTCAGGAACCATTTCAGATGACCAAGGTGGAAATTATACTTTTGAGTTCGATAACAACAACTCAGGCTCTCCTTTTACTTTTGATTTAAGTGCAGAAGCGGTTCCAGCGTTGGTTCCAGGAAGAACTTACACGGTTAATTTCACTTCACTTAAAGATACCCGCAACACCGTTGATACCGATGACGATTGTACTGTTAGTTTATCTAACCAGTTTAGTATCAATGTGTTTGAACTACCAAATGTGTCAACCTTCGATATAGTAGAATCCAACAATATTGGTAATCCTATTAATACCATTTGTTTTGGTGACGATGCAAAATTACTGTTTGATATTACTGCCTTCGGAAATACCACTTTAGATGTAAACAGATCATCAACCGTAAATCCTGCACTTAATGGAACTGTAAATATTCAATTCGAGAATTTAGATAATGGGCCAGGTGCAGTTGCTTACAGCGATCAAGAATTTTTAGTAAGCCCCCTAGATTCGGTAGAATATGATTTAGTAACCATCAGTTCTAGCATTGGAACGGTAACTTGTTCAAGAACCGTTGCTTTTGCTGCAAAACCACTTAATGTAAACGACCTTCCATCAGGTGATCTAACTTTCAATACTTCAGAATTATGTAATGATGGGGTAAACAATACGGTGGATGTAACCTTTACCCTTACAGGTGGCGACGATAACAGTGGTTTTAACCTTGATTTTGTAAATAATGGAAATACTGTCTCTACTTCAGTTGGAAATGTAATTGGGAATCAGGTAACTGAAACCCTGACATTGACTGATAGCTCATACATCTATTTAAGAAACCTGGTAGGACAGACAGCGCCTATGTGTGCTGGAAAGGATGACTCCATTTTCATCAATGTAAATCAGCAGCCAGACGTTGAGTTGTTAACTGGTGATACATTTATTTGTGAAGGCGAAACTGCTGGATTTAGAGTTGCCTTAACAGGGGTAGCACCTATAAAAGTTACTTTCTTGTCAGAATCTGCTCCAGGTACTGGCGCGAATCAAGTGATCGAATTACTAACTGCAGAGGCGGGTAATTATGTTAATAACAGGGAGGTGTTTATTCCAGTTTCTAATATAGATGCAGGAATGGATTCTGCCTTTACGGTATTATCAGTAGAAGATGCAGTTTGCGACAATACTACTCCAAGTTCTGACAATCAAAGGGTAGTTATTGTAGTTAATAAAAATCCACGCATAGTACTTAATAGCCCTACTCTTGTGTGCTTCAATCAGTCTAGCCCATTAACTTCTCTAGTGCTAGGGGGGAACAATAATGACTTTGGACTGAGCAAGGAAATAGATGTTGATTATACTATTTCATATGTAAATGGTGGAGTATTCAGCTCAGGTACTTTTAGTTCTATTGGAGTTAATTTCCAAAACAGATCTACACCTGAAAACTTTACCTTAACACAGGATACTTCCTTTGTTTTAACTGCAATTGCAGATGCAACATTTGGATGTACCGGAGCAACGGGACAAGTTCTAAATGTTGACGTTACTGATGAAATTACGGCTTCTATAAGTGGAAATGATACCATTTGTAATGGTTCGGATGCAGAGGTGTTGGTTTCACTTCCAGCTGGATTAGAGTATGAATTAACTTTTGAAGTTAATGGTGGTACAGAAGTAAGAACCAATGTACAAGACCAAGATGTGCTAACCTTCTCTACTGGTGGTGGTGCAAATACAGATGAAATTATTTTGGTTTCTGCAGCTTATCAAAATGGCCTTGCTTGTTTAACCCAGATTAATGACACGTTAAATGTATTTGAACAAGCGGTACCTGAAGCGGAAGTATCTATAAATCAGAATGATATCCAAGCTTGTGTTGGTGAAGATGTTCAAGTAAGTTTTGATATTACACAAGGTACAGGAACTGTTTTTGTTGATTATGAAAATGGTGATGCATCGGTAAGTGGTACGGTACAAGGAACAGCTGGAAATACTGTAATTGAAACCATTTCAGGATTAGCGGTTGGATCTTATGCTATAAACAAAGTGAAGGTTTATACTTTGTCTGATGCTGGCGAATGTGAGGGTAGTGCAGTTAGTGCAAATACTGCTAATATTACTGTAAGAGACTTACCTCAAGTTAGTTTTATTCCAAATAAAACAACTGCATGTGATTCTGAACCAGTTGTTTACAAGGGATCATTTAACATTGCGGCAGGTTCTGGTGCTACTAAGTTTGAAATTACCTATGAAATTAATGGAGAAGGAGATCAAACAGCGATTCTTGAACCAGGTATTGGAAATGACGAGATAGTTGTTTCCAGAGTAGGTAGCTATACCATCGAATTTAAGTCCATTACAGAAGTAGATGGAAATGGTACAAACTGTTCAAATGGAATAGGGCAAACCTTTAACATCTCGGTTAACCAAAGACCTACTTTGGCGATGTCTGGCGATACTACTATTTGTGAACAGCAGCCAACGGACATAAATTTAGACTTTGAGGGGACTGCTCCATTTAATGTAGATATTCAGAATATTGGGGTGTTTATTGCTAACGGTGATACAGTTATTACTGTAAGTCCATCAGCTACAACTACTTATACGCTTAATAGCTTAACAGATGCATCTGGGGCAGGTTGTGCCTCATCAGTGTCATCTACAAGTGTTACAATAGCTATTACAGAGAAGCCTAATGTAGCAATCAGTTTTTCTGATAACCCAATTTGTGAGGGTGAAACAGTAGATGTTGAATTGACCTTTACTGGAGGAACAGCACCTGAATATACTGTACAATATAGGTTAGGAAATGGAAGTGCAACTACTCATCCACAAGCTTCGGTAGGTGGAAATATGGTTATTAGTCTTCCTGCACAATTCCAAACCAAAGACATAGAAATTCTTACTGTTACTGATGATAGCAATCCATCTTGTGTCTTCAACGAAAATCAAAAAGCTACTTTAACAGTTAGGGATAGTCTTATTGCTACCTTAACCGCTAATAGAACTGAGATTTGTGAAGGTGAGGACATTCAATTAAGCCTTACCATTCAAGGTGCAGTTGGAAAACAAGTTCAGTACGAAGTACAAGATGAACTTTCTAATGTTATTCAAGCTGGTGTTTCACCAACTGGAGCAACTATTTCATTGCCTCAACAAACTGCTTTAGCAACGGATAAAAATTACACGGTTACTACGCTAGAATATCAGGATTTGTCTCCTGCTTGTTCTAATGCTGGTGAATCCGTTGCTATTAACGTTAATCCAACTCCTACAGTTGATTTAATTGGTGGAAATGTATTCTGTCAGGGTGCAGCGGTACCATTTACTATTAATTACACGGCCGGAGATGGAGATATCTTTGTGAAATTAAGATCAGATTCTACGGGGCAGGTAATCAATCAACAAGATGTTCAAGGTGCTTCTGTTCAATACACCTGGACTCCAAATGATACCGGTACTATTGATCTAGGTGTAATTTCTGTAACCTCTGTTTCTAATACTGGAAACATTTGTCAAAATACAGTTACCCTTCCAGCGGATATAAGTTATGGTATTCGCCCGAATCCATCAGGTGAAATCAACGCAAACCAATTTACAATTGTAAATGGTGGTGAGACCCAACTGGTATTCAGTGGTGAAGGATATGTAGGTCCTGGTGCTGGTAATGTAATTATCGATTATACCGCAAATGGAACTCCCGTTAACCCAAGTGTTAGCCTTGATGGAGCTCCTCAGTATCCAGATACTGCTTTAGTAACGGTTCAACCAAACGTAACGACAACTTATCGTATTACTCAAATTAGACAAAACAGTGGAGCGGTTAACGGATCATGTGCTGTAAGCTCTACGGATGAAGTAACGGTAACTGTTGTAGATAATGTGACCGCTGCAATTAGTGGTGACGACAATGTTTGTTTGGGTGAGTCAGTTGAGTTATTCTTCTCATTCGCAAATCCAGCTCCTAACTACGATGTAATCATTGAAGATGTTGGGGCAGGAACAACTGGAAACTTAGATACCCTGTTTAATGTATCTGATAATACTCCCGTGGCTTATACTCCAAAGAGATCGGGTTCATTAGAGTTTACCATCTTTAAAATTACTGATGATAACAACAATGTAACCGACGATCCCAATGAGTTTGCCGGTCGTGCTACTATTGAAGTGTCAGAATCGAAAGTGGTAACCTTAGTAGGTGATAACATTATCTGTGAGGGACAACCAGGATTCTTTACTGTGCAACTGGAAGGTTCTGGAGAATTTACTGTTCCTTTCGAGATAACACCAAGTGGATCTAAGCGATTATTTACCGCTTCTGAAAATGATTCACCTTCACAAAGATCTGTATTAGCAAGTGAATTAAGACTAGGAGAAAACATCATTGATTTCTCAGGAACAGTTACTAATTCGCTTAACAATCAATGTCCAATTGAACAAAAAGGTACGGCTCGTATCTTTGTGAAGCCTACTCCAACGGCAGACTTTATTTTCAATCCTACAGAGCCTTGTGAAGGAACCAACGTAAATGTTTTCCTTGACGCTAGCCCAGATTCTCTATTCGACTTTACTTATAGCCAAGATGGTGTTACTAAATCGGTAAGTGGCGTTCAAGACAATGGATTGTTAACTTCCTTTACAGCTACTTCTGATATTAGATTCAACTCATTATCAATTAGTTATTCGGATGCTCCTGGATGTGCTAACAATACTGTAGTTCAAAAGACGCTTAAGGTTAAACAAGCGCCTGTGGTGGCATTTAAATCTGCCGATGCTCAAATTTGTAACGGTCAGGCCTATGATATTTTGGTACGCTTTACCAACGTGAATAAGTATCCTGTAACATTTACTTATAACGATGGTACCAAGGATTCTACTCTAGTATTCGCGAATCCAAATAACCTACAGGACACCATTATTACTGTAGCTCCAACCACAACAACCACTTATACTTTAGTTTCAGTTACTGATGGTAACTTACCTTCTTGTTCAGGATCTGTTGCTATAGGTGAGGAAGATGTAACCGTAACGGTAGGATCTCCATTAATTCTTAACGAATTTAGACTGGTTGATGATACGATTTGCGACGGGCAGTCGGTAAATTATATTGTTGATGTGAACGGAGATCTTCCTATGACTGCATTCTTCAGCGGTTCTGAAGGCCCCTTCTCTAAAACACTAAACTCAACAGGAGCTAATGTATTTACTATTACCCCTAATGGAGATTTAAGCCTAAGACTAGACAGAATTGTAGATAACTTTAACTGTGAAAAGGTGTATAACCAAACAGAGGAAACTCAGGTTATACAAAACCCAACACTTAGCTATGTTCCTAATAAAACCCAGTTATGCTTAGGAGACAGTATCAGACTAAGGGTAAATGTTAGCGCAGAGGATACGGTTTTGGCAAACTTTAGAGACCCTAATTTCGCAGCTGGTGGTATAGATACAACCTTCGAATTGGTTCCAGGACTTCAGTTTGTGTATTTAAAACCAACCCAAGCTGGAGAGCCTGTTGTGGTTACCGTAGAAACAGTTCAGTACAAAAATCCAAGAGGTGGATGTATTAGTGAGGATGTTCAGGTAACTCCATTTAATGTGTATCCAACACCAACGGCAAACGTTTTTGTTAATGGTAACCAAAAGGATACTACGATTTGTCAGGGGAAAAACATTCCACTTAATTTCGTAGCGACAGGTTCTGGAACTAAAACAGTTTTCTATGAGAATTCTAATGGAAAACAAGGATTTGTAACCATTCCAGCTGGATCTACTCAGAAGACGATAAATGTAAATACTGGAGCAAATACTGGAGTGATTAAGTACTATATTACTCAAGTACAGAGCGATAACGGAACACAATGTAGTGCGGCAGGTATGGATACGGTTACTGTAACCGTATCTCCAACACCAACAGTGGAAATTACTACAACCAACAACCCGCGTTGTTTAAATGGTCCTTCATCTAAGATTACATTCAATTTTACTGGTAACGGACCCTTTGTATTCGATTACACTGATGGAACGAACACTTTCACTAGAACAGCCAGTGTAGATAGCGATAATGACGGTAGATTAGATGTTGTTGTAACCGTAGCGCCAGGAACTACTACAACTTACTGTGTTACGCGTATTGCAGATGCAACTAATCCAATGGCATGTGTTAATACCGGAGCAAACTGTAAGACTATTTCTGTGAAACAACAGCCAGAAGCTGAATTGTTTAATGGAAACGATGAACTATGCTTGGGTGAAACAGTAACACTTAACTTCTTCCTAAGAGGTAAAGCACCATTAGATGTAAGATTTAGATATAATGGTACGGGTGGTGCTTTCAATGTAAGCGGTGATACGCTTGTTGAAAATCTTAAAACTGGTTTAAATACGCTAACCTGGCAACTGCCTTTTGCTAGAGATTACATTATTGTAATTGATAGTATTGCAGATAGCAATGTACCTACTTGTACTTCTGGTGCAACGCTTGGATTTGCAGAGGTTACGGTTAATCCAATTCCAACTATAACAGACTTTGTAAGAACAAACACCGGAAAAGGAATTTGTAAAGGAGAGTCTATAAACATTAACATTACTCCAGGTAATTTTAGTGGTGGATATCCATATCAAGTTACCTTATTAGCGAATGGAAATACCATTGTAGACACCATTACTCAGGCTAATAGCTTTATTACGCTTACGCCTTCGGTAACAACAGATTATCGTTTTGTTGGAATTAAGAGTATCCCTACAGGTTGTGATAGTATCTATCCAGCAAACAATCCGTTTGTTGAAAATGTAGAGGTTTACGAAAACCCAACGATTACATATCAAGTTAATCCTTCTAACGTTTGTGTTGGAGATAATTACAACTTGGATGTATCCCTTACAGGAACACCAAACATATTCTTCGACATTTTTGTTAATGGAAGTTTCTTAAGAACCGAAGCGGTTTCTGTTGCCGACGAAACGGCACCAGGTTCAGAGGTTTACGCGAGGTCTATAACCTTGTTTAATGCTCCATTACCACTGGCAGGATTTAATAGATCTTTTGTTACGATTAGAAACGTAAGAGATAACTCTCAGGCGGTTAACAACACAATTAATAACTGTACGGTCAACCCTACAGATACAGCCTTCTTTAGAGTTAATCCACAAGCAACTGCTAATTTCGCTGATGCATCTACTACGGTAATTTGCGAAGGTGATGAAGTACAGTACCCGATTAACATTACTGGGTCTGGAGAAGTGTTTGTTGTTATTGATGTGTTCAATGTTAGCAACAATACACTACTTAGAAAGGATACCATTTCCGAACTAGCTTCAGTTGGTATAGTGGGGTACACGGATACGCCTCTAAATACTGTTCGTTACGAGATTAACGAGGTTTACAGTGAAACTGGTGGTGTTAAATGTCCAGGTATTGCTGGTAATAGCAAAACTGTAACGGTTAGAAATACCCCAAGAGTAACGATCTCTGTTGATAGAGAAACTATTTGTGAAAATGAGCAAGTAGAGGTTACATATTCAATATCTGGTCAAGGACCATTTGATTTTGTTAGAACGGTACAAGGTCCTAACGGAACAGATACCAGAGAATTCTTCTCAGTAAATTCTAATGTAATTGAATACCTTACTTTAACTGATACAACAGTAGTTTACGTAGACTCTATTATTCGTAGACAAACTCCTAAGTGTTTCAACTTAGATTCTATTGGTAAGAGAATCAATGTTAATCCTAAAGCTAAAGCAACCTTCTTAGCTGCAGATACTGCATTCTGTGAAGGTGAACAGCCTGGATTTAGATTGAAATTAGAAGGGCAGGGCGCCATCACTGTATTGTACAGAAGAATGCCTACCGGAACTATCCAGACCTATACCAACTTTGCTGGAACCTACTTTATTCCTGTTTCTCAGGGATCTGGAACAACAGCCAGATGGCAGGTTATTTCTATCGACGATCAGTCTAATCCAAAATGTGTTGAAGGCAACGGAAGAGGATTCACTGATATCACGGTATTCAGAAGACCATCTGCTAGAATTAGTGGAGACTTTGAAATCTGTGAAGGTGGAAATGCAGCAATTAACTTGATTCTTAACGGTCAGGCCGATGATAGCCTTATAGTTTACTATTCAGATAAGTTTGATCCTTCTGGAAATGGATTATCTGGACAGTATGAAAACTATGCAGGATCATATGGTGTATTACTAACGGGGGTAGATACTACCTCTTATATCACTATCGATTCTATTCAATACAAGAACTTTGGATGTGTAGTGAGGGCAGACGAATTTGTAGTGGTAGATACCGCTAAGATTGATGTGAGACCTTCACCTGAAGTTAGAATCACTTCGCCATCTATGAACTTATGTAAGTTCGATGATGTTGTGTATGAGTTTAACTTCCCATTCGATGGTCCATATAACCTGTCGTATAGCATTAATGGTGCTCCTTCACAAACAGAAGTAGACGTAGATGACGGATTTAAAGTAACCGTACCGAATGCACCGGATACAACAGAGTTAGTGGTTAAGTCATTGGTTTACAGGGATATTCCACAATGTGTAGCCGAAGATGTAGATTCACTAACTATTTTTGTAAACGATACATTAGAAGTAGAAATAGTTGAAACTTTATGTAATGATATAGCTACTGGATACAGGTTTGTGGTAGACATTACTGGAGGTAAAGATGATTCATACGAGTTTGTAAACTTTAATGGTCAGGTTGTAAGCCTAAAAGGGCCACAGGATACACTTCCTGAACTTCCAAACGGTGTTTACGATTTTGATATCAGAGATGGTAGCGGATGTCCACCAGTTGAGTTTGTGGGTACTCACGAGTGTGATTGTATATCTCAGGCAGGTTCCTTTACCAACACTGTTGATGTTATTCAGGTTTGTGAAGATTTAGTTGCAGATGCAAGATCTCTATTCGATAACACGAATGAATCGCTTGATGCGAATGATACAGCTTTATTTGTTCTTAGAGAAAATAAGGGTAATAGTTCACTAGGAACTGTGTTGGCAGTGAATAACCTGCCAACCTTTACTAAGGCTGGTTTATTAACCAATACGGTTTATTACATCTCAGCTGTTGTTGCAGATGCTGATGCTACCATTGCAAACGGATTTGATCCAACCGATCCTTGTCTATCTGTATCTATTGGTGTACCGATTATGTGGTTAGATCGTTCAACATTAGAAATTGAGTTAATACCAAACGACTCCGGTTTTGTTTGTGAGCAAAATGTGTTGAATTACAGATTTAGATTTACGTCTCCAGGCGGTACTCCAGGAAATTACTCGGTAGTATGGAATGATGGCATAGGGCCAGATAAATCGGCTACGTTTAATGGTGTATTCGAATCGGGAATCTTATCAACCGACGCTCCTGTAACGGTAGATAACGATATAGACATCATTAGCTTTATCGATACCGATAATGCCAATAGCTGTTATACGGTTGTTAACGATAACGAGCCATATAATCTAGCATCTCTTCCAGATGCTGATTTCACAGCGGATGCTCTTGCGGTTTGTGGAGATGAATTGGTGGCAGACTCAGATACAAGAACCTTTACTGCAAATGCAGTTGGAAACTTCCAGTATGAATGGACATTTGAAAATGGAACTCCAGCTACAGGTGATGAACAAATTGAGCAAGCACAGTACAATGTTGCTGGACCAAGTATCACTACATTAAGAGTTACCAACCAATTTGGTTGTAGAGATAGTGTAGATAAAACGGTAGATGTAACGATTGCAGAGAAGCCAATTCTTAATGATGGTTTAATCAAGAGAATTTGCTTGGATACTGTAATGACATTCGAAGCAACCAACCTTAACACGACTCCTGGTCCTGGTCAAAACTCGGATCAAACCAGATGGTTCTTAGACGGTGTATTCCAGCAGCAAGGTGCACAAACAACTTTTGGTCCTGTTGCTATTGATGAAAAGCGTCAGTACACTGTGGTTGTGGAAAACCAATTCAATAACTGTACAGCAAGAGATACATTTGTGTTCAGTGTAATTGGACCAGAAGCTGATGTTGTTCTTGTAAATGATAACATCTGTTCAGATACTGACCTACAGGTTCAATTAAACAACATCGATGATGTTAATCGTGTAACCTGGAATTTTACAAACCAAATTGGTGGATCGATTAACAGAATTAGCAATACTAGTCCGTTTAATGTTTCGGTAACGATTCCAGAGTTATTCCCATCGAATGATCAGGTTGAAGTTACTGCAGTATTAGAATCAGCTGAGGGTTGTACAACGACCAGAACAGCAATTGCTACGGTGTTTGATGTATCGGTAGAATTGGATCACATTATTCCACTTTCTGAAGATCCAAATGCTCCTGCACAATATTGTCTTGGATTGTTAGACTCTGCATTCTTTGCAACTCCTCCGGTTGGATCTGGTCTTACATTCCAATGGAATTTCGGTAGGGGAGATGTAATCCTTAATGGTGGTGCACCTCAAACTGCAGTTATAAGCCAGTCGGGTCAAACTAGTATATCTGTGACTGCAACGGACGAGAACGGATGTGTGGATGTAGATTCGCTTCAAATTAGAATCTTCGATCTTCCTAATCTTGGGTTCGAAACCAATTTAGATCAGGATACGGTTTGTTCTGGTAATGGTCCTATTGTTCTTACTGCAACTGGTATTGATCCAGCAGCACCTGCAGCACTGTTTGCTTGGGATGATATGCCGGATAGTACTACCATTATTACGGATACTTCTAAGGCTAGTGTAACGCTTGCTCCACTTGCGGAAGGGGTGTATACTTACACCTTAACTGCTAGGGATGAAAATTACTGTTATGCTACAGTAACCAAAGAGATTAGCTCATTCAACCTTGTAGATCCTAATACATTCAGTAAATTCAAGGATCTAGATACGTCTTTCGCTATTGGTTACGAATTACCAGTAGACTATGCCCTAGGTAACCCAGCTTATGTGTACGAATGGACACCAACGGATGGGGTTAGTAATCCTGACTTTGGAATTACTGAGATATTAACCCTAGAAGATGAAACATACAGGTTAGCAGTAAGTGACATCTATGGATGTTTCCCTGAAAGAAGAGTGTTTGTTGATATCCTTCTGATGAGAGAATCTAGTATAGATGTACCAGATGCATTTACACCTAACGGTGATGGAATAAATGATGTTATTTATCCAGATGGTTGGGCGCTAGATCAAGTACAAGAGTTTAGGGTGTACAACAGAAATGGAGAGCTAGTGTGGTTTGGTACGGGTACTAAAGAAGAGGCTTCTTGGGATGGAACCTACAAGGGCCAAAACCAACCAGCTGATACCTACTACTACACCGTTACGGTTAAGACCTTACTCGGTACTGAAGAAGTAGGTAGAGGAGAGTTCAGCCTGATTCGATAGGAAACAGTAACAATATCTAATAGTAAAAAGACCGGCTTTAAGTCGGTCTTTTTTTTGGTCTAATATGTAGTTACGGTTGCAGCCTTTTTATGCTGTTGTGTAAATAAATCTGTAGTTGTAATCATTCAAATTGAAAACAACAAATAACTCTATGGGATTTTGTAATCTCTGTTGCGGATCAACAACTATCCTAGGCGCCACACTTTAATAGCTCCGTCATCTCCGGCAGATGCAAAGCTGTCTTCACTTAGTTTTAATAAATGGTTTACCGAACGGCTGTGGCCATTTTCCTTAACGCCAATTTTCTGAACCACCTCTAGGGAGTTACTATTCCAAATTTTTATGGTCTTGTCCCTGCTTGCTGAAACAATAAGATTTCCATCCTGTAGTTCAATGAGCGAGTAAATTCCGAAGTTATGGGCTGGAATATTTACGTCTTTTATTGGTTTTAAGGGATGGAAACAACCTAGGTGACCATTTTTACCTGCCACCAACCAAACGTCCTTAGTACTCATTTTAAGCATGCTAAAGATGGAGTCGGATTGTGATGTTGGGTTAATTAAAGATTCTCTGTTGAGCGTGTTTACGTTTATGGCTTCTATTACACCATTGCTAAATCCGCACAGAAGCCATTCGCGATCAGTATCGTAGGCTATAGATCTAATCTTATCGCCATGAACCTTAATGAATGCAAGGTTTTTCAGGTTTTCGCTGTCCCAAAAGGCTATGTAGCCCTCGGCGTCAGAAGTGGCAATGAGATTTTTAGCCGGAATATTGATGCATTGGTAAACCGATTTTCTATGAAAGGCAAAGTTTTTTAGCTCCTTCTTTTGGATAACGTCAATTACGTGAATGTTCCCCGTAATACTACCAATCCATAGGTGAGAATGAGAGTAGCATAGACTATAGGCATTATAATCTAACTTAATGTTGCCTGATATATTTTTTAAGTCGGTTAATGACCACTTTGCTATTAGCTTGTCGGAACCAGAGCTGTATAGATTTCCATGTTCGTCAGCACAAAGATTGTAAATAGGGCCTTTGTGACCGATTAATGTTCCGATAAGTTCAAAATTGGTACGCATTGTCTGTAAATATTGTCAGATTGTCACCCTGCCGCAATTGGCATATAACTTGCCCACTAAGGACGTAAATAAATGTAATTAACGATGCAGCAGACTGGAAACATAAGTGTACAAACGGAAAATATATTTCCAATTATTAAAAAGGCGCTATACTCAGATCATGAAATCTTCCTTAGAGAGTTGGTTTCTAATGGTGTAGATGCTTGCCAAAAACTAAAAACTTTAGCCGGTTTAGGAGAAACTACTTCCGAAATTGATAAACTGCGTGTAGAGGTTGCGGTTGATAAAAAGAAAAAGACGATTACCATTTCGGATAATGGTATAGGTATGACCGCTGAAGAGGTGGATAAGTACATCAACCAGATTGCATTTTCAGGTGCCGAAGAGTTTGTAAACAAATACAAAGACAAAACCGAGAAAACGGGAATTATCGGGCATTTTGGTCTTGGATTTTACTCGGCCTTTATGGTTGCAGAGAAAGTAGAAATTCATACCAAATCTCATACCGGAGCAGACGCTGTAAAGTGGACTTGCGACGGTTCTACATCCTATAGCATCGATAAGGGAGATAAAAAAGAAAGAGGAACTGAGATAACTTTGTTCGTTGACAAGGACTCTGAAGAGTTTTTAGAGGATCACAGAATTTCTGGCATCCTAGAAAAGTATTGTAAGTTTCTACCGGTTGAAATAAAATTCGGTACCAAAGAAGAAACTAAAAAAGAGAAGGACGGGGATAAAGAAAAAGAAACTAAGGTTACTGTTGACAACATTATAAACAACCCCAATCCAGCTTGGGTTAAGGCACCTGCGGACTTAAAAGAGGAGGATTACAAATCTTTTTTCAGAGAATTATATCCTTTTGCCGAAGAGCCGTTATTCCACATACACCTTAATGTAGATTACCCGTTTAACTTAACAGGGGTACTTTATTTCCCGAAGCTTAAAAACTCGGTCGAGGTACAGAAAAATAAAATTCAGCTTTACTGTAACCAGGTTTTTGTTACCGATTCAGTTGAGGGGGTTGTTCCAGAATTTTTAACCTTATTACAAGGGGTTTTAGATTCTCCCGATATTCCATTAAACGTTTCTAGATCGTACTTGCAAAGCGATAGCAACGTGAAAAAAATATCCAACCACATTACTAAAAAGGTGGCGGATAAGCTGAATGAAATCTATAAAAACAGCAAGGAAGATTTTGAGTCTAAATGGGAAGATATCAAAGTCTTTATTGAGTATGGAATGCTTTCTGAGGATAAATTCTATGATAGGATTAAGAAAATTTTCCTAGTAAAGGATACTGAAGGTAAGCACAGCCCGATTCAAGATTTTATCGAAGAAATAAAGGCCACACAAACCAATAAGAACAAAAAGACCGTGGTGTTATATACCCATGAGCCTAATGAGCACCACATCCAGATAGAAGCTGCAAAAAACAAAGGTTACAAGGTGGTGGTAATGGATTCACCATTAACTTCTCATGTTGTTTCTTTCATGGAGCAGAAACTGGAGAATGTAACGTTTAGCAGAATAGACGCCGATTCTATAGATAAGCTAATTGAAAAGGACGAAGAAATCCCATCGAAACTTTCTAAAGAGGAAGAAGAGAAATTAAAGCCAATTTTTGAAGGCGTTCTGAGCAAAGATAAGTTTACCGTGGAGATAGGTAGTCTTGAAGAGCAAGACCAACCGGTTATTATTTCTCAACCAGAGTTTATGCGCCGTATGAAGGAGCAACAAATGATGGGGGGTGGAGCAGGCTTCTATGGAACACTTCCAGAAATGTATTCGGTTAAGGTAAATGGAAACCATCCTATTATTTCCTCTATCCTAGCAAAAGAAAAAGAGGAGGAGCAGAAAGATTTAGCTAAACAAGTGGTAGATTTAGCATTGTTAAGTCAGAATTTGCTGAAAGGTGAAGACTTAAGTAAGTTTATCAAAAGAAGCGTAGAATTAATTAAAAACTAATGAGAATAATTAATTTATTAATCGTAGTTATAACCACGGGGCTTTTAAGCTCTTGTGGTTATAACTCTATGGTTGAGAAAGACGAAAGCGTTGCTCAACTCTGGGCTCAGGTAGAAACTCAATACCAAAGAAGAGCCGACCTTATACCTAATCTCGTAAATACCGTAAAGGGCTATGCAGATTTTGAAAAGGAAACTCTGACTGCTGTAATTGAGGCACGAGCCAAGGCCACCTCGGTAAACGTGGATCCAAGTAACTTGACCCAGGAGGATTTAAACAAGTTTCAGGCTGCTCAGGGACAATTAAGTGGAGCGCTTTCTAGATTACTGGTAACCATTGAGCGTTATCCAGACCTAAAGGCCAACCAAAATTTTCGTGATTTTCAAGCCCAATTAGAGGGAACGGAAAATAGAATTTCAGTGGCAAGACAGCGTTTTAACGACGGAGTAAAGGATTACAATTCATACATCAGACAATTTCCAAGGGTAATTTATGCCGGTTGGTTTGATTTTGAAAAGAAAGCCTACTTCGAATCTGAAGCTGGAACGGAGAAAGCTCCTGAAGTAAACTTTTAATTTATGGTTGCGAGTGCCAAGGAACTTTTAAGTCCCGAAGAGAAAAAACAGATTGTTAAGGCTATTCAAGAAGCGGAGTCTAAAACCTCGGGTGAAATTCGATTGCATTTAGAGGATTATTGCAACGAGGATGTATTAGACCACGCTGCCTACCTTTTCCAAAAGCTTAAAATGCACGAAACCGAGCAGCGTAATGGTGTTTTGTTTTATGTATCGGTTAAGGATAAGCAATTTGCAATACTTGGAGATAAGGGGATAAACGAGAAAGTTCCAAACAATTTTTGGGATGCGGTGAAAACAACGGTCCTTCAAGAATTTGTATTGGGGAACTACTCCAATGGCCTGTGCAAGGGGATAGAGCTAGCAGGTGATAAACTAAGAAAATTCTTTCCCGTAAAACGCGACGATAAAAACGAGCTTTCTGATGATATTTCGTACGGTTAAGCTGGTTCTCTTATTGGCTTTTCTTTTCTTGGGTAGTGGCATTAGCTTTGCAAACGATGCTTTCATTCCCAAGGTTAACGCTTTTGTAACCGATAATTCGGGTATTCTTTCTCCTCAGGAAGTGAATGCCTTAAATAGACGCCTGCAAAGCTTTTCTGATCAAACTTCAAACCAAATAGCCATTTTAATTACCAACGATATCGGTGATTATGAAATCGCTGATTTTACAATTGCCTTTGGTCATAAAAATGGATTGGGTCAAAAAGATTTGGACAATGGAGTAGCCATTGTTATCAAACCGAAAACTTCTATTTCTAGAGGGCAAATGTTTATTGCTTCTGGTTATGGTTTAGAAGGTGCAATCCCTGATGCAATTGCCAAGCAGATTGTTGAAAACCAATTTATCCCACACTTTAAGCAGGGTGATTACTTGGGTGGAATTGTTAGCGGATTAAACGTTATTGAAAAGCTCTGTAGGGGAGAAATTTCAACGGATCAGTATAAAAAGAAGTACGCTAAAAAAAATGATGGGTGGCCTGTTGCTATTATTATCCTCATCATCTTTATCTACGTGTTCTTCTCGAGGGTAAGAGGAGCTGGACGTTACGCTAGAAATAATGATTTACCGCTATGGATAGCTTTGGGGATGATGAACTCATCTCGACAGTCGCACAGGGGATTTTTTAATGATTTTAGCTCGGGTTCTGGCGGATTCGGAGGCTTCGGTGGTGGAGGCTTCGGAGGTGGTGGAGCCGGTGGGAGCTGGTAATGTTATTTTATGAAATACGGTAAGTGGATTGGTGGTATTGCGGGATGGGCAGTAGGTGGTCCTATTGGAGCAATAATTGGAGCAGCAGTTGGATCCATCTTCGATAATACCCCTTCCGAAACAGCGCAAGAGCGTGCGCAGCGAAGAGCAGGATATAGAGATCCGAGAAATAGATATAGAACCTCACCGGCAGATTTTGCAAAAGCATTGGTAATTCTTTCCGCAGCTGTTATGAAAGCGGATGGGAAGGTGCTTAAAAGTGAACTTAATTACGTTAAGGACTATTTCACTCGGGCTTTTGGCGAAGCACAGGCAAAGGAACTAATACTGGTTTTAAAAGAAGTTCTTAAAGAGGATATTCAACTACGTGCTGTTTGTGATCAAATTCGCTATCACATGGAGCATGCAAGCCGTTTGCAGCTCTTACATTACCTCCACGGTATTGCTCAAGCCGATGGCCATTACGATGACGCTGAAAAGCGTTTGTTGCATCAAATTGCTTCTTACCTAGGTATTTCTTTCAAAGACGAGGAAAGTGTAAGCAATATGTACCAGAATAATCTGGAAGCTGCTTATAAAATCCTTGAAATCTCGGATCAAGCAACGGATCAGGAGGTTAAAAAGGCCTATAGAAAAATGGCCATTAAATATCATCCAGATAAACTGGCTCATTTAGGTCCAGAGCATCAAAAAAATGCAAAAGAGAAGTTTATAAAAGTACAGGAGGCCTATGAGCGCATTTGTAAGCAGCGGGGAATAAAATAATTATAATTCCCTAGGCTTAAACCATAATGTGTTTTCTGGAAGCACAACACCATTAAAATCTGGCTTAATTTTATTGGTAATTGCCGTGTCTGGCTTGTTAGTAAGGCGCGAGGTGTTAAAGATTAACATGCGTACCACGTTTGGTGTGCTCGGAAGCGTTTTCTCTATAGAATTATCCTTATTGGTCTTTGGTTTGTTGGCTCCTTTGGCTGAAGCGAACATATTGCCAGAATAGCAAATGGATAGAATCAAAAGAAATTTAAGCGCTTTCATGCCTTAAATTTAAAAAACTAGATTTTATAAAGTCCATGTCGAAGCAAGATTTAAATACTATTTTAAGGAGTATTTGGTTTCCAATCAGTCTGTTGATTGTTATATGGGCGATTCAGTTTACCTCATTTTTAGAGGGTTATAGCTTTTCATTTTTAGGGATTTATCCTTTGCATATAAAGGGGATTCCAGGCATTATTTTGTCCCCATTAATTCATGGAGATATAGCACATGCCTCGAGTAATACTGCGCCTTTGTTATTTCTGGGGGCAGCACTTCATTATGCCTATCCTAGAATTGCTTTTAGAGTATGGTTATATGCCACTTTATTTACTGGATTTTGGGTTTGGTTAGCCGCCCGTCCAAATTACCATATAGGTGCATCTGGTGTGGTTTATGCCTTATTTGGATTTCTTTTTGTACGAGGTCTGTTGAGCAAAAGAAAGAAACTGATGGGAATTTGTCTATTGGTGGGCTTTATGTATGGTGGTATGATTTGGGGAATTTTCCCGGTTGAAGAACACATAAGCTGGGAGGCTCATATGTTTGGTTTGATGGCCGGAATTTCCCTGGCATTCTATTATCGCCACGAGGAAGAAGAAAAACCGGTTAAACCATGGGAACTGATAGGAGAGGAACAATATATAAGAGAGGCCGAAGACCGATTCGGTTACCGCTATTGGGAAGGAAATTCCAGTGATAACACGCCAAGCCAAGAAACGCAGATTATCTACCATTTTAAAGAGCAAAAAAAATCCCCACCATCATCAGATAGTGGGGATAGCAATACATTAAATTAATCCTAGTTATTCAACATAACAGGCATTACAAGCATTAAAATATCTTCCTCTTCAATATCCTTTGATACCGGCAATAAAATACCCGCTCTCGATGGAGCACTAAGCTCTATTATTACATCATCTGCATCGAGGTTGTTAAGCATTTCATTTAGGAATCGGCTATTAAATCCAATTTCCATATCCTCACCTGTATACTGGCAAGAAAGCTTTTCTTGGGCCTCGTTTGAAAAGTCTAAATCCTCAGCAAAAATGGATAACTCGTTCCCAGAAATTTTAAGTCTAACCTGATGCGTTGTTTTATTAGCAAAAATCGAAACCCTTTTGATGGAGTTCTGAAGTGCCGTTCTAGAAATGGTTAGTTTATTTGGGTTTTCTTTTGGAATTACCGCTTCGTAATTCGGGTAATTTCCATCGATTAGCCTACAAATTACCGTTGCATCCCCTAAATTAAAATGGGCATTATTCTCGTTGTAGGTAATTGTTACATCCTCAGCAGAAGAAGCAAGAATCGACTTTAATAAGTTCAAAGGCTTCTTAGGTACCACAAAATTACTAGCACCTTCTGCCTTGGCATCCGCTCTTTTGTAACGAACTAGCTTGTGTGCATCGGTTGCTACAAAAGTTAAACCTTCCTCGGTGAAATCGAAGTAAATCCCGCTCATTATAGGGCGTAGATCGTCGTTTCCAGTTGCAAAAAGCGTTTTGTTGATTGCCCTGGCCAAAATGTCTGAGGAAATCTTAACCGAAGACGCTGCCTCAATCACTGGAGTTTTTGGAAATTCCTCTCCATTGTACCCATTCAGTTTATATTTTCCAAGATCCGAAGAAATCTCAACCCCAAAATCATCTGGGTTTACAGAAAAACTTAGCGGCTGGTCTGGAAAGGATTTAAGCGCATCCACTAACATCTTAGCAGGGATACAAACTTTACCTTCGCTCTCTGACTTCGCCTCAACCTTACTGCTAACAGTAGTTTCTAGGTCGGATGCAGAAATGATTATTTCATCTTTCTTTATCTCGAAATAGAAATTGTCGAGAATAGGAAGTGTATTCGAGCTGTTGATAACTCCATTCAGTTGAACTAACTGCTTTAAAAGCTTAGAACTGGATATTACAAAGTTCATTACCGAGAATGATTGGTTTTGGCAAATATAATCGCTTGGAAAAGTGTTAAAAGCATATCGACTACAAACTTTTAAACAAGTTTTTCCTATAAGGTTATAAAATCACTTCTTTCGAACAATACTGGATCGAAATTGAAGCGCTGAAGGTTTACCACCTTACCTTGGAAATAGCCGTAGTAGTAATCTAAATCCTGACCAGTTCCCAGCATATTTCTATCTAGGTCGTACTGTTGTCCCTTTCTCTGATAAACCTGCACGCTGTCTGTTTTTCCAGCCATTGGAGTAACAGATATTACCGCGATGGGCGTGGTGTTTATTAGCGAGTCCACCTGGTAAGGCACCAGTGATTCATTTAGCGATTCAAAGTGGATTTTTTTGTACTTCTCCAAGTATTCATCCAGAACAAGGTTGTTCGTATTCTTCTTGTTGTATACCAACTTGCTGTTGGGGTTAGCTACTAAATACTCTTGACCTTGCTTTAAAACGGCAAAAGATTTCGCAGTATCCTGAGGGTAACGTATGGTAATCTGTTTGAAATTTAATTGAGGATATTCGAAAATTCTAGTGGTCATCCATTCCGCCTCCTTGGTGAAAAACATAGGTCCAATAATTCCTTTATGACCGATTTTCATTACGTAGTATGGCTTATCTGCCATTCCGTGCTTTCGCGTTTCGACAATGGCCAGGTTTGCGGATAACGACTGGTTGGGGGTACCGATGTACAGTGTTTTAAAGGGAGTGTCCTCATTGTTTTTGTACAACTCAACCTTTTTGTGCCTAGCCGCAAGCTCCTTGGTTAAGCCCTCAATCCCATTTTTGGGTACGGCAGAATGCACTTTAAATTTTTCTAATGACTCCAGAATAAAATCTATGGCATACTTCTGAGTCTCGTACTTGTCGTTTATATACCACGTTCCCGATTTATCCTTTTTTAGATCAGCTACATTTCCTCCAGTGGTAGAAATGAAAATGCGGGTTAATTCCTCAGAATTTTCAACTGAAAAATTGGTTTCAAAACCTGTAAGAGTGCTGGTTTTATTGCTGCTAATTTTAAAAATAACAAAAGCGGAAATAAGAAGCAGTAGAACAATAATTACCTTCTTTTTCATGAAAATTTTCTTCGTTTAATAATAAGTATGATAAATACAAATACACCCACAATAATGATGGGCAACGCAAGGTTAGCAAGTTGAATTTCGCTCTCCTTGGCTAAAATTTTTCTGTCGTTTAATTTTCTAACCTCAATTTCTTTAGCCCTAATTTTTATAAGGCGTTCATCGTTTAAGAGGTAATCAACCGCATTGGCAAGGAAATCTTTGTTTCCGTAAACAATTTTTCGAAGAAACTTATCGTAACCCAGTGGATAAACGGTCCCAGTTTGTCTATTGGAATAGTTTTTAGTGATTTCGCCATCTCCAACCACCATAATTCGAGTATCCAATAGGGCCTTTTCCTGGAATGCAATTAGGGTATCTTGTTCTATGTTTGGAGTTAACCTGTTGGCGTATAGAGATTTAAATTTCCCTTCGAGCAGAACAGCAACTGGAGTTTTACCAATGCTATTTTTCTCAAATCCAGGGTCTATACTTACCGTGTTAAGGTTTATCCTAGCGGGAGCCATTCTTCTTAGGGTAAGAGGAGAAGTTTCTAGAAGGATGGTCTTTTTTATGTCTTTATCATTTCCAACCGTATCTAAACTAGAAAGAAACTGCGTAAATACGGGGTTTACATTGGCCGAAATGGGGTGATTTTTAGTGGTGATTAGCGTAGGGTGGAAGTACCAAGGGAACATCTTTAAGTTTGCCTGATCCCCGAATTTTCCAACGTTTATAGGAATCATTGCACAGGCTGCATCCATAAGTACATCGCGCTTTAAACGAACGCCGTAATTAAAAAGCATATCCCACAAGTTGTGATTGGATGCTAATGCCATCATGTTATTTTGGCTTTGAAGCGAATCCATATCCGCCTGGAGACCATCTACCAAAAACATGGCCGCTCCACCCTTCATAATAAACTGGTCGATAATGAATTTATCCTTCTCGGATATAGCTTCTTTCGGACCCGCTATTATGATTAAGTCGTAGCCAATTAGGGCATTTAATTTTTCATTGATATTAACGTCGAAAATGGTGTAGCGCTCAGCCAAGTGCTCAACCATATCGTAGGCATCTAAACCGGTAATTTCGCCATGTCCACCAATCCAGGCAATTTTCTTTTTTCTGGTTTGAGTTACTTGGTGGATTGCGCTTAAAAGGTTGTACTCCAGGTTATTGATGGAGTTCTGCATCATCTCTGGACTCGGTACTCTATTGGTGCTTTTAAGCAGCTGCAAAGGGATTTCTTTATTTCTATACGTAATAAGCGCACCTGGGAAAAGGATTTTTTCCTCCACACCGTCTTTGGTTCTGATGGTAAGATTGGTGTAGGTTAATCCAGATTCGGAGAGTTTGGTGTACATCTCCTTCTTTTTAACCGGATCATTTGATGCCGATGGGTTAATGAACTCATATTGGATATTTTCACCTGCGTAAGCTCTTAACTCGTCTAGTATTTGCTTTACCGCATTTCTAAGTCGTTTAAAATCCGCAGGGAACTCACCTTCTAAGTATACTCTAACAAAAACCGGATCCTCTAACTCCTCTACAATCTCTACCGAAGCATCGCGAAGGGAGTGCCTTTGATCTGAGGTTAAATCAAATCGCTTGAAAAAGGATTGGTTTAACACGTTAATAAAGATCAATATCCCCAAACTAATTAGTACGGAGAGCAGCGCGTTTACTTTTGTTTTTCTTCTACTCATTACCATTTCCTCCCCTCTAAAACAAATCTGGTTAACATGATAAAAATGAAGCTTACACTAAAGAAATAAACTACATCTCGGGTGTCAATAACTCCTTTGCTAATAGATTCGTAATGAATTTCCATGCCTAGATTTAAAATAACAGAGTCTAGGGCGCCGAACCATTTAAAGGAGGCTATAGATCCGAACCCTGTGTAACAGAAAAAACACAGGAAAACTGCAATTAAAAATGAGATGATCTGACTGTCGCTTAAAGAGCTTGCAAAGGTTCCAATTGCAACAAAGGAAGAAGCCAAAAATAGCAGCCCAATATAAGACCCCAGAATAGCACCATTGTCAACATTACCCTCAGGAATAGCTAGTGAGCTAAGACTGAAATAAAAAACTAAAGTTGGGAGTAGGGCACAGATTACCAAAACCACTCCGGCCAGAAATTTTCCCATTACAATTTGTAACTCCGATATGGGTTTGGTGAGTAGCAGCTCTATTGTACCTGTTCTTTTTTCCTCTGAAAAAAAGCGCATTGTAATTGCGGGAATAAGGAATAAAAACATCCATGGAGCAATTACAAAGAAGGGGCGGTAATCGGCATATCCGCTATTTATAATGTTTAAATCTCCTAGAAAAACCCAGTTAAAAAGTGCCGTAAGTACCAGAAACACGCTGAGTACGATAAAGCCAATTACCGAACTCAAAAATGTTCTTAATTCTTTTTTAAATAATGGGAACATATCTTAGTTCGCTTCTTGATTAATTTCTACTGACCATGCGGCGGGTTTAGCATTAAACCATTGCTTGGTTTGTGCCCAAGTGGACTTGAACAATTCGGAGTTTCTATAGCGCTCCAAATCGTCTTCACTTTTCCACTCACTGTAGGTGAAGAAAGTGTTGCCCTCAGACTTTTCTTGTAGGAGCTTTAAACCCATACAACCCTTACTTGATCGAATGGCAGATTTCTTAGCGGCAAACATCTCCAAAAAATCCTGAACACATTCGGGCTTAAATTCCATTTTAACGATTCGTAACATCCTCGAATTCTATTGTTATTGAGTTTCCTTTTTTTATTCCAAATAATTGGGAGGCTCCTCCGCCAGTTTGGGCCGTTCCTTGATTTACTGCGATCTCCAAAAATCCTGAACCACCAAACAAAGCAACTTTTTCACCCGTAGGAACCTCATTGTATGCATTCGATATTTGGGTGATTTCGAACTCACCCTTGCTAAAAATAATTCTAAAGGGACGGTTCTTACCAATAAGGGAGAACAAATGTCTATCTATATTACTAATGGCATTTCCGTATGAATCAATATGTACGAAACTCCCGGATATTTCTCTTTCAAAGGTGGTAGGAGCCAAGGTTCCTCGAGTAACCATTTCGGAAGTGGGTTGCCCCAAAAACTCCATGGTTCCTCCCCGTGCTAGGAAGGCTGCTGCTTTCGCAAAAATATCTTTGGCTACAAAAACAGCATCTTCGCTTTCTTGGGAAATAGCTATTTCTACTAATTGATCTGGCTGCTCTCTGATAATTAAATTTAAAATCCCACAGTCACTGGCAATGAAAAATTGCCCCTTGTGTTTCGCTCCTAAAAATCGTGGTTTTGGAGAGGAAAAGTCATCTACGCAAACCATATGTACGGTTCCCGCTGGAAAATCCTGCCAACAATTCCTCAATACAAAAGATGCGTGGAGGATGTCGAAAGGCTCTATGTTGTGGGTAATATCGAAAATAACGGCTTCGGGAAACTGCGTTAAAATGGCACCTTTAACAGAGGCCACATAGTGATCTTTCAGTCCCATGTCTGAAGTTAGTGTTATTACGCCCATATATTGCGAGAGAAACTAAAGGTGTGCCGTTTTTATTTGGTAATTTGCGCCCAAAATTAGCATTATAACAACATAGAGTAAAATCCTTGTTATTTGGAGATAGAAATTACATTAAGCGGGGTAGATCCTCTACTTATTTTAGGGGTTAATAACGATAGGTTATCGCAAATTCAATCGGCTTTTCCAAAGCTTAAAATAATGGCCCGAGGTGCCGTAATTAAAGCGGCTGGTGAGGCTTCAGAGATTGAATCCTTACAAAAGAAAATCATCGAATTCGAATCCTTTTACGGTAAGTACAATCGTATAAGCGAAAAAGACTTTGCCGATATCCTGGATAGCAATACCCAGGAATGGAAATCGAACAAAGGCGGCGAAATTCTCCTCTACGGAAATAATGGTAACCAGATAAAAGCCAAAACGGTTAACCAAAAGAAGATTGTTGAAGCCTGTGGAAAGTACGATATGGTATTTGCTATTGGCCCGGCCGGTACTGGAAAAACCTATACTGCTGTTGCATTAGCAGTACGTGCACTTAAAAACAAAGAGGTAAAACGAATTATTTTAACACGTCCTGCGGTAGAAGCTGGTGAGCATTTAGGTTTTTTACCTGGGGATTTAAAAGAAAAGTTAGACCCCTACCTTCAACCGCTCTACGATGCCTTGAGGGACATGATTCCTGGTGCTAGATTGGCAGAATTTATAGAAGACGGGGTAATTCAAATAGCTCCCCTTGCGTTTATGCGCGGTAGAACTTTGGATAAGGCTTTTGTGATTTTAGATGAAGCCCAAAACGCTACCAAAAGCCAATTAAAAATGTTCTTAACTCGTATGGGAGCATCGGCCAAATTTGTGGTAACGGGCGACGTAACCCAAATTGATCTTCCAAAGAAAAGTCAAAGTGGGTTGTTCTCCTCCCTTAAAATATTAGATGCGGTTGATGGTGTGAAAATTATAAAGTTGGATAGCCGGGATATCATTAGACATCCGCTGGTGGATAAAATAGTTAAGGCATACGAAAAGGACCAAGATGAAGAATAATATGATGGATACAGCAATTAAAAATTCTAATTTCAATTTTCATCCAGAGCAAAGCGTTTACAATGGAAAGGTGAGAGATGTTTACAGTCTCCCCAACGATAAGTTAGTGATGGTTGCTAGTGATAGAATTTCAGCTTTTGATGTAATTCTCCCAAGACCAATTCCCTATAAAGGACAAGTTCTTAATGCGACTGCTATCCATTTTTTGAAGGCTACTGAAGATATTTGCCCGAATTGGTTCGAAAAAAGTCCGCATCCTAATGTTAGTATAGGAAAAAAGGCTAACCCATTTAAGGTAGAAATGGTGATTAGAGGTTACCTAGCGGGTCACGCCTGGAGAGAATATAAAGCAGGAAAAAGAATATTATGTGGGGTAGTCATGCCCGATGGGATGCGTGAAAATCAAAAATTTCCCGAGCCGATTATAACTCCAGCTACTAAAGCAGAAGAAGGCCACGACGAGGATATATCTAGAGAAGAAATATTGGCTCAGGGAATAGTTTCCGAAAAACACTACCTACAGCTTGAAAAATACACCAGAGCTTTATTTGCTAGAGGAACCGAAATGGCAGCTAATAGAGGTTTGATACTAGTGGATACCAAATATGAATTTGGTTTGGTGAACGATGAGGTAGTTTTGATTGATGAAATCCATACCCCTGATTCATCGAGATATTTTTATGCTGATGTTTACGATGAAAACCTAGCGGCAAACAAACCTCAAAAGCAATTGAGTAAAGAGTTTGTTAGAGAGTGGTTAATGGAAAATGGATTTCAAGGGAAAGAAGGCGATGTAATGCCAGAAATGACTGATGAATTCGTTAATTCTGTTACCAACAGATACATTGAATTATACGAAAACATTACTGGAGAGACTTTTAAACCAGAACCCGATACTTCGGTAGATACTATCGAGGCCCTGGTTCAAAAAGAATTGAATTAATTGTAAGTATCAGTTTGATCCAAAAGTTGAAGGAGATTTTCTACAATCTCCTTTTTTTGGCTCTTAGCGTTATTATCTAGGTATAATTTACACGCTATTTGCGATTCAAGAATCTCGGGTTCCGGAATTTCATTTTCCGAATTTTCAATTATCGTAATTACTTCAAAAACGGAGTTGAAATCTCCTTTAAGGGCACATTTAACCAGGTTGGATACATGGTTTTCGGCCTTAATTCCTGCTTGCCAAATTAATCCTAGATATGTGGCGCTTTTTTCCTGGTATTCTGGTTTTATTAACTCGTCTAAATATGCATTTTGAGCTTCGCTGTCCTTAAGACTAGACAGTACCTCCTTTGCTTTGTCAGATGCTTCAGTAGATTCTTCCTCTTCCATTATGTGTTTCATAATAGCAGGAATCATCGCGGCGCTACCATGTTGTTTAACATCGGTTAAGGCCTTTAAAACATCCTTTTCTATGGGTGAACTTAAATTCTTAAGAATTTCCTTTTGCTTGGTATTCATGCTCAAAATTTGGCTTGCAAAAGTACTAATCAAATAGGGTTTCCAAAACCCTTAGTTCTTCAACCTTTTCATCGTGCCCTAATTTGGTGTACGAGTAAATCAAATTCACCACCATTCTTTTAACCATATCCTTGTTAGAACATGGATCTAAAAACTGATCGCTCATTGGGATTTTCATCTCCTTCAAAAAGATTACTAAATCCTGACGTGTAAGTAGACTTCCCTTGTTAAATGGATTGATATAAAAAAGAATTTTCCCCTCTGAGCTTAGATAACCTGTTACAAAGTGGTTGGGAAGATTAACTCCGCAAACCGGTACTTTAAGTTCGGTTGCTACCAAAATGTACATAACAGATAATAACAGAGGATTACCTTTTCTACTGTTTATTACTTCAGAAATCATGTTGTTTTGGGGAGCGTGGAAATGTTTTTTGTTGCTTCTGTATCCAAGCTTATCGTACAACACCTCGTTTATGGCACCAATTAAATGCCTGGAGGTCATATCCTCGGTTATGTTTACCGCGGCTAAATCTGCAATGGCTTTAATGGATGATTTCAGGTCCTTTAACTCAAGGTCTGGATATAGATATTTAGATATCCAGAAAGCGCCTTCTAAAAGGTCAGAATCATCAGAGATCCAGTTTTTTAATCCGTCTACCACACCATTAAACTGAATGGTATGTACTAGGTCTTCCACGCGATCGCGAAAATTGGGTTCAAAAGAATTTTCTTCCCAAAATTTCTCGAGTTGCGGAATGGCTTTGTCGCCAATAGCAATTATCTCTTGGGTTACTTGGTCAGCAATTTGTTGGTCGGGGTCGTCAAGAAGCTGAATTAAAGCGTTAAGTCTTTTCATAATTCCTCTTTGTGCAGATTAATTTACGGAGCTTTTCTTATTAAAAACTCCAGAGGAACCTGTGTTTTTCAACAGTTAGGTGGTGATTACTTCCAGTGCGTGGTCTATAAGGTTGTTGGTGGCTCCCTTAATGTCTGAAGCAATTTCTCCGGTAATTCTGTTAGCGATAACAGTGCAAATGGTTACGGCCTGGTGATTAAATAGTTTTGCCATCCCATAAATCCCGCTGCACTCCATCTCAATGTTGGTTAAAGCAAGGTTCTGAAACGAAAATTGCGATAATTCTTCTATGCTGTGGCGTTTTTTCGATAAGCCGTGGGCTCCATCCCTTAATTGGGGGCCATAGAAACCATTTGCAGTTAAGGTAATGCCCTTAATCCATGCTTTTGGGAATTGAGGAAGTATCTTGGACCCTTTCCTGACAGCATATGGAGCTGCTATTTCTGTTGGAAGAAAGTTTTCTTGTTTAAAGCTCAAGGCCAAGTTTTTTTCCTCATCAGAATACTTAATAGGATAGTAATGCATTAAGCCTTCAATTCCAATAGCATACTCCGATATCAAAACGCTACCGGGTGATAATTCCCTTTGCAATCCTCCCGTAGTTCCTAGCCGGTAAAAATTTAAGGTGCGCTTAGCTTGGGAGTTACCATTAACAACATGTTCAATTTCATTAAGCAGGATGTCTATGTTGTCGACCCCAATCCCGGAGGAAACTACCGTAAGCTGTTTGTTATTAAGTCTTCCACCTAAAGAAGAAAATTCGCGATTGCTTTTTTGGTAATGGATCTCATCGAAGCGCTCACCAATGGTGCCAACTCTTTCGGGATCTCCAACAATGATAATATCGTTGGAGATTTCTTCTCCTGTAAGGTTAATATGGTACGCAGCAGTTTGGCTTTGCGTTTTTACCCATTGGTCGTTAGGACTCATTTGCAGAGGATCTTGAGTATTATAATCCGGGGATATCAGTTCCCCACACGAGGTGGGGAGATAATGGCTTACCAGTAAACTACATCCGAATTTTCATCATATACACCAAAGTAGTTTAAGGAAAGGGTTTTATTATTGCTGAGTAGTCCATCGATTTGAATCGAAAAAGTGTTTTCGGTAATGGATTTAATTTCCATAGTTCCAGATATAAAGGCCAAAGTTGAAACGCTTTGATCGGTTTCAACATTGTAATCGACTACATATTCGGCGTAAAATGTATGAATGCTATCTATGGGATCATCGAATTTATACACGCCAATATCAGGTGCATTTAATTCTGAAGCATACAGATGGAGATTAACAAAGTCCCCAATACCAGCAAATGAATCTTCTTCCAACTGCTTAATCCGATTATCGGCAAGTAAAATTTCAAATTCGTAAAGAGAACTAGTACTATCTGGTCTTCCTAGCGTTGTAACTTTCGTGTAACCAATCTTGCGTACTTTGTTATCATATTGTATGGAATTGGTTGTGTCTACTTTCTGGTTATTTTCTTCCTTTTTACATGCTGTACACAAAAAAAGACCAATAAGGGAATAGAGGATAAAATTTTTCATTATTTGACTGTTTGTAAAAACTTGATCCGCAAAAGAAATGAATAATTATCTGTTTATTAAAACGTAGTACTATTTATTAAATACGGGTGGGAGTTTTTCTTCTCTAAACTTAGCCTCCTTTTGACCCAGTTTTAAGAATAGTCCGTCTACAGCTTTTTCGGCTACATACGACTCCAGAGTTGGGCCGTTAGGAATTCTTCGTCCAAAAAAGCCCGCAAACTTTTTGTAGTAAGCGAAAAATTCATTGAGTAAGTTATAGGTCCCAGTGCTTTCTAAATATGCTTTTACCTCTGGCTCTAGCGAATTTGAAATACCAAGTGCGCTTTTACCTTCTAAGTAATTGGTGAATCCTTTTTGCTTTCCAGCTAGCCCAATTGCATCATTTAATTCCATTTTCGAAATGGCTGAAACTAAATGGGGCTTAGCTAATTCAATGGTTTTTTCGGCAGCGGCATTTAACTGGTCCTCAATACGGCTAACCATTTGTTCTCCACCAAAACGGGTAACGGTTTTTTTTAAGTTGTTGTACTGAGAGGGGAGTGGGATGTATATTTTACTGTCTCCCTTAAACGCATTTTCTACAGCCAACTTACTAATGGTAGCATCAGAAAATTCATTGAGAGCAGCGTGTAAATTTTCTACCCCATAATTATTTTGATTGAACCAATTCCGCGCTTTGTCGGCTGCTCCAGAAAGGTTTCCTAATTGGCCAAATACTGCGGTAGAAAGAAGTAAAGCTCCAATTGAAAAAAGTATTTTATTATTCATGAGATCTATTTTGTTGGGATTATACAAAAAGAATGCCGAATTGGAGATAATGGATGTCACGAGGGTAGATGATGCCAGTAGGGGTGAGAAATTTTGTGAATCTATATTGCGCGGGGAACAATTACTGGTTTAATAATTTTATCATTGACATAGATTTTGAATGTGAGGTAGATGAAAGCGCAGATTATCACCATAGGAGATGAAATATTAATTGGTCAGACCATAGATACCAACTCAGCCTGGATGGGTACACGGCTAAATGAAATGGGCTACTTGGTGGATAAAATCACGACCATCTCGGATGACAGAGAAGCGATCGAAACCCATGTTAAATGGGCATTAGGTTCCTGTAACCTTCTGATATTGACCGGAGGACTAGGGCCAACTAGGGATGACATAACCAAGGTGACCTTATGTGAGTTGTTCGGCGGAAAATTGATTCGCAACCAGGAAGTTGAGGAGCGCATTGTTAGTTTTTTTACCAAACTAAATAGGCCTGTTTTAGAGGTAAACCGCATGCAGGCAGATTTACCAAGTAATTGCACCATGTTGCCCAATTTGCTTGGTACTGCACCGGGTATGCTTTGGGAAATAGATGGTACTACGGTAGTTTCTATGCCTGGAGTGCCTTATGAGATGAAAAAAATCTTTTCAGATCAGTTGGTTCCATATCTCCAATCCAATAAAACTTCGGAAATTATTGTCCGCCACAAAAACCTACTTACAGTGGGCATTGGCGAGTCTAGCTTGGCTGAGGAAATAAAAGATATCGAGGATGATATCTACAATTCTGGCTTTCGTTTGGCGTATTTACCAAACCCAGGGTCGGTAAAATTAAGGATTTCATATAACGGCAAAGAGAACCCCGAGTCCGTAGAGCAAAGGTTAAATCAATTTGCAAAGCGTATCGCTACGCGTGTTGCACAATATTATGTGGGAGAGGGTGAAAAGGCCATTACTAAGTTAATTGGAAAGCAGCTGGTAGCGCATCAACTTACCGTAGGGGTGGTGGAATCTTGTAGCGGAGGATACATTGCCCATCAATTTACCAAAGAGGAGGGCTGTTCGCAATATTTCAAAGGCGGAATGGTAGTTTATAGCAACGAGTTAAAGGAGAAATTAATAGGTGTAGATGCGCATGCCATTAAAGAATTTGGAGCCGTTAGCGAAAGTGTTGCCGAGCAATTAGCCGAAAAAGGAAGAATAAAATTAGGTGTAGATTACTGTATTGCAACAACCGGAGTTGCGGGTCCAACAGGAGGCACAAATGAGAAGCCGGTGGGCTTGGTTTATACATCAGTTTCTGGGCCTCAGGGAACTAGAGTTTTCAAAAATAATTATGGAGGCACAAGAAATAGAATTGTAGAGCGGGCTTCGATTGGGCTTTTGAATGAACTTTTAAAAATGTTGCAATCTGATATTGCGTAGTTAAGATTAAAAACATTATATTTGCGCCCACTTTAACGAATAGGCAGAAGCGATGGCAAGAGTGTGTCAGTTAACAGGTAAGCGTTTTTTAGTAGGGAATAATGTTTCTCACTCTAAAAGAAGAACTAAAAGAAGGTTTTATCCTAACTTGGTAACTAAGAAATTTTTCAACCCAGAGACTAATGACTGGGTTACTTTAAAGGTGTCAACCTCAGCATTGAAAACAATCAATAAGATTGGTGTTGCTGCAGCGTTGAGAAGAGCAGAAAAAGCAGGTATCCAACTTTAGAATATATCAACCATGGCAAAGAAAGGTAAAGGGAATGTAGTGCAGGTAATACTAGAGTGTACTGAGCACAAAGAGAGTGGAATGCCAGGTACTTCTAGGTATATCACTGTAAAGAACAGAAAAAATACTCCAGATAGATTGGAGTTAAGAAAGTACAACCCTGTTCTTAAGAAAGTAACTGTTCATAAAGAGATTAAATAATTTAAGATATGGCTAAGAAAACAGTAGCATCGCTTCAGAAAGCCGAGAGTAAGAACTTAACGAAGGCGATTAAAATGGTGAAGTCTCCTGTAACTGGAGCTTACACGTTTAAAGAAGAGATTGTAACTAACGATAAGGTTAAAGAGTTTTTCGATAACTAATCTTTGGTTGATCAACTATATATTTAGTAGGCTCGTTTCTCGCGAAATGGGCCTTTTTTTGTTTTATTTCGGGATATAATTTTCCACCATGGGCTTATTTAGCATTTTCAAAAAAGCCGAAAAAGAGAGCTTAGATAAAGGCTTAGAGCAAACCAAATCTTCCTTCCTTGGGAAAATTACTCGTGCCGTAGCAGGTAAATCTAAAGTAGATGCACTTGTTCTCGACGATTTGGAAGAAGCATTAATAAGTGCTGATGTTTCGGTTGAAACTACACTGGAAATAATCGAAAGAATTGAGTCGCGCGTAGCCAAGGATAAATACCTAGGTGAAGGCGAACTTAAAGCCATCTTGAAAGATGAAATCGCCGCTCTTGTAAGAAAGGGTGATAAGGTGGATTTCGCTGCCGAACCAACGGCTACCCCTTATGTTATCCTTGTAGTTGGAGTGAATGGTGTTGGTAAAACAACTACCATAGGAAAAATAGCCCACCAATTTAAAGCCGCTGGCAAAGATGTAGTACTTGGAGCGGCAGATACCTTTAGAGCTGCTGCCGTGCATCAGTTGCAAATTTGGGGTGAACGCGTTGGGGTTCCCGTAGTGGCGCAGAAAATGGGGTCAGATCCTGCTTCGGTTGCCTTTGACACCGTTAGTTCCGCAGTGGCTAAAAATGCCGATGTGGTTATCATAGATACTGCGGGTAGGCTACACAATAAGGCGGGATTAATGAGTGAGCTCGGCAAAATTAAGCGCGTAATTTCAAAGGTGCTTCCCGATGCTCCTCACGAAACGCTATTGGTTTTGGATGCCAGTACAGGGCAAAATGCTATAGAGCAAGCCAAGCAATTTACCGAGGTTACCAATGTTAATGCTATGGCACTTACCAAATTAGATGGTACGGCAAAAGGTGGCGTGGTAATAGGAATTTCCCACCAATTTGATATTCCAGTTAAGTACATCGGAATTGGAGAGCAAATGAACGATTTACGATTGTTTGAGCCAGAAGCCTTTGTAGATTCCCTTTTCGAAAATTAGGATCAATTAGATGAAAACCAAGGGGTTAAAGAAGAATAAGGTTAATGTTGTAACCTTAGGATGTTCCAAAAATTTATACGATTCAGAAATTATTATGGGCCAACTAAAGGCTAATAATTTCGAGGTGGAACACGAGTCTAAAGAAGAAGATTCTGCAATTGTAATAGTAAATACTTGTGGGTTTATCGATAACGCTAAGGAAGAGTCGGTGAATACCATTTTACAATACGCGCACGCCAAAAAAGAAGGTTGGATAGAAAAGCTGTATGTTACGGGGTGTCTTTCGCAACGTTATCAGCCTGAATTGGAAGCAGAAATACCTGAAGTAGATGCATTTTTTGGAACTAGAGATTTACCTAGACTCCTTAAGACTCTAAAGGCTGATTATAAAAAGGAATTGGTGGGTGAGCGTATTTTAACCACTCCTGCGCATTTTGCCTATTTGAAAATTGCAGAAGGTTGCGATAGACCCTGCTCTTTTTGTGCTATTCCCCTCATGCGAGGAAAGCATAAATCTACACCCATAGAGGATTTGGTGAAAAGTGCCGAGAGACTGGCAAGTAAAGGTGTTAAGGAGCTTATTCTAATAGCCCAAGATCTTACTTATTACGGTTTAGATCTTTACAAAGAAAGAAAGTTGGCTGCCCTATTAACCGAGTTATGCAAGGTGGAGGGAATAGACTGGATTAGATTACACTACGCCTATCCAAGTGGTTTTCCAATGGATGTCTTGGAAGTAATTAAGAGCGAACCAAAAGTTTGTAATTATTTGGATATGCCTTTACAGCATGCTTCTAATAATATGTTGAAAGCTATGCGCAGGGGGATTACTAGGGAGAAGACGACCAAATTGATCTCTGATATCAGGGAACAAATTCCAAACATAGCCATCCGTACAACCCTTATCTCTGGGTACCCAGGCGAGACCGAGGAAGATCATCAAGAAATGTTGAACTGGGTTAAGGAAACCAGATTCGAGCGTTTAGGTGTTTTTACTTATTCTCACGAAGAAAATACGCACGCTTACAATTTCGAGGACGATGTTCCAGCTGAGGTAAAGGAGCAAAGAGTGGCGGAAATAATGGAAGTTCAAGAAGAAATTTCCATGGAACTAAACCGAGAGAAGGTAGGACAGGAATTTAATGTGCTTATCGATAGAGTAGAAGGAGATTACTTTGTAGGTAGAACAGAATACGACTCTCCAGAAGTTGATAACGAGGTGTTAATTAATAAAAAACACTATTTGAGGGTAGGAGATTTTTGTAAGGTTGTGGTCGATAAAACCGAAGCCTTCGATTTATATGCCTCACCCGTATCCTAAAGAAGAAGTGAAAGCAAATTATACGGTTTTTGGACTACCATTTCAGCAAACAGGGATGTTTGGTAACATGGTGCGCCTTTACCAGGAGCAAAGCGATGTCCTTAAACCTTTTATAAAGCATTTTCCATCTGTCCAGAATTTTAAGGCACTCGCTGAAAATAGACAGGAACAATTTAAACATAGAAAAGAACTCGTTTCTGTATTGGAAGCGAGTTATAAGGGAATTGAAACTACCGCTCAAAAGGTAAATATTGAGGCGCTCAGTAACGATAGAACCGTTACGGTAACTACTGGGCATCAATTGTGCTTTTTGGGAGGTCCCATGTATTTTGTGTACAAAGCTATTCACACCATTAAATTGGCCGAGAAGCTAAGTGCGGATTTAGCCAGAAAAGTGGTACCCGTGTTTTGGTTAGCCTCAGAGGATCACGATTTCGATGAGGTAGCTCAAATTACACTGTTTGGAAAGAAAAAAGCATTAAAAAAGGAAGATAATCTAGTTCCAGTAGGTAGGTTTAATCTTCAGGAATTCAAGCAATTAAAAGATTTTGCTTTAAGCTTTTTTCAGGGTTTTGATAGTGAGAAGGAGATAAATGAAATGATTACCTCTTGTTGGGAGGGATCCGAAAATCTCAGTCAGTTTACTTTCAAGTTACTCAATCGCTGGTTTGGAGACCAAGGCTTATTGGTTTTGGAACCCGATAATAAAGTGCTTAAAAAGTTATTCCGAGATACTCTTAGAAAGGAAGTTAAGCATAGCTTTTCTCAGGATGCAGTGGAACATACTTTGAAGCGTTTTCCAGAACATTTTAAAATCCAGGCTCCCCCAAAGTCTTGTAATTTATTTTACATCAAAGACGGTAAGCGATATCGTTTGGATAAGATTACGGACGATAGCTTTAATCTGTATAAAACGGATTACAGTTATAGTCTTCGCGAAATGGAAGACGAAATTGAGGATCATCCCGAACGATTTAGTCCCAATGTTATTTTGCGACCGCTGTATCAAGAAACCATACTACCCAATATCGCCTATATTGGAGGGGGAGGAGAGTTGGCCTATTGGGTGCAGTTGGCCGATTTATTCGAAATGGCGAACATTCCCTTTCCACAGGTAATGTTGCGTAATTCCTTTCAGCTAGTCGATTCTGGCGTTGCGAAAAAAATCGAAAAACTAGGATTAAGCCCCAAGGATTTATTTTTGGAGGAAAATTTGCTCATCGATCAATTACTGGCTGAAGGAGAAAATACTGATGTTCTTGATTTTCGGGAGTTGACCGAAGTGAAATCCAGTTTATTTCAATTACTAAAAGCTAAGGTAGAACAGGTTGATCCAACCCTTGGGAATTCGGTAGAAGCCCAAGAAAAAGGCTTCGAAAAAGCTCTGGATTCCATACAGAAGAAGCTGAAGAAAAGATTGAAGGAAAGACAGGAAACCGAAATCAACCAGGTTAAGAATATCAAATCGAGGCTATTTCCAGATGGCGGTTTGCAGGAAAGAAGCGAAAACGTATTGCATTACCTCGCTAAGCACGGCAATGAATTTTTTGACATAATTAAAGAAGAGTCGGGAGATATTAAATCGGAGTTTAATTTGATTTATCTCCCCTAACCAAGCGTTGTTGAAAAATACGATGCATACTATACTATAGAAGAATTAAGCTAAATATATTTGCGCCATGCAAAGGTCCATTTTAATCCTAGATTTCGGTTCTCAGTACACCCAGCTAATTGCTCGCAGAGTAAGAGAACTGAATATCTATTGTGAAATTCATCCATACAACAAGATTCCAGAATTAGACGAAAACCTCAAGGGGGTAATTTTATCTGGAAGTCCAAGCTCCGTGCACGAGCCAGAAGCTCCGATTCCAAACCTTGAAGGTATCCTTGGTAAATATCCTGTTTTAGGTATTTGTTTTGGTGCGCAGTTTTTGGCGCAACATCATGGTGGATCTGTAGTTCGCTCCGAAATTAGAGAGTACGGAAGAGCCAACCTTTCTTCGGTTACTCAAAACGAGTTGACGAAAGGGCTTGTTGACGGAGAGCAAGTATGGATGTCGCATGGAGACAGTATCAAAGAATTGCCAGATGGATTCTCTGTGATTGCAAAGACAAAGGATATTCCTGTTGCAGCTTACTGTAAAGGAAATATTTACGGTTTGCAATTTCATCCAGAGGTTTACCATACCACTAACGGAGCAACCATCCTCCGAAATTTCTGTGTGGATATTTGCGGCGCTCAACAAGATTATACCGCAGCTTCCTTTGCCGAGGAAACAATAGATAAACTAAAAAAGGAAGTTGGGAATGAAAAAGTAATTCTTGGACTTTCTGGAGGGGTAGATTCCTCTGTTGCGGCTGTGCTTTTGCATAAAGCCATTGGAGAAAACTTGCACTGCATCTTCGTAGATAATGGCCTCCTTCGTAAAAATGAATTCGAGGAAGTGCTTGAAGCATACAAAGGCATGGGCTTAAATGTAAGGGGAGTCAACGCTTCTCAACAATTCTACGATGCCCTAAAAGGAATTAAAGACCCAGAACAAAAGCGTAAGAATATTGGTAAAGTATTTATCGATGTTTTTGATGCAGAAGCTAAAAAGGTGGAAGGTGCTACATTCCTTGCTCAAGGAACCATATATCCTGACGTAATTGAGTCGGTATCTGTTAATGGACCATCAGCTACCATAAAATCTCACCACAATGTAGGTGGACTGCCAGACTTCATGAAATTGAAAATCGTAGAGCCACTTAGATTGCTTTTTAAAGATGAGGTAAGGCGAGTAGGAAAAACATTGGGGATTAGCGATAAAATTATCGGAAGACACCCATTCCCAGGACCTGGACTTGCCATTAGAATTCTAGGAGATATTACTCCAGAAAAGGTAGCCATGCTTCAAGAAGCAGATGCTATTTATATCAACGGACTTAAAGAGGCAGGTCTTTATGATCAGGTTTGGCAGGCCGGTGCTATTCTTCTTCCAGTTCAAAGTGTTGGAGTAATGGGAGATGAAAGAACTTACGAAAACTGCGTAGCTTTAAGAGCCGTTACCTCAACAGATGGAATGACCGCAGATTGGTGTCATTTACCTTACGAATTTTTAGGTGAGATATCCAATAAAATAATAAACCGCGTTAAAGGTATAAATAGAGTGGTGTATGACATTTCTTCTAAGCCACCTGCAACCATTGAGTGGGAATAAAATTATTTTTCATGAAAAACGTACTACTAACCCTCATTGCAGTTTTATGTTTGGCTATAAGCTCTTTTGGGCAGGCCGAGCGTATTACTACCATTAATGGTAAGAAATACATCATCCATACCGTAGAGCCAGGAAACACTTTGTATTCTATCTCTAAGACTTATGCGGTGGATACATACTTTATCATCCAGGAAAACCAATTTCTTAAAGAAGGATTAAAGGTTGGCCAGGAGCTTAAAATCCCCCTTGCTCGTCAGTCAAAAAGTGAATCCAAATTTGCACCTGAATTACGTGGAGATTACCTAATCCATGAGGTGCAAAAGAAGGAAACACTTTATTCGCTTTCTAAGAAATACGGGATTGAGATTAAGGATGTAATTGACAACAACCCTCAAGCTGCGCAAGGAATTAAAGTAGGGCAACAGTTGAAAATCCCTACGAACAAATCAACCGCGGCAGATAAAGATCATTTAAAGCCTGCAATTGATGCAATAAAAGCAGCTGCTAAACCTAGCAAGCCAACCAAAATTATCCACCAGGTGGAGCAAGGTGAAACACTTTATAGCCTTGCTAAGCGGTATGGTGTTACCATGCAGGCCATCATCGATGCAAATAGCGGATTAATTGATGGAATAAAGGCGGGAACCTCAATAATTATTCCCAATAAGGAAGCGGATGATGACGATGAAAGTTCATTGCCTCAAAACGATCTAAATAATCAAAGGGAAGAGTATCCCAAATCAGATAAAAGCTCAAGTTATTACGAAAACCCGGTACAGCCGGGTTTTTCGGGCTATAAACCTGGCCTAAATAAGTCTACAGGTTCCTTTAAAGTGGCCATATTACTTCCTTTTCTGGCAAGCGAAGAGGGAGATCAATCTGATTTTTCCAGAAACAAAATTGCGTTGGAGTTTTATCAAGGTGCGGTGTTAGCGCTAGATTCATTAGAAAGACTAGGGTTGAATACGCAGGTATTGGTATACGATACAAAAAAGGATGCCATGCATGTAAAGCGCTTATTGGAGAATCCAGCGCTGTCTGATGTAAATCTATTTATCGGACCTATGTTTCGTTCTCCTTTGGAGCAAGTTGTTGAACATGCTGAGCGAATAGGAGCTCACGTGGTTTGTCCTGTCCCTCAAAGTAATAAGGTCTTGTTCAATCACCCCAATGTGAGTAAAATCCATGTAAATGTATTTACACAAGCGAGTTTACTTGGAAAGTATACTGCAACCCAGCACTCCAATGCAAAGGTTATCGTGATTAATAAGGAAGGACAGGATGCCAAAGCCAATCGCTTAGCTCAAAATTTTAAGAAAACGTATTTTAAGTTTCTACCGGGTGGAAATATTTTTGGAACTGACACCCTAGCTACACTCGTAACCAATGGTTATGAGTTTCCAGAGATGGAATCATTCCTGGATAATACCCGTCCAAATATCGTTTTTACACCCTCATCTGATCCAGTTTTAGCCTCGGGATTACTTACCCACCTTAAAGGTTATTCTAAGGAGTATAAAATTCAGGTAATGGGATTAGAACCATGGCTGGGAATGGATGAAATAGACACGAGAAACAAAAATGATCTTTCGCTTACCGTAAGTTCTAGTCATTACATTAACTACGAGGATAGGTCTACATTACAATTTATTAAGGGGCATCGCAAAAAATTTAAATCCGACCCGGGAGAATTTACCCACTTGGGATTTGATGTTACTTTCTATTATCTAAAAGGGATGTTGCAAAATGGAACGCTTTTTTTAGAAGAACTTAATAGTGATACCAACACTACCTCTACCAAGTTTAGTATGCTTCGCATTTCTAATACTTCTGGGTTTGAAAACAAGGCAGCATACATTTTATCCTACGACAATTATAAAATTAAGGTCCTTAATTAATGGAGTTTAGAGATTCGATTGCAGAGAAGTTTCAGCAAATACAAAATAACATCTGTAGGGGTCTAGAGGATCTAGATGGAAAATCTAAATTTCAGGAGGATCTTTGGCAGCGTCCAGGTGGTGGAGGTGGAGCTACCCGAATAATTCAGGGTGGTAAGGTTTTAGAAAAGGGTGGAGTAAACTTCTCTAAAGTTTTTGGTCCTATCCCCGATCTGATTAAAAAGGAATTTAAGACAGATGCTGAAGAGTTTTTCGCTACTGGGGTAAGTATTGTTCTTCACCCGAATAATCCGCACGTTCCTATCATTCACATGAATATTCGGTATTTCGAGTTACCGGGAACGGAGACCTATTGGTTTGGTGGAGGAATAGATCTAACTCCACATTATATAGTAAAAGACCAGGCCAAGCAGTTTCATCAAACCCTTAAATCGGTTTGCGATAAGTTTAAACCAGAAGCATATCAAGAATATAAAACCTGGGCTGATAATTATTTCTTTAATCCACACCGGAATGAAACCAGAGGAGTTGGGGGGATATTTTTTGACCAGCTAAAGCATACTGAGCAAATTTCTAAGCAAGATATAGAGCAATTTGTGTTAGGTGTTGGAAACAGCTTTTTAAACTGTTATTTACCGATTGCAAATGCCAATAAAGATTTGCCTTTTAACGAGGAAGAAAAACAATGGCAATTATTGCGAAGAGGTAGGTATGTGGAGTTTAATTTGGTTTACGATAGAGGAACTCAATTCGGTTTAAAAACAGGGGGGAGGATAGAATCTATATTGATGAGCTTGCCCAAACTTGCTTCGTGGGAGTACGACTTTAAACCCCAAAAAAATAGCCCCGAGGCACAAACCTTGGAGCTACTTAAAAAGGATATCGATTGGGTCGCTTAAAACTAAAAGCGATTATCTACTACCGAAATTCCAGGATATTTTTTCTTGTCAAATACAAAAAGCGCATCACTTAATCCCTCGTTGGGCTTAAAGGATTTAATTTGATAGGTGTAAATATCTCCACCCTTACCCATTACAACAACCTTTGAAATCTCCATTGCAGCCTTATCCACATATAATTTGATGGTGTGATAATTCTTCTCAGATGGGTTTTTGGGATATAAGTTTATGTGATGACAAGCTTTTCCATTCACGGTCTCTTCTCCCTTGTAGTTGTATTTAAACCCTTTTTCCCACAAGGTGAAAATCTCACTCGGGTTAATGTCACCACCTGTTAGTGCAGATAAATCGTCGATATAAACCTCGTTATCCGACTCTACAACTGTCCAAGTACTTTCACCATCGGAAAGGATGATGTAATCGTCTAAAACCAGATTAAACTTGGTGCCTTTTAATTTTATCACACCTTCTTGGTCCACTTTCATATTGGCCTGCTTATTCTCCAAAGTAGAATTAAAAGAGGCGGTAATGGTAGCGTAACCTTTGGTTTTCCCACTTAATTCATCTAGGATTTTTTTCGCCTTTGGGTCGCTAGACTCTTGGGCTAATGTGCTTGTAATAAAGCTTATACAGCTTACAAGGAGCAGCAATGTCTTAACTGCGTATTTCATGCTTAGGTTAATTTTGTTGTTGTTGATTACTCAAAAACTGTTCCAAAGATAGTTCATCAGGAATTAAAACCTTCCTGGCTTTCGATCCTTCAAATGGCCCAACTATTCCCGCAGCCTCCAATTGATCTACGATTCTCCCAGCTCGGTTGTATCCCAATTTTAATTTTCGTTGCAGCAGGGAGGTAGACCCTTGTTGATGCGCCACTATAACTCTTGCAGCTTCTTCGAACAATTCGTCTTGCTCTCCGTCTAAAATTTCAGAAGGCCCATTGTCACTTTCGTCCGCTACCTCAGGTAAAAGGAAAGCGCTTGGATATCCCCTCTGTTCTCCAACATATTCACAAATTTCCTCTACCTCTGGGGTGTCTACAAATCCACATTGTAGCCTTACTAGATCGTTTCCAGTGGAGAAAAGCATATCTCCCCGTCCTATTAATTGCTCAGCACCCCCTGAATCTAATATGGTTCTAGAATCTACTTTAGAGGTAACTCTAAACGCAATACGAGCCGGGAAATTCGCTTTAATAATACCCGTTATAATGTTTACCGATGGTCTTTGAGTCGCAATGATTAAGTGAATTCCAATTGCTCTAGCTAACTGTGCTAAACGAGCTATTGGCATTTCAACTTCCTTACCAGCAGTCATAATTAAATCTGCAAACTCATCTACTACTAAAACAATGTAAGGAAGGTATTTATGTCCTTTTTCTGGGTTGAGTTTTCTGTTTATAAACTTCTTGTTGTATTCTTTAATGTTCCTAACCTGAGCATCTTTTAATAGCTCATAACGGTGGTCCATCTCCACGCAAAGTGAATTAAGTGTCTTTACCACCTTAGAAGTGTCGGTGATAATCGCCTCTTCTTCATCGGGTAGCTTCGCTAGGTAATGGCGCTCTATCTTGTTAAATAGGTTAAGCTCTACCTTCTTAGGGTCAACAAGTACAAATTTAATCTGGGCTGGATGCTTTTTGTACATCAGCGATACCAGGATAGCATTTAATCCAACAGATTTACCCTGACCCGTTGCACCAGCCATAAGAAGGTGAGGCATTTTTGCCAAATCTGCAATAAAGGTCTCGTTGCTAATGGTTTTACCTAGTGCTACCGGCAGATCGTATTTACTGTGTTGAAATTTCTCCCCTTTAATTAAGGTTTTCATGGCTACCATATCCGGGTGGGTATTGGGAACCTCAATACCAATGGTACCTTTTCCTGGAATAGGGGCAATAATTCTAATTCCCAGTGCTGCTAGGCTCAGGGCGATATCATCCTCTAGGTTTTTAATCTTGGAAATTCTCACTCCCGCTTCTGGTACTATTTCGTATAAAGTAACCGTAGGCCCAATGGTGGCTTTTATTTTAGAAATTCCAATCTTATAATTTTGAAGGGTGGTGATAATCTTTTGCTTATTCTCTTCAAGAGTGGTTTTATCCATCCGCTCTTCCAGAGTTAGGTGTCCACTTCCATGGTCTTCGAGCAGGTCTATAGGTGGTAGTTTAAAACTAGATAAATCTAATTTGGGGTCGTAAGGACCAAAATCTTTGAGGCGCTTATTTACCTCTCTGTTTGATAATTCTTCCTCAACATTGTTCGATTGCTCATCAATCTCTAGCTCGGTATCCTCACTTTCTTCCAAATTGGAATTTTCATCCTCGGGACTTTCTTCAGCATTGCTAGTATCTATAACCTCAAATTGTTCGTCGCTGTATTTAAGGTTTATTTCACTTTCAGCCTGGTCTACATCTTCATTTGAAGTACTTGCCGCAGGTTTGGAATCTTCTTCTTCGCCTTCGTCGGGTACCAATTCAGCTTTGGTAAGTTTGGTGTAGAAGTCTTCCTCATCCTGAGCTGAAGTAGTATTTGACTCGGATTGAAGGGTTTCATCCATTTTCGAGGCATTCCCAGTTGCCAATTTTGCTTTCTTTTCGAACAATACATCCAGATTGGGATTGAAGGTATATACCACATAGGCAAATGCCATCAATGTAAGTAGTAGGGCGGAGCCAACACTACCAAGCAACCCAATAAAAAATTCACTTAGGAAATAACCAATTGATCCACCTAAAAAGGGAAGGTTGGCACTAAAGAAAAATCCAAGTAAAAAAGGAAGGAAAATAAGGTTGAAAATGAGGTTTTTAACCAGCTTTGGCAAGGGGGTAAGACTAAATCCAAGCCCGATTTTAACTCCCAGAACAAATAACAATAGGACAAAACCAAAGGATGCAATTCCAAATGATTGGTGGATAAAATGATGTGATAACCAAGCTCCAATTTTTCCTAGCCAATTGCTAACGGTAATTTCTGGGTTCATCAATTCCCAGAACGATTTCGAGGCGACAACCGATTGATCATCCTGCCAAGAAAAAAGGTAGGAGGTGAAGGAAAGGAATAAAATTGCGCTTGCGATAACAAAAAACGCTCCAACTACCTTTTTAAATTTGGGATCTTTAAAAAAGGTTAGGCTAAATTTTTTCTTATCCACCGGTTGTCTTCCTCCCCGGGTTCTCTTTTTAGGTGCTTGCTTTTTCCGTGCCATTAATTGAAAAATCCACTGAAATTCTCAAAATCTTCTTTAGTTGCCTTTCGGTAGCCCGAAGGTAACTCAGTATTTAAATCGTTTGGAATATTGTTCTTATACCAAAGAATGTGAACCAAAATATCCATACCCATTTCAATACCCTCCAATTTATATTGCAAAGGTACTCCTGCTAAGTGTTTAAACCTTGGGAAAAGGGGGGTGTTTATCCCTTTTAAATAGTAAATGGGGAACTTTTTCCCCTTGTTAACGCCAATTGCCAGGTCTAAAGTGTAAGCTTCTTTGGTTATTTTTTTGTCGGTTAGCTTTATTTCAAAGGGCTTTTCTTCAACTGGGGTAGGGCTTTTGTACCATACTTTATTTCCCATGGCGCTTACATAATTTAAGATGGAATCCGAACCAGCATCTGCGATTCTAATCATTGAAACCATACCGAAATTTATTTTTTGAACCACGCGTTTATCATTCCCGTAGAGAATGCACCCTTTAGGTAGGAATTGCTGCTGGATGAGGTTTAACGAGTCGGTTTTGGAGTAGCTGTATTGTAGCTCCACTGCAAAGGATTGATCCTGAGCGAAACTTAAAACCGTTAAAACGAGCAGATTAACAAAGAAAACTACAGTTTTTACCACAGTATTTTTTCTTTATTTAAAAATGCTGCAATTCCATTCTGGCAATCTTCTGTTGCCCTTGCCTCAGCATTCATTTTCGCTGCCAATTCTAATGCCTCGTTCAAGTTGGACGTATCCTGAGCCTTCGCGATAAGTTGTTTGGTTAAAAATAAGGATGCACCAGAAGCTCCAGTACATAGTTTACTCGCTACCTTTTTAACCTGATCATGTATGTCGTGATTGCTGAATACAGCATTGAATATTCCCATTTCACGAGCCTCTTCTGCTGGGATTAGCCTCCCTGTAAGCAAAAGGTCTTTAGCTTTAGCCTCTCCGATTTTGCGAACTAGAAAAACGGAAACAAGGGCAGGTATGAACCCTATTTTAACTTCGGTGTACCCATACATCGCTTCTGGAACCGAATACACCAAGTCACAAACGGTTGCTAATCCGGCGCCACCCGCAATTGCATGCCCCGTAATCTTGGCGATTATTACCTTTTTTAAATTATACATGGTCTCGAACAAATTCATAAGGGTTTTCGAGTCCGCTAAATTCTCTTCAAATGTGTTTTTCTGTAAATCTTGGAGGTAAGATAAATCAGCTCCTGCACAAAATGCTGGTCCGTTACCACTCAGAATTATAACCTTAACCGAGGGATCCGATTCCAAAGATTTAAAAGCCGTAGTAAGTTCAATTACTAAATTTTGGTTTAAAGCATTTCGTTTTTCCGGCCTATTGAGTTTAATTTCAGCAATTCTGTTGGCTATTTCTATCTCTATGAAATTGTACATTATTGGTTGGCTTTGCTACAAAAATAACCCATTATCCAAGCCTCAGAGGACTATACTTTTTTAATTTTCCACAGTTATGAATGCATACTTTGTTAATTGAGATTTAATAAAGCTGCTGAATTACCTATTTTTGCCAAAAATTTCTGCATGCAACAACTTTCCCAACTCCTCGAAAAGGAGGTCTTAAAAGCCATAAGTGATATATTCCAAGTAGAGGAGAATGTAAAACTGTCTTTTCAAGAGACTAGGAAAGAGTTTGATGGTGAAATTACTTTAGTGACCTTTCCTTTAACCAAGCCCCTTAAAGGAAAACCCGAGGATATAGGTGAGAAAATTGGTACTTATCTTAAGGAGAATAACGCGTTAGTACAAGATTTTAATGTGGTTAAAGGTTTTCTAAATCTTGTAATTAACGATGAATACTGGTTGGAATCTTTAAATGATTCTATTTCGGATAACAAGTTTGGGAATGTAAAATCCGAAAACCCCAAATCGGTAATGGTGGAGTTTTCTTCCCCAAATACCAATAAACCACTGCACCTAGGACATTTAAGAAATATTTTTCTTGGTCATGCCGTATCCAATATCCTAAAGGCAAATGGACATGAGGTTAAAAAGGTGCAGATCATAAACGACAGAGGAATTCATATCTGCAAGTCTATGTTGGCTTGGCAGTTATTTGGAGAAGGTGAAGCACCTGGGGAGTTAAAAGGGGATAAGCTGGTAGGGAAGTACTACGTTTTATTCGATAAAAAGTACCGAGAGCAAAATGAAAAGCTAATTGCGGAATGGGAAAATAAGTACCCAGATGACCTTCCGCAATCCGATAAGGAAAAGCAGCTTTTGTTTAAGCTTAAAACAGACGGAAAAGAGTCAATTAACGAAAAGGATAAGGAGCTTTTAAAAACGCTTTGCGATAGAAATAATAAATATCTCTTAGGTGCCCAAGAATTGCTTAGAAAGTGGGAGAGCGAAGACCCAAAAGTAAGAGCGCTTTGGGCTAAAATGAATGGTTGGGTATACGACGGCTTTGAAGACACCTACAAAACCATGGGGGTAAGCTTCGATAAATTATATTACGAATCTGATACTTACCTAAAAGGCCGCGAAGTGGTGCTTAAAGGACTTAAAGAAGGGTTGTTCTACCAGAAGGAAGATGGTTCCATATGGATAGACCTCGAGGGTGAAGGACTGGATCAAAAACTGCTGCTTAGATCTGACGGAACTGCTGTTTATATGACTCAAGATATTGGAACAGCAATACAGCGCTATGAAGATGTTCCTGAGTTAAACCAGATTGTTTACACTGTTGGAAACGAGCAGGATTACCACTTTCAAGTTTTATTTAAGATCCTAGAGAAAATGGGCTATGGTTGGGCGAAAAACTGCTACCATTTATCTTATGGGATGGTTGATTTGCCTTCCGGAAAAATGAAATCTCGAGAGGGTACCGTTGTTGATGCCGACGACCTGATGAAGGAAATGGTAGATGAAGCCGAACGCATTGCTCAAGAACTAGGAAAGGTTGATGCTGCAGATAAAGAGGCTTACCAAAAGCTACACAATACAGTCGGCTTAGGGGCATTGAAATACTTTTTACTAAAAGTAGACCCGAAAAAGCGCATGCTTTTCGATCCAAAGGAGTCTATCGATTTTAATGGTCATACTGGGCCTTTTATCCAATATACTTACGCCAGAATTAAGTCCTTATTGGATAAATCCGAGCTCGACTTTAAAGAGATCAACACAGATATTCAGTTACATGCCACCGAAAAACAATGTGTGGTTATGTTGTTGAAATACCCAAGCATTGTTAAAGAGGCTGGAGAAAATTACAATCCAGCATTAATTGCAAATTATATTTACGACTTGGTTAAATCTTATAACAGTTTCTACCAAAGTCAAAGCATATTAAAAGAGGAAAATAAAATTCTTTCATCCTTTAGGCTTGCATTAAGTAAGAAGGTAAGTGAGGTGATAGCTCAGGCCATGAATTTATTGGGTATTGAGGTGCCAGAAAGAATGTAAAACCTGTAAAAAAGCATTTAGAAATTATGTTCGAAAGTATAAGTGATAAGTTAGATAGGGCGTTTAAAGTTCTTAAAGGGCACGGTCAAATTACCGAGGTAAACGTTGCTGAGACCTTAAAGGAAGTGCGTAGAGCCCTGCTAGATGCCGATGTTAACTTTAAAGTTGCAAAGACCTTTACTGACACGGTAAAAGAAAAGGCGTTGGGGCAAAATGTACTTACTAGCGTTACGCCAGGTCAATTACTTATTAAAATTACCAAAGACGAGCTTACCAAATTAATGGGGGGCGACGCTACCGATATCAATATCAGTGGTAACCCTTCTGTAGTTTTAATGTCGGGTCTTCAGGGTTCGGGTAAAACTACATTTAGTGGTAAGCTTGCTAATTTTCTAAAAAAGAAAAAGGGTAAAAAGCCCCTTTTAGTTGCCTGTGATGTTTACCGTCCTGCAGCTATCGATCAGCTTCACGTTGTGGGTGAGCAGGTAGGTGTAGAGGTATACTCAAACAAGGAGCAAAAAGACCCAGTAAAAATTGCTCAAGAGGGAATAGAGTTTGCAAAGAAGCAAGGCTTAAATATGGTTATCATCGATACCGCTGGTCGTTTGGCCGTGGATGAAAAGATGATGAATGAGATTGCTGAAATCAAAAATGCAATCAATCCACAAGAGGTACTTTTTGTTGTGGATTCCATGACCGGGCAGGATGCTGTTAATACGGCAAAAGCCTTTAATAGCCGATTAAATTTCGATGGTGTAGTATTAACGAAATTAGATGGTGATACCCGTGGTGGAGCGGCTTTATCCATTCGTAAGGTGGTAGATAAACCCATCAAGTTTATCGGTACCGGAGAAAAAATGGACGCGCTGGATGTGTTTTATCCAGAACGTATGGCCGACCGTATTCTTGGAATGGGAGATGTGGTTTCGCTTGTAGAACGCGCCCAAGAGCAATACGACGCCGAAAAGGTTAGAAAACTCCAAAAGAAAATTGCCAAGAACCAATTCAATTTCGAAGATTTTATGGATCATATCCAGCAAATCAAGAAAATGGGGTCGGTTAAAGATCTTATGGGGATGATACCTGGAATGGGTAAGGCCATGAAAAATATGGATATAGACGATGACGCATTTAAAGGCGTTGAGGCTATTATCCAATCCATGACGGTACAAGAAAGGGTACAACCCGAGTTAATTAACTCAAGCCGTAAAAAGAGAATCGCATCCGGTAGTGGTACTACTATTCAGGAGGTAAATAGATTAATAAAGCAGTTCGAAGAAACTAGAAAAATGATGCGCATGATGTCTAATAAAAAGAACATGATGGGTATGATGAATCAGTTTAAAGGAATGCGCAGATAATAAGGGGTATGAGAATTCTAGACGGTAAAAAAACAGCGGAACAGGTTAGGCAGGAAATTAAAAAAGAGGTCGCAACCTGGGTGGATAAAGGAAACAGACCTCCACACCTTGCAGCGGTGCTTGTAGGTGACAATGGAGCCAGCCAAACCTATGTTAACGCTAAGATTAAAGACTGTGAGGAAGTAGGTTTTAAATCTTCACTAATCAAGCTTTCCGATACCATTACCGAAAAAGAATTACTCGAAAAAATAGATGAGCTAAATAGCGACGAATCGCTAGATGGGTATATCGTTCAGCTACCTCTGCCAAAGCACATTAACGAAAAGAAAATTACGCAAGCCATTTCTCCTACTAAGGATGTAGACGGATTCCATCCAGAGAACTTGGGGAAAATGGTTTTAAATCTCCCAACTTTCTTACCTGCAACGCCATACGGAATTATGCAGTTGCTGGAGTACTACAGCATAGATACCTCTGGTAAAAATTGTGTGGTTGTGGGAAGATCCAATATTGTGGGAACACCGGTAAGTATTTTAATGAGTCGTAATAATGACCCAGGAAATGCAACGGTAACTCTTGCGCACTCCAGAACTCAAAACCTAGAGGCTTTAATTAAAACGGCCGATATTTTAATTGTAGCTCTTGGAAAACCAGACTTCATAAAAGGGGATATGGTAAAAGAGGGTGCAGTTATCATAGATGTTGGAATCACTCGTGTGACAGATAGCTCTAGAAAAAAGGGATATAGGGTAGCAGGAGATGTTCATTTTGAAAGCGTTAAGAAAAAAGCTTCCTTTATTACTCCAGTTCCTGGTGGAGTAGGACCTATGACGCGTGTATCGCTTCTAAAAAATACCTTACTTGCCTGTAAAAGAAAGGCGTAATGGCTGAAAATGGCAATTTGAACCCAGAAGAAGAAACTCAGGAAGAATTAAAACGAATTAATTTTTCCCTAAAAAGAGTTCTTGTATCAATTATAAAGCTTTTCAAAAGCACTTTTAATATCCGAGAGGGTGCTCAAATCAAAGAGACTTCCGACGGAATTAAAAGGGATATTTCTTTTAAAGGACATAACAGCTGGATTTTAGTCTTCAGTATTTTTATTGCCAGTATTGGTCTTAATGTCAACAGTATTCCTGTTGTAATTGGAGCCATGCTTATTTCGCCGCTAATGGGCCCTATTTTGGGACTTGGCCTAGCTGTGGGTACCAACGATTGGGAGACCTTAACCCGTTCGCTGAAGAATTTTGGGATTATGATCCTGATTGCTTTAGCAACTTCAACCCTTTATTTTTCTCTTTCTCCTCTAACGGAAATTACCTCTGAATTATTGGGAAGGGTAAAACCCACTATTCTCGATGTTTTTGTTGCAACCTTTGGAGGTTTAGCTGGAATTGTTGCAGGTTCTAGAAAAGAAAAGAGCAATGTTGTGCCAGGTGTTGCCATAGCAACGGCACTAATGCCGCCTCTTTGTACCGCAGGATATGGCTTAGCTATTGGGTCAACCTCCGTTTTCTTCGGAGCAATGTATTTGTTCTTGCTCAACTCTGTTTTTATCTGTATTACTACTTTTCTAGTTATCAGGTTTTTAAAATTTCCTCTGGTAGAGTTTGTAGATACAAAAAAGGAAAAGCGCATCCGATTATCTATTACCATTTTCGTAATCGTTGTTATGGTGCCTTCGGCTTTTATTTTCTACGATGTTATCAAGGAAACCATTTACAATCGTAACGTAAGAAATTTTTTAGCTCAAGAGCTGTATTACGAAGGAGCTGAAATAATAAATGAAAAGGTTGTTTATAGTGACGATGAAAAGGCGATAGACATCTTTCTAATAGGGGAAAGGGTGCCAGAAGGGGTTATTCAAGGATGGCGCAAGAAAATGGAAACCTACGATTTAGCCGATGCACAGCTTACTATTCATCAGAGTAAAGACGAAACGGTTGAAATAGCAGGTAAAGTCTCCGAACAAGTAAAAAGTGGAATCATTCAGGATCTTTATGAAAAGAATGAAGCACTTTTAGCATCAAAAGACGAGCGAATTGAATTCCTAGAGAATCAGGTAGTTATGCTCGGTAAACGGGATACAATGGCGCTAAAAGCCTTGTACAATGAGGCAAAGATACTCTATCCATGGGTGGAAGCCATCGAAGGGGGATATGTGAATAGAATCACAACGGGCAGTTCAAAAAATTTACCGTTGGTCATAACTTATTATACTAAAAATTTTAATCCAGTTATTGATAGTACTAAATACAATAGGTGGGTTAGGGCTAGGTTGAAGGAGCCTCGCCTTAAAGTAAAATTCATCAAGGCGGATTAAATTAAATTCTTGCCAATTCTAGCTTTATTTGGTTTCGTTTGTTAAGTGTATTAGAATACATAGTTTTGTTTAAACTGTGTTCTGTAGTAATCTTGTTTGGGTATTGAGTTAGTACGCGGAACTTTGTGTTTTAAGAGTCTTTAATAGGAATTCAAGGCTTTTGCCACGGGTTAAACTAATTTTCAATATCCAATCTATTTTACAGGAACGCAATGTGTAATCCTTAACTCATTGTTTATGCCTTTAAACAAACGCCTTTCCCTGTTTTTTTCCCTGTTCCTGTCTTCCGTCTTGGTGTATTCGCAATACTGCGATCCCTACACTTATTGCGACACGAAATTTGAATGGATTAGTCTGGGTCAGCATAAGATTAATCTTCCATCGAATTGTTACAGTTGGAGGGTGGACGACAGAACGGCAACGGATACCTTGTACGTATCTCCATCACAAGGAGGATTGCTTTCTGCTAAAATCTTGAAATATCAGGATGTCCTTGTCTTTGCCTATGTCGACTGGAATAAGAGTAATTCGTTCTCTTCAAATGAAACCTACGAACTTACTGGCTCCTACCAAGATGCAACAGGCCATAAGTATTTGCTTTCTACACCCTCTGGAGTAAACTCAGGTACTTACCGATTAAGAATGCAGGTTATATATAGTTTGGATCACTACTTAGATGGTGGTGGACCATGTTATAATGGAGCATATCACTATGTGGATATTACATTAAAAGTTACCGAAGATATTCCTGCTCCAGGAGGTGGAGGAACCTATTGCGAAGCAAAAGGATCTTCATATTACTGTGGATTTTACTGGATAGCCAATGTAAGGGCACAAACCGATGGGCCCACATTCAATAATTCTTCGGGTTGTGAGCGTTATGGAGATTTTACAAATAAGGAGATTTTTTGGAGTACTGGAAATACCTATGATGTTACTCTTACCAATTATAGAACCACCACTGTCGGGGTATTGTCTTGGGTGTTCATAGATTGGAATAATGATTACGATTTTGATGATCCAGGTGAAACTTTTCAAGCTGGATTGAATAATGGAACTCAGACTTGTACAGTAATTGTTCCCACAGGAATACCTTCTGGTTCCCGAAGGATGCGAGTGTTTTCCACCCTATGGATAGAAACGGCGAAATCATGTGGAACAGATAATTATGGAGAGTGGGAGGATTACACCGTTGTAGTAACAAATACTCAAAACCCTCCTCCTGGTTGTGTTCAGCGTGCTAGTTATGTTCCTGCTCACCTTAGTAATGGGCACTGCACCGACCTAGATACTATTTCTTGGGGAGCAGTCCCTGGGGCAACGCATTACGATTTTTCTTTGTTCCCATTTGGTCAATCTACTCCACTATTTACCAAGCGAGTTAGTACCAATATGGTGGTGATTCCAGGAGGATTATTGGAAACATCCAAAAATTACGAAATTCTTGCAGAGGCAATAAACCCTAACGGAAAAGCTAGAAACTGTATTAAAAGTAGGTTTACTACTGCTCCTGATTTTGGAGATATTCGTTTTACTCCAGATACATTGGTAGCAATGTGTCGTGGTCGATCGCTACAGATTTCAGCTACGGTAAGTCCTTTTAAACCCGGAGATACCTATTACTGGGATGATCAGGATAATATGTTGAACAATAGCAATATTCTAGATCCCATCCTTACAGCAACGAAGGCAGGAAACAGAACTATTGACTTTGTTTTAACCAATAGCTATGGTTGTTCTACCAGAGAAACAATTTACCTAGACATAGAGCAATCTGCGGCAGGTTCTTACCTCAAAGATAGCGAGGGAGAAGTTTGCGTGGGTGATTATTTCGAAACTAAAATTATCCCTGCTAACCCAGATGTATTACCCAATGCTCAAATGACGGTTGAATTACTGGATACTTTAACTGGGCAATACAACCCTACTTCCGATGTTATTTTACCAAATGGGGTGGTTAGGTTAACTCCAGCTGCTATTGGAGATTACACTTATAGAATTAAATTCGAAATGGGAAGTTGTGTGGATTATACCAACGAAATTAAAGTTGAAAGCTTCCTTATTCCCGATATGCCTATAACTAATTTCGTAGGCTACAACAGCTTTTGTAGAAGTGAAGGGCATGAATTACAAGTGTTAAATTATACTACTGGATTAACGTGGAATACTGGTAGAAAAGGAACCAATCATCCGCTTTTCGAATCTGGAATTTTCAATGTGACCTACACCACGCAGCAAGGTTGTTCTAGAACGAGTCCGGATATAGAAATTATCCTGAAAGAAAGCCCAGCTAAGCCCAACATCCAAGTATTAACACAGGCTCCATTTTGTGAAGGGACAGAGGTTGTTTTAACCTCAGATGCCGAAGGACAAAAGTTATGGAGTACAGGGCAGATTGATGATACGATTCGTGTTACAAAATCTGGTAATTATTTAATTACAGCTCGTCATCCTAATGGTTGTTCCAATACATCCATTCCTGCAGGAATAGAGTTTAAAAATTTACCTCAAAAACCGCTAATTCACGCGGTTTATCCAACACCATTGTGTGATGGTGATTCTGTGGTGATATTAAATCAAACTGGCCGTCCTGTAACTTGGAGCAATGGTGCCCAGGGTGATATGTTAATTTACAAAGACGATTTCGAGTTGTTTGCTAGCATTGAGGAGCATGGTTGTGAAAATGTCAGTGAAACCTTTGATTTTAGTTTTGGCTCTAACCCAGAAAAACCAACCGTTTCCGCAAGTCCAGAAGGACCTTATTGTAAGGGAGATGAGGTTACGCTCTCTACGGATCATCAGGGAACTATTAAATGGTCAACAGGTATTGCTAAGCCCATCCTAAAGGTGCTTAATTCTGGAAGTTTTGTAGCCATTGCAGAAGGTGAAAATGGGTGTACTACCGCTTCGGATGCATTGGAAGTTACATTTAATGATAATCCGGTAAAACCGATTATAGAGCTTGGTGAGGATTTAATTTCGGTTACCAATGCCGAGAATGATTTGTTCTACCGATGGTTTAAGGAAACAAATGAAATTGATGGCGATGGTAGTCCTGAACTTGAAGTGTATGAAAGTGGTGTATATACGGTGCAGGCTAAATCGGATATGGGATGTACTTCGGCCTTAAGTGACGGAGTATTCTATGCCTCCAAAACAACAAGTGTTGGTGAGTTTAACTCTACTGAGTTTTCTATTTACCCCATGCCTTTTGATAAGTACTTTAATATTGAAGGGGAGGACGTAATTGAGGGAGTTGTTATTTACGACGCTCAAGGCAAGCAAATCGACCAAATTTCGGTGAAATATATCACTCAAACACATGTCGAAATTACCATAGAGAACCCTGGTTATTATATCGTTAAGGTAAAAAGTGCAAGCGGTTTAAAAGCGCTGCCCGTTATTTCAAAATAGTTAACTAGCAAATAGTTACGTAAACGCCTCTGGTCTTGATCAGGGGCGTTTTTATTTGCTATTGGTCAAACGCTATAGCTGGCCAATATAATTTGGGTAACTTTGGGCCACACAAAGTTCGAAATTCCCAACATGAATAATTTATTCGCTCTAGTTTTTACTTGTATGGCAATATCTGCCATCGGTCAAGACATTTTATCCTACAGAGATTCTGTAATCCCCATGGATTTTATAGATATGAATGGAGGATTACCAACGGAGGTGATTGCTGCCGCTGGTGAAGATGAAGTATATCCACTTGCCATTCCATTTACTTTTAAATTTTTCAATAACGAGTATCAAACGCTTTTTGCTTCCATTAACGGAAATGTGACTTTTGGTAGCAACTACCAAGGAAGAGATTTTAATAGGGAGAAACTGTGTTACCCAGTAGAGGATTTATACGATCCAGCTAGGGAGCAAGATGCTGCAAATCCAGATAATTTTATAGCGGTTTATTGGGATGATTTATTTTTAGATGGACTATGTGTACCAACTGATGGGGGAACTCCTAAACTAGCTTACAGGACAGTAGGAACAGCGCCAAATAGGGAATTCATTGTTACCTGGGATTACTTTGTTTTAAGTGCAGATTTGGTTCCCTGTGAGGCATTTCCAGATTACAACGGTTATGTAAGGGCACAATTAAAGCTTCACGAAACCACTAATAATATTGAAATTATAGTATTCTATAATAACCTTTCTGAAATAGGTGGTACGGTAGGAGTTGAAAACGAAGACGCCTCTTATGCAAACTTTGTAGAATGTGGATTAAAGAATGATCCGTTCACAGGGGCTTGGTTGTTTATGCCTAGTACCGAAGATGATCCCGGTAACCAGCCCCCTACAGGAGGTGGTGACGGTTATTGTGCTGCAGATGGTGGACCTTGTGATGACAACCGTTTTGGAACCATTACAGAGTTTACATACGGTACCATAACCACAACCGAAAGAGGTTGTGAAAAGAACATGGATCCCAGTGATACAGCATACGGAGACAATACGGATATCATATTGCCTTATCAAATAGGGACCCCAGTTAATTTTTCAGGGAGAATTAATTCTCCTCTAGGAGATCAAGCTGCAGTATGGATTGATTGGGATCAAAACCAAGTATTTGAATCTGATGAAATGGTTTTAAATACCACAACGATTAATGCTGATTTTTCTGGAACTATAGAGGATCCTCGTGGGGATTTTAAAGTTGGTTTAACGCGCTTAAGAGTTCGTACTTATGGGTTGATTTTTGCCGAAACACCTAACCCTTGTGGAACAACAGGTGATGGTGAAACTGAGGATTATAGCTTTTTTATATCAGATCCCTCTCAACCATTTCCCGATTGTCCGGCCAAAATATCTCCTGCTGATGATGCGAGGGATATTTGTCAGTCTACCAGCCTTATTTGGGGAAAACCTGCAAATGTTGTGGCCGACTCATTTCAGGTTAAGATTTTTGAAAATGGATCTCTGGTAAATACCTTTTTTACTCAAGACACTACCTATGCACCAGTAAATGGATGGGCTGTTGGGGCCAATATTGGTTGGACAATTAACGCCTATGCTGATGATATAAGTTCTGCAAATTGCGATACCAGCTATTTTGATGTGGTACCTTTTGCAGATCCTAATGTTCAAATAACTCCGGTGGGCGATACTATTTTCACTTGTAAATCATCCAACCAACCTCTAAACGGGGTAATGGGATACCCTTCAAATATCAACCACGTATGGTCTGGTCCGGCAGCAGCCTTTCTAAATAGTACTAATGCTGCTACAGTGGTTTATAATAATCCAGCAGAAACCTCATTGAAACTTTATTACTCAGCTACCAATGACTTTGGATGTGGCGGTCAGGACTCTGTGGTTATTACAACATTAGACGGAGCGGTATTAGAAGACTACTACTTAACGGAAAGTGAAATTTGCCAAGATGATACAGTTTTTGCAGTGGTAAAAGGGGCAATAGGAAACTTGGTGTTTGAAGACAGTGTGGCTGGGAGATCCTATGTTACCTTCAGTCCGGAAAAAATCAATGACACGCTTTATCAATTGCCTTTTTGGGATGCAACAAGATTTGTGAGATTAAGAGTTGAACTTGGCGATTGTGACGTTCAGCGAGATTCCATTAGATTGACCATAAATCCAGCACCAGAAAGACCTATTGTCCAATTCGTAAACGGAATTGGCGAAGCATGCCAGGGGGGAACAGTAGGAATGGAAATAACCAACTTTAGAGCTGGGATGTTCTGGAATGACGCCAATAGTACTTCAAGTGCTCAGTTGTTTACAAGTGGCTCGGGTGAGTTTTTTGCATCCTATACCGAAAATGGTTGTACTGCTAGGTCCGAGGTATTGAATGCTCAAGTTCATCCTAATCCGCAACCTGAAATATTTAAGTTTCCAAATGCAGCCTGTCAGGGTGATTCGCTAGAATTATCTGTGGTTGTAGGTTTTAGCTCTGTTAAATGGAATACTGGTAAAGCCGATTCTTTGGATCGTGCTATTATTGTTTTTCAAGATGGTAATTACCAAGTTAATGTTGTAGATACCAATGGTTGCGAAGGAAGCAATTCTGAGCAAGTTACCTTCTTTGCAAAAGCCTCTAAACCAGTAGTAACTCAATTAGATCCCGATCCAGCATGTGCGGGGACTGCGGTGAGATTAGTAGCAAGCTACGATGTTGCGGGTAGATGGAATACTGGAGCCACTTCTGATACGCTGGTGGTTACCAATTCAGGGTCCTTTACTTATAAATCTATCACCAATGAAGGTTGTGAAACCCAAGCCGATGAGGTAATTGAAGTAACTTTCTTTGAGCAAGGACAAAAATCTAAAATTACCGTGAAACCAGAAGCGCCATATTGTTCAGGAGATTCGGTTCTACTTATTTCTCAATTTGCCGATGGGAACTTGTGGAGCAACGGGGCTACTAATGATAGTATATATGTGAAGCAATCTGGTATGTACGCGGTTCGCAGTACCGATAATAATGGGTGTGAGGTAGAAAGCGAAAGAGTTGCCATTCAATTTGGAGCTATTCCTACTAAGCCATCAATAACAGTAAGTGGAAATGTATTAACCTGCGATAGTATTGGCGAGGTATACGAATGGTTTAGAGATGGTATTCCTTTAAACAAGAATCAAAGGACCATTACTGCAGTAAAGAGCGGAAACTATACGGTTAAAACGTACAATAAATTTGGTTGTGGATCTGTTAAAAGTGATCCGGTTCCAGTTACTGTGGTTTCTGTAGAATCGTACTTGGTGGAGCAGGTAAGTGTTTATCCCAACCCAAGTAATACTGGCTATTTCCATATCTCCAATGCAGAACAGTTAAATCTCGACTTTGAGTTGTTTACAATTGATGGGAAAGCGATTGATTTCACCAGTTTTAACAAAGAAACCGGATTCCAAGTGCCATCTAAAGGCCACTTTTTACTTAAAATCCGTTCTAATAATAAAGTTCGTATTCTTAAGATAGTATCACTTTAATACCAAATCTTTACCTAAACAAACCTGAAGATGAAGAAGTTATTTACTTTTTTAATTGCCTTAACATGGGGTGTTGTTTCGCAGGCCCAGTATTGCGATGCATCAAGCAGATGTATCGATTTACCTGCAACCAATTCTGATTCTCTACTTTTTGTTCAAATTGGGAATAACCTATTTATCCCTGGAAACGATTGTCCCGCAGTAACAGACAACACTGGCGATACGCTTTATATTACCACCGATGGGGGCTTAATTGAAACTCAGAATGCAACCTATACCGATGCAGTGGTAACAGGATGGGTAGATTGGAACCAAAACGTGGTATTCGATGACGATGAGTTCTTTCAATTTGCAGGACATATTTCAGTAGGCCAAACTGGGGTTCTAACTCTTCCAGACGGTGTAGGAGCGGGTGATTATACCGTAAGGTTGAAATTATGGAATAGTGTAGAAGCTGGACTAAATACGCCGCCACAAGCATGTTATGGAAGTAACCTTGTGTATCAAAATGTTGATTTCATACTGAATGTAACCGACTCTGTACCAACCACAGGCGGACCTTCAGCAGGTTATTGTGCCGCACAGGGAGATGCAGATTGTGCTTCGGTTACAACCGATGGAACCACCACCGATACTACTTTTACCTTTATAGATAGAGTAGCCGCAACTGGCGATAATGGTGGGTTTAATAATGTTACTAACTGCGATGAATACGGAAATTACACTTTTATCAAATCTGATTGGTCGGTTGGTAATGCATACCGTGTTACGGTATCAGTTAACCAAGCAAACCTAGCGGTAGTTGGAGCAGTTTATATAGACTGGAATAAGGATACCGTATTTGGACCTGAAGAAACTTACCCACTATCAGCTAACGAAGGGGATTCCATGTTTGTGAATATCCTTCCTACCGAAAACCCTACGGGAATTTATAGAATGAGGGTAAGAACAACAGGATTGTTAAATACTCCGGAGCCATGTGGAACGCAGGCGATTGGTGAAGTAGAGGATTATCATATTGTTTTAAGGTCATTGCAAGGTGGCGAACCAAGCTGTGTTGCTCAACAAATTCCATCTAATGGATCTACCGACGTTTGTACGTCAGAAATATTTAGGTGGTCTCCAGTTGCGGATGCAGCTCAATATACTGTTAGAATTACTCCAAGAGGAGCATCAACTCCACAATACAATATCCAAACAACCGATACTTTCTTTATACCGGGTAATGGACTAATACCAGATACCACCTATAACTGGATTGTTGTTCCCGAAAATGAAGCAGGGACTCAAGCCTTTGGTTGCGACACGGTTTCCTTTACTACGGCTCCATTCGCAGACCCTGTTGTGGCAATTTCCCCATCTAACGACCCGATAATCACTTGTAAAGGATCTAACCAACCTCTTCAAGGTGTGGTTGGATACCCAGGCACAATTACGCATACCTGGACAGGTTCTGGAGCAACTTATTTAGATAACATCAATAGTGGTGCGGTGGTGTTCAATAACCCCAATGAGGAATCCGTGAAATTGTACTACAATGCGGTTAACAGCGCAGGATGTGGGGGAACAGATTCAGTAACCATCACGACCTTGGATGGTGCTCAATTAGACGACTTCTACCTTGTTGATAATGTACTTTGTGAAGCAGATTCTGCACTATTTGTAATCAAGGGGGCAGTAGGAACAGTGCAGGTAGATGATTCAGTTTCGGGCTCAAACTACCAAACTTTAAACATTATCCAGCTTAATGACAGCTTGTACTATGCTCCATCACTAAGCAATGGCGTACATTTTTTAAGGTTATCTGTAATGCTTGGAGATTGTGATGTTTTCAGAGGACCAGAAATGTTGACCTTCAATTCCATTCCAACTAAACCTCAGGTAACTTTCTTTGATGGAAGCAATGGAAAGGAATGCGCAGGTGGAACGGTGGGTATGCAGGTGCTTAACTATGTTTCTACCATGTATTTTAATGATGTTAATAACACTTCAACGGATACCTTGTATACCAGTGGTAGCGGAGACTTCGTGGTGACTAACGAAGTGAACGGATGTGTAAATACATCTGATACCTTAAAGGCTAGAGTATTTGCTAACCCTTCTCCTCAGATAATGAAATCGGCTCCAGCTGCTTGCGAAGGAGATACTTTATTTCTTTCAGTAGATGCAAGTTTTGCGGGTGTTAAATGGAATATAAATACGAGTGATTCAACAAGTTTCACCATACCTGTAGTTATGGATGGAACATATAATGTTGACGTTGTTGATGTTAACGGATGCGAAGGTTCAACTTCAACTACGGTTTCCTTTTCACCTAAAGCACCTCAGCCAGTGATTACCCAATTAGATCCTAGCCCTGCTTGTGCGGGCGCAGTGGTGAGGTTGGTAGCGTCTTATGATACAGCTGGAGTTTGGAATACGGGAAGTGCCTCAGACACCCTTTTTGTTACCCAAACTGGAAATTACATTTATACATCCATTACTGCTAAGGGATGTAAAACGTCGGCTGAGGACAGCATTAGTATTGTGTTCTATAACTCTGGAGACAAAAGCAAAGTTCAGGTCAACCCAGCTGGGCCATATTGCTTTGGAGACTCCGTTTTATTGGTTTCCGAGTTTGCCAATGGTAACTTGTGGAATACGGGTGAAACGAATGACTCCATTTATATAAATCAATCTGGTACCTATTTTGTTGAAACCAATGATGAAAATGGTTGTGCAGTTAGTAGTGAAGAAGTGGAAATAATCTTTGCAAACATTCCTACTAAACCAGAAATTCAGGTAAGTGGAAATTTACTTACTTCTAGTATTGCAGGGGCCGTTTATGAATGGACCAGAGATGGTATTCCATTAAACCAGAATAAGAGAACCATTGAGGCCAGAAAAACAGGAAATTATCGTTTAAGTGTATTTAATAATGCAGGATGCGAAAGTGAGAGGTCTGAAGCCGTATTTATTACCCCAGTGGGTATTGAGGATCAAATCCAAAACGAAGAAATTTCCGTTTATCCTAACCCATCCATGGATGGGGTGTTTAATATCGAAAACGAGGATCTAGCCCTAAAATCTTTTGTTCTTTATACCCTAGACGGAAAGGTTGTATTGAAAAATAATCAACCTGAAAACTTAATTAAGATAATTGTAGATCAAAAAGGAATGTATTTGTTAAGTCTGGAAACAGATGATGGACAGGTGCTTGTCAAACTAATATATTAATGTGAAATTGGAAAAACCGAGAACCTTGTTTTCGGTTTTTTCATTAAAGAACCTAGCTATGAAGAGAATTTTATGGACATTTTTAGGTGCTCTGATTGCTTTACCTAGTGTAGCTCAAAATTCACCGGAGTACTTTATGGATAATCAAACCGTAAACGATACCATTGGGGTTTTGTATGATGATGGAGGCCCTGATCAGAATTACTCTGCAGAAAGAACATACGTTTTCACCATAACTTCTTCGAATGGAAAACCATTAAATATCTCATTTAGAGAATTTGATATTGAAACTAACGAGGCTGGAAATTCTTCAGCTTGTATATACGACTACATTGAGATTTTTGATGGTGACCAGGTCGATGAAACTAATACAACGCGTTTTTGTGGTACAGATGCTCCTGCAGATCTTACTACTTCGGGCGCGTCGTTTACAGTAAGAATGGTAACCGATGGAGGAACCGAACGTCCAGGTTTTAAAATGCTTTGGTCAACCGAACCACTACCTCCACCCGAACCTCCTACCGGTGGTGGAGAAGAGTATTGTGAGGCAAGTGGGCCTGCTTGTGGGGATAATTTCTTCGAAGTACGACTTTTTAACTTCAACGATTTTAGCAATTCATCAGAGGCCTGTGACGCGGTTAAGGGGGATTTTATTTATTCAGACTTTACCGATATTATCATCGAGTACAATGTGGGTAATCAAATAAACATTTCAGGAGAGATCCCCGGTTCTATTGGTACCGAAGTTGTAGATATATACATCGATTGGAACATAGACGGTGATTTTGACGACGATGGAGAAGTAATTAACTGCGCAAATGATCAAGCTGGTGGCTTTATTGGTGTTTCACCTGGGCCACAGAATTTTGTAACGGGACTTTCTAGACTAAGAGTTCGAGGATATGACCCTGTTTTTGGGGTTGGAACGGAAGGTCCTTGTGGAGAAACATCCGATGGCGAGACAGAAGATTATGGTTTTCTTATTCGCGATCCTCAAAATCCATTTCCCGATTGTCCAGTGCTTTTAGCTCCGGCTGATAGTAGTACCAATACTTGTCAAAATGTAAATTTAGTTTGGACTTCAGTGGAAGGTGCCGACGCTTATAAAGTAAAGGTGGTTACAGCCTCAGGGGCCGAATTTGAATTTGCTGATGGTTTAACGGACACTACCTACGTGCTGGATAGTTTAAAAGCACAAGAACAATACTTCTGGACTGTTAATGCGGTAAATTCAAACGGTGAAAGTTTTGCCTGCGATACTTTTAATCTAACGGTTGGAAAGGCTAACCCTACGGTAGCTTTTTCACTTCCAGAGGTTTCTATTTGTAGCAATACCGATTATGTTTTTTCCGCAACAGCTTCAGGTGGAGAAGCCCCATATGATTATAGGTGGAGTGGGGAAGCGGCCATTAGATTAGATGATGTGGAGAGCGACCTTCCTAATTTAGTGGATAAAAGTCCAGGTGTAGATGAACTGCTAATCGTTAAGGTATTTGATAACCGAGAGTGTTCCAGTGTACCTGATACTTTATTGGTTACAGTAAAAAACCCACCCAGTGCAGAGAATATGGTTTTGGCTGATGAGTTTATTTGCTCCAATGAATCTGGAAAGGTAAAGGCCTTTAAAAACGGTTATATCTACGAACAAAGTAACGATAAAATGAGTTGGAGCTCTTATCAACCTAATTTCATTGGAAGTTCAGATACTTTGTTGGTTGATATAGCACCTGGGGATTCAATCTATCTTAGAAACATAGCAATAGCCAATGGCTGTGTTGATACCGGTTCAGTTGTTTTCTTGCGAAAAGAGTTAGAGCTACCAAATCCAGTAATAGAAAATATATCGGGAACTACAGAGCTATGTTCTGGAGAAAATTTTGAATTAACCGTTTCCAATTATTCGGAAGGATTTACATGGTCTACCGGTAGCACTCAAGACACTATCAGTGTAAGTAACTCCAACGAAATTTTTGTACAGTTTACGTCAGCTGCGGGATGTATTTTAACTTCAGATACTTTGTCCTTAACAGTGGTTAAACCCGATCCAGAGCCTAGCATTGCCGTTTTGGGAAAGCTTGAGTTCTGCGAAGGCGATGAGGTAATACTAGAAGCGGCAAATACCAATGTAATCTGGTCCGATGCTAATCAGAGCACTACCACTCAGCTGGTGGTTAGCGAATCGGGATTCTATTCTTATATTACAACAGTAGGTAACTGTACTTTCAATTCAGACACGGTGGAGGTTACCGTTAATCCAAATCCTGATGCACTTACGTTGGATTTTGACCTTCCTAATCCCATTTGCGAGGGAAGAGATTCTGTGGTTATTACCGGTGTAGATAATATGATTTGGATAAATCCATCGGTCGCATCCAAGTCCATAACCATTTTTAATTCGGGATCTTACTATGGTTTCGTGGAAAATAGATTTGGTTGCAAAAGCCTTTCGGATACCGCTGTGATAGAGTTTAATCCAGTTCCAGAGAAACCCGTAATTCTTAATACTGATACCCTTTTATACATCGACGCCAACCCTGGGGATGAAATCTTCTGGTTAAGGGGTGCGCAAATTGTTTTAAGTGGAGTAGATCAAGATACTTTAGTTGTAAGTGAAAATGGTAGCTATACCGCGGTTATACGAAATCCATTCGGTTGTACTTCCGTATTGTCAGAGCCATTTGATTACGCTGCAACGAGCATAAACGTCAAAGGCGAATTGAAAAATCTAATGATGTACCCCAATCCAAACAATGGAGTTTTCCGGATTTCTGGTCTTATCGAAGGAGAACGATATCAATTTGAAATTATGGGCTTAGATGGGAAACTGTTGGAGTCTAAATCCATCATGGGAAGTAATTCTATTGAGTTTAAATCAGATTTAACACCGGGGGCATACGTGGTAAAAGTTAGAAGTACTGATGGTAGGGCCAGTTTGTTAAGACTAATAGTAAAATGAGCTGATTAAATAATTAAAAAAAAGGGAGCCATGCTCCCTTTTTTTGTTTCTAAGATATTGAGAATCAAGTATAAATGACTTCGATTCGGTTTTGGGAAATATAATTTTTTCTGATTTTGAATAGGGGAGATGAAAAATTATTTACCTTAGTGATAAGCAACAATTAGTTACGAACTAGTCTTTGGTTGCGAGGTCGAGAGACTGCCCACATAGTGAGGTCGAGATGCTTAACATTATTTAGATTAGAGACCTTCTCTATTTTGAGGATGACAGGCCTTATCCGAAAGGAGACGAAAGTCCAAAGGAAGTCAGATCCAAAAAGGAAACTCTAAAAATGTCAATTTGAAGTCATCTTCGAAATCAGACTATGTGGGTTTTTTATTTCTTTTGTGGCGTGAATCACGCATTAAAACCCATTTCAGAATATATCCCCGTAATGGAACGCTTTTTAACCCTCCAGGGTGAAGGCCGTTATAGCGGGTATAACGCTTATTTTATAAGACTTGCAGGATGTGACGTTGGTTGCGTTTGGTGCGATGTGAAAGAAAGCTGGGAGGTATCTGAAAACCAATGGGTAAGTTACAATACCATTTCAAATTGGTTAAAGGAAGAGTCTACGGGTGAAATTGTTGTGGTGACAGGAGGAGAACCGCTCATGTATGACCTCAAAACACTTACCAAGACACTTAGAGAGCGTAATAAGCGTTGTCACATTGAAACAAGTGGTGCTTATAAAATCAGTGGCGATTGGGACTGGATTACCTTTAGCCCCAAAAAATTTAAGGCACCTTTGCCAGAAATTTACGAGCACTGTGATGAGTTAAAGGTTGTGGTGTACAATAAATCCGACCTAAATTGGGCTGTAGAACACCAGAAAAAATTAGCCAATCCAAATTCGGTACACTTGTTGTTACAACCAGAGTGGAGTAAACGAGATAAAGTAACTCCACTTATTATTGATTTTATTCATAAGAATCCTGAATGGAGTTTGTCTTTGCAAACGCATAAATACATTGGTATAGAATGAGAATTTTATTGGTTTTATTGGGGATCGTCGCGTTAGGTTTCAACGGTGTATACGGGCAAGTAAAGTACACATCGAGCGATAAAAAAGCGATTAAGTACTACGACGAATCCATTAGGGCAATTAATTCCAATAAATGGGATGAAGCTGCGAATTATGCAAAGGAAGCCATAGAGGAAGATCCCTCCTTTATTGAACCTTACCTAATTCTTGGAGACTTCTACGAAACCACTGGTGAATACAAACAAGGGTTACAAGCCCTAGAAAAAGCGGTAAGTATAGATCCTCATTTTTATCCTACTGCCTATTTTAAGATGGCTAAGTATGCCTTGGAACTGGAAGAGTATGATTATGCAGCGCAATTAATTAAAAGCTACTTTGGTTACGAGTCCAGAAGGAAGTCCCTTGACGAGACCGCCAAAATCATTCAACGTAACGCAATTTTTGCAAGAGAGGCCATAAAACAGAAGGTAGATTTTAACCCTATTAACCTAGGACCAAAAATTAATTCAGTTCACGACGAATATTACCCAGCACTTACGGCGGATGATGAAATGTTACTCTTCACTAGAAAAATTCCAGATGCCAGAGTTAGGGGGATTGGAAATAACCCAGGGATGCAGGAAGATTTCTTTCTAGCTAAGCGTAAAAGTGCCCAAGAAGAATGGGATATGGCCTTTAACTTAAATGGACACATTAACACCGAGTATAACGAAGGGGCTCCAACCATAACTGCAGACGGAAAAACTATGGTTTTTACGGCCTGCGAGCTTTATGGAGATCTTAACTATGGTGAGGATAGGGTTGGTTATGGTTCTTGTGATCTTTTTATATCCTACAACGAAAATGGGGCATGGACCAAACCTATTAACCTAGGTAAATCTATAAACTCCAATCATTGGGAAACACAACCTAGTTTATCGGCTGATGGAAGGGTTTTGTTTTTTATTAGAGGGAAAAGGAATAGTAGGAGAGCGGTTGAGAACATGGAAATTATGTTTTCTGTGCGGATGGAAGATGGTACCTGGAGTTCAGCGGTGCCTATGCCTAGCCCTATAAATACTCCGGGTAATGAAAGTTCCGTGCTTATTCATCCAGATGGGCAAACGCTTTATTTTGCATCTACTGGGCATCCTGGTTTTGGAGGCGAAGACTTGTTTGTTACGCGCATTGGACCCGATGGGGAGTGGACGGAACCAGAGAATTTAGGATACCCCATAAATACCTCGAAAAACGAAAATTCTCTTTTGGTTTCCAGTTCTGGAGACGTAGCTTATTTTGCCTCGAATAGAGAAGGGGGATATGGCGGTTTAGATTTATATAGTTTCAAGTTGCCAGAAGGATTACGACCTGTGCCTGTAAGCTTTACTAAAGGTTTTGTATACGATGAGGAAACCAAAAAGCCACTTGAGGCAAACTTTAAACTGCTAGACCTTGAAAGCGGAAATCTAATCGTGGAGTCTAAAAGTGATGCCAAGGGAGAATTCTTGGTTACACTTCCGTCCAATAAAGACTATGCCCTTGAGGTAGAGAAGGATGGGTATTTATTTTATTCGGAAAACTTTTCTCTAGCTGAAAATCCAGATAGATCTGAGCCTAGATATCTAGAAATTGGAATGTCAGCGGTTAGACCCGGAGAAAGTGTAGTGTTGAACAACATTTTCTTTTCAAGCGGGAAATACGATTTAAAGAAATCTTCGGAAGTGGAACTAAACAAATTGTTCGATTTCTTGAGGAAAAATGCTGATTTACGAATTGCCATCGAAGGACACACCGATAATGTAGGGGAGGAAAGCGATAACCAATTGCTATCCGAAAATCGTGCTAAAGCAGTTTATGATTACCTAGTAGCCAAGGGAATTTCAAAAGAAAGATTAAAGTACATTGGTTACGGTGAAAGCAAACCTGTTGCCTCGAACGATACGGAAGAGGGAAGGGCTAAAAACAGGCGCACAGTATTCACCGTACTATAGGTCATTTATTCACTTAATATTGTGGAAAGCTGTTTTATTCCCAAGTTGCTCAGGGGGGATAATTATTTTACTTGCAACACATAGCCCCGCAGTATGAGCAAAAGATTTAAGTGGTTACCCAAAAGACACTATGCCGATTTAACCGTTTTAAGCCTGAGATTATTTTCAGGGTTATTCATGCTAACGCATGGTATTCCAAAATTTGAAAGGCTAATAGATGGTAATCTGAAATTTGCAGATCCATTTGGATTTGGACCGGAATTATCGCTGTTCTTTACTGTTTTTGCCGAAGTTATATGTGCCTCTTTTGTTGCTTTGGGATTCCTAACCAGAGCTGCTGTAATCCCATTAATTACGGTGATGCTCGTGGCAGTATTTTTTATTCATATCCACGATCCACTTGCCCAAAAGGAGCTGGGATTATTTTACTTGCTTATGTATCTCTTAATTTACTTTAAGGGACCTGGTAAATTCTCTGTTGATTACATCCTCTTTAAAAAGGAAAGTTCTAGATAATAGCACTGCGAATTGCAGTCAATTTTTTAAGTAGGGGCTCCAGTTTTTCAAGCTTTAGCATATTGGCTCCGTCAGATTTTGCTTCTTCTGGTCTTGGATGAGTTTCCAGAAATAGTCCGTCAGCGCCGGCGGCAATCGAACATTTTGCAATGGTCTCAATCATGTTGGGATCTCCTCCCGTTACTCCTGAGCTCTGATTAGGTTTTTGTTGGGAATGTGTAATATCAATAACAACTGGGCTAGAACAAGATTTCTGCATTACGGGTATAGACCTAAAGTCCACAATAAGGTCATGATACCCAAACATAGTTCCTCTGTCTGTTACAAAAACGTTGGGGTTACCAGTTTCACGTACCTTATCTACCGCAAAATGCATGGCTTCTGGACTTAAGAATTGTCCCTTTTTTATGTTTACGTGCTTTCCAGTCTCGGCGGCAGCCACCAAAATATCGGTTTGGCGACATAAAAAAGCAGGAATTTGAATCACATCCACATAGTCTGCAGCCATTTTTGCTTCCTCTGCTGTGTGAATGTCGGTAACTACAGGAACGTCAAATGAATCTCTTACTTCTTTTAAAATTTTAAGCGCTTTTTCATCACCAATCCCAGTAAAGCTATCCAATCTACTTCGGTTTGCCTTTCTGTAGGAGCCTTTAAAAATTAAAGGAATTTGGTACTTATCACAAAGAAACTTTAATTCACCAGCTATCTCCATAGCAATATCTTTTCCTTCTATGGCACAAGGCCCAGCAAGGATGAAGAAATTTCCACTGTCTGTGTGTTTAATGCCTGGAATTCTTGAAATGCTCATGAACTTTATTTTTTGTTAGGCCATTTAGCCTGATAGTCATTTTTTAACTGCTGCTCCTTCGATTGCGCCGCAAAGTTAACGATTGCTTTATTCTTTAACTCCTCGGGCATGTAATTTTGACTAACAAAGTTATTTGGGTAGTCGTGAGGATATTTATAATCTACCCCATAATCTAGGTCTTTCATAAGTTGGGTAGGGGCATTTCGCAGGTGTAAGGGTACAGGTAAATTCCCCGTCTCTTTTACCAATTGCTGTGCTTTGTTAATGGCGGCGTAAGAGGTATTACTTTTTGGAGAAGTTGCTAGGTAAATCGCACATTGACTTAAAATAATTCGACTCTCTGGCATACCAATTTTTTCTACTGCCGAAAAACATGCGTCTGCCAATAATAACGCATTCGGATTGGCTAATCCAATATCCTCAGATGCCAAAATAATAAGGCGTCGTGCAATAAATTTTGGATCTTCTCCACCCGAAATCATCCTTGCTAACCAATAAACGGCAGCATCCGGATCTGAACCTCGAATGGATTTAATAAAGGCTGAAATGATATCGAAGTGCTGCTCGCCATCCTTATCGTAAATGAGCGGATTGCTCTTAACTACCTCCTTTACCAGTTCATTGGTTAATGCCTCTTTATCTGGCAACAGGCTAACCACATTTTCAATGAGGTTTAATAATTTCCGGGCATCCCCACCGCTAAAGGCTATTAGTGCATCGGTTTCTATCTTAGTAATACCCTTCTCTGCAAGCCATGTATCCTTTTCAAAGGCGTGATTCACAATTTGCTCTAATTCCTTTTTCTCTAAAGCCTTTAAGATAAATACCTGACAGCGAGAGAGTAGGGGGCTTATTACTTCGAATGATGGGTTTTCGGTAGTAGCACCAATTAAGGTTACGATTCCTTGCTCCACGGCAGCTAAAAGCGAATCTTGCTGACTTTTTGAAAAGCGATGAATTTCGTCAATAAAAAGGATGGGAGCATTCCGGTCGAAGGCCGCATTTTTTTTAGCACTTTCTATAACTTCTCTAACCTCTTTAACTCCAGAGTTAATTGCGGATAAGTTATAGAACGTTCTCTGTAATTCGTTCGCTAACAAAAGCGATAGGGTGGTTTTTCCTACTCCGGGAGGTCCCCAAAAAATAATGGATGGAATTCGTTTGCCCTTAACAAATCCATTTATCGGTCCCTTATCACCAAGTAAGTGGGTTTGCCCTACGTAATCTGAAAGATTTTTAGGTCGTAACCTTTCTGCCAGTGGTTTATCCATGGTTTTTGGGCTTTTTGCGTTTCCACCTTTTGTGCGTCCATAACCAGTAGGCTGGATTTGCAACAATGTCCTTTTCTAAGGCTCGGTGATGCAGTTCTGAAATTTCACCTTTTCCGGTATTGAGGGGATCATCAATTAAATCATGAAATTGAAACTCGTAATATCCCCTGGATTTTTTATGGATAACCATATATACAACCGAGCGGTCAAAAATTTTCGAATATCGTTCGGTTCCCATTAAAATTCCAGTATCCTGATTTAAGAATTTTGTCCAATGCGCTCTTTTCGCATTTGCAGGGGATTGATCGCCTAAAAATAAGATGGCTTCGCAATTGGATTTGGGTTTCGCAAGGCTCTTTTTGGCATTTTCAGAGGCAATTAATTTTAGCCCATGTTTAGATCTCGATTTGTACAATAGGTCATCTACCGCCTTGTTGCTCTGTGTTTTATAGAGCCCCGAAAATCTTATCTTATGTTTTAGAATTTTGTTTGCAAGAGGTAAACCAAGAAGAAATTCCCAGTTGCCATAATGCCCCAATACAATAATTAAATGCCTGCCCTGACTTGCGTACTTTTCCAGTACATCTATATTTTTAAAGGATATTCTTTTTTCTAGCTGCCGGGTGGATACTGTAATAAGTTTGATACTCTCCAACAACACATCGCAAAAGTGTTTGTAAAACTGCTTTGCAATGCTTTTTATTTCTTTTTCATTTTTTTCTGGAAAGCTCTTCCGAAGGTTTTTAAAAACAACCTTCTTTCGGTAACCAATCAGATAGTAAACTACTGGATATAATAAACTAGAAAGGCCATGCCAAAACCAAAATGGCAGTTGGGAAATTGCTCGAACTTTTACTTTAATAATCCAGTTCATTCAACATCAAAAGTTTCTTGTGCGCAAACTTCACCATTTAAAAGGATTTTTACCCAGTACTTTCCAGGATAATATTTCCTAACTGAGTTGTCTTTTATGGGGAGCACCTTTTTTAATACCACTTTTTCATTCCCCTGTAATTTTCCACTCCATCCTTTGAATACCTTTTTCCGACTTTGTTTTTTGCCAGGAAGCTCCAATTCTAAATCGGCAATGTAGTCTGCAGTTTGGTGTTGTTTTGAGTGGAGGATGCAAATTATTTCTAGAGAATCTCCTAAGTATATTTTTTTTGGAAGTTTCAAATCTACACGGTTCGGAAAGGAAGAAATCCCCACTAGTTTTAAGGCTTTAGCATTCCCTTTTTTTATTTCAGAGCGTAAGGCGTGTTTAATAATCCACTGGGTATTTTCAGGTGGACTATTTCTATTCCAGGCCTCAATAATTTGATAGAAAAAGCCAGGATTCGTCCAAGAGAAGTCGTTAAGGTGGTTGGCAACACTCTTTTGAACGTATTTAGAACTGTCATTCTTAAGGTTTTCTAGAATGGGTCGAGTGAGATTGGGATTGTTAATCACCGGAGTTAAATTAGAGCCCCATGGCAATCGGGGTCTGGTTCCTTCACTTGCCCAGCGTCTTAAGTGTTCGTTATCAGATTTAGTGTATTCAAGTAATTTAGAAAAAGCCTGGTCGGGATCCTTTTCTATAAATGGCCTAACTGCAAATTCTGCAGTAAACAATTGAGTTAATATTTCCATTAACTCAAACGACTCGGAATAATCGTCTAGGCCATAAAGTTGTACTACCATGCAAAAGGGATCCCAGAAAAATCCGTTTATTTTTTCTGAACTCCTTTTGGCATCTTGTAAAAGTGGCAGCGTATGTTGGTAAAAGCTTCTAAAAGATTGATTGTGAACAAGAAACAAATTTTTAGCGATCTCCTTAACTCGATTTCTAAAAGGAATTTCTTCTTTAAATGGAGAGGGTCTAGAAAAGTATTGTCCAGAGGGTGATGATAATAAGTGCTTGGGTATAAAAGCTGTTAGTTGCTTTTTATAACTTTCGCAGAAGAAATTTTTAAAGGGTTCCATTGCCTCAAAAATAGGAGAGAAAATTATGCCTGCTGTTAAAAATGCGCGCCGCCGTTATCGCATCATTAATAATATGCTGCGTAATAAACAAGCACCATATCCAACCAAGGATGAAATTAGAAAGGCTTGTGAGGAAGATTTGTTTGGTGGGGAATACGGCGATCACATTAGCGAAAGCACCATTGAAAAGGATATTCGTGCAATGAAGGAGGAGTACGATGCGCCCATTGTGTACAACAGACTGCAAAAGGGTTATGAATATACCGATCCAGCATACAACTTCGATAGTATTCCTTTAAGCTCCGAAGAAATGGAGGCTCTGCAGTTTGCTGCGTCTAGTTTGTTACGGTATAAAAACATTGAAATATTCTCCCAGTTCGAATTGGCCATCTCAAAAATCTTTGAAACCCTAACACTGGACACGGATAAAGAGGGGCATTCAAAAATTTGGTTTGATAGAAAGGTAAATACAGTAGAGGGGCAGCAACATCTAAAGCCCATTTTGGATGCGATAAACGACTATAAATCCATAAAAATCGATTATTATTCGCTATCAAGTAATAAGAGGAAACAGTACCATTTAAAGCCTATTCTGCTAAGGGAATATGAGGCTTTGTGGTATTTAATCGCCTACAATCTTGAAAAGAAGCGCATTCAAACTTTCGAATTGGGAAGAATTCACGAATTGGAGATTGCCGAGGCTTCACCACTTAAGTTGGGAGCAGATTTTGATCCGGAAACCTATTTTGCGCATGCTTTTGGAATTACGGTACCAGATGAATTAAAAGCAGAAAAAATAAAACTGGAGGTTTCTGGTATTTTTCCTTTGCTTTTAAAAGAGAACCCTCTCCATAAATCTCAACATTTAAAAGGTAAAGGCGAAAAAGCAGAAATTGAGTTGGAAGTATTAATTACTCCAGAATTGAAGGCGAAAATTTTAAGTTTTGGAAATAATTGCAAGGTAGTGCGTCCTCTGGAATTGCAGCAATGGCACAAGGAGGAGATAAAAAAAATGGGAAAATTATACGGGTCAGTTAAACCGTAAATAGTTTACGAGGTGAGGTGCTTTGTTTGTAGAGTAATTAAAAACATCGCACCATGAAAGCTTTTATCCAAAACAACCCGTTTTTCCAAAGTAAAAACCTTTTTGAGGTAAACTATCACGTTAAAAGAGAGATTCCTGTTCTTAGATTATCAGAGGCTCAACTCCCATTGATTTTTAGACAGTTGCGCGTAGGTAGTGAGGTTATTTTAAAGCAATTTGTAGCCGAGGGAGAAATTTTTGTTACCGTTTACTATCAAGGTTTTAAGTTAGGATGGTTACCCAAAGATGTTTCATCAACTTTATTAAATGAGCTAAAAAACGGACGCGTTTATAGGGCAGTAGTTTCTAGAGTTACCAAAAAACGATTTTTACCACCTTCACAGATATTTGTTAACATTTTGTCTCCAATGGAACACGAAGGAGGGCAAACTTGTATTTCCTTTGAATCATAAAATTATTGCAGATGTTAAAAGTAGGAGACAAAGCTCCAGACTTTACCGGAGTAAATCAAAATGAAGAAACCGTTAAACTGGCCGACTATAAAGGGTCTAACCTAATTTTATACTTCTACCCTAAGGATGATACTCCTGGTTGTACAAAGGAGAGTTGTAGTTTGAGAGACTTTCACGGAGAGCTGCTAGAGAAGGGGTACAAAATATTAGGTGTAAGTGCCGACACTGCAGCAAAGCATCAAAAGTTTATTGATAAATACAATTTGCCTTTCGATTTAATAGCTGATACCGAAAAGGAAATCATAAAGGCTTATGATTGCTGGGGACTGAAAAAATTTATGGGTAAAGAGTACGAAGGTATCATCAGAACAACGTATATTATAAGTAAGGAAGGGAAGATTTCCCACATATTTAAAAAAGTAAAAACCGCCTCTCATGCCGAGCAAATCCTTGAGGAGGTAGAAAATTAAAACCTATCATTATGGCAGAAGTTAAAGACGCTGTTAAAGAGCAGAACAAAGAAAAGTTAAAGGCCCTCCAAATAACCCTAGATCGCATTGACAAAACCTATGGAAAGGGAACGGTAATGCGCCTAGGAGATGGCAATGTGCAGGCGGTAGAAGTTATACCATCTGGATCACTAACCCTAGATATGGCCCTTGGGGTATATGGATATCCAAAGGGGCGCGTGGTGGAAATTTATGGTCCAGAATCTTCTGGTAAAACCACCCTTGCAATTCATGCAATAGCGGAGGTTCAGAAAAAAGGAGGTATTGCTGCCATAATTGATGCCGAGCACGCATTTGATAAATTCTACGCTGAAAAGCTGGGTGTGGATACCAATGATTTGTTAATCTCTCAACCTGATAACGGAGAACAAGCTCTTGAAATCGCTGAGAATTTAATCCGTTCTGGAGCCATAGACCTTATCGTTGTAGATTCTGTTGCAGCACTTACTCCAAAAGCCGAAATTGAAGGTGAAATGGGGGATTCGCAAATGGGTCTTCAAGCTAGATTGATGTCTAAAGCACTTAGAAAGCTAACTGGAGCACTTAACAAAACTGGATGTTGCTGTATTTTTATCAACCAGTTAAGAGATAAAATTGGTGTAATGTTCGGTAACCCCGAAACTACAACTGGTGGTAATGCACTTAAGTTCTATTCCTCTGTGCGTTTAGATATCAGAAGATCTACCCAGATTAAAGATGGTGATAACGTAATTGGATCCAGAACTAGAGTTAAGGTGGTTAAGAATAAAGTGGCTCCTCCTTTCCAAAAAGCTGAGTTCGATATTATGTACGGCCAAGGTATTTCACGAAGTGGTGAAATTTTAGATTTGGCGGTTGATCACAACGTTGTAAAGAAAAGTGGTTCTTGGTTCTCTTATGGTGAAACCAAGCTAGGGCAGGGAAGAGATAGTGTTAAGAGTTTAATAGAAGATAACCCAGAATTAATGGCCGAGCTTGAAGAGCAAATTAAAGAGGCCCTTAAACAGGAATAATTTATTAAAGCGATGTAAATTTGAGCCCCACACATTTTAGTGGGGCTTTTTTATTATGAGAAACTGTATTTTATTTTCAATTTTTCTTTTTTTAATGGCATGTGGTTCAGAACAGAATTACAGCGATAATACCACGGCCGATAACCAAGAATACAAGGTGGAGTCTAGCAAAGAAGACTCATTAAATCTTGTTTTAAGAAATGATCCTAACAACATAGATGCATACTTAGAGCGGGGAAACCTGAAGTTTCAAGATAGTCGCTTTCAAGGAGCATTGGGCGATGCGGATAGAGCCCTTACAATAGATTCCCTAAATCCGGAAGCACTTGTTCTAAAGGGGGAAAGCCAATTCGCATTGGAGGAGTTTTATGAATCTCAAAAAACATTTGAAAAGTGCCTGGAATATAATCCTAAGTATGTTCCTTGCTACGAGAAACTGGCTGAAATAAGTTTACTCAGAAAAAATTACGAAAAGGCAATAGGCTATGTAAATGACGCATTGCGACTTGATGAGCAAAATTACTACCCCTATTATCTAAAGGGCTGGATTTACCAAGAAAAAGGGGATTCTGCTTTGGCAGCATCTTCATATCAGACCTCGGTAGAGCTTAACCCTAAATTTTACGATGGATACATTATGTTGGGTTCATTGTATTACAATGCGAATCATCCTCTTTGTGTTCAGTACTTTAATACGGCGTTAGAATTAGAACCAACAAGTACTGAGGCTTTGTATTTTATGGGGATGTATTACCAGAATAATGAGGAGTCAGCTAAAGCTACTCAAGCGTACAACAGAATGAGGGCCATAGATGCAACCGATTTGCGACCTTGGTACAACACTGGTTTTATCCATTTAACGCAAAACTTGAAATTTGATTCTGCAGTATATTATTTCAATCAGGTATTAATCCAAGACGACCAATACTACGCGGCTTGGTATAATAGAGGATTGGCCCATTTAAAAATGGGAAATAAGAAGCAGGCCATTGCTGATATGGAAACAGCAGTTGGAATAAATCCAGATTATACCATTGCAATTAAAGCACTGAACCGATTAACGGGTCAATAGATAAAAGAGCGTATTAAAAACAAAAAGGCTCCATTTGAAAATTCAAATGGAGCCTTTTTTAATTTAAGTGGTTAAATACTAACCTAAATCGTCGAAGTTGATATCTGAAATAGCTTTTGAGCTTTTCGTAAGATCATCTTCTTCTTTATTGTTTTCAGTAGTTTTTTCACTAGATGCGTGCTCATCTGCCGCCATAAACTCATTATCTGGATTTTCCTGAAGCGACTTAATTTTATCAATTGCTTCTTCTAATCCACCCACAAATTTTTCGAAATCCTCTTTGTAAAGGAAAAGCTTATGCTTTTCAAAGTAAAACTTACCATCTTCCTGAAAGCGCTTTTTGCTTTCTGTTATGGTAAGATATAAGTCGTTGCTTTTTGTGGATTTAATATCAAAAAAGTAGGTCCTTTTCCCTGCTCTAACCGACTTGGAGTAAATATCCTGACGGTTTTCCTTTCCTTCTGCCATGTACCGATACTCTATTAAAATTCTGAAACCTTATTACAAAAGTACTACTTTTTACCGTAGTACTTGCTTATGAAGCTTCCTTAACTCCCTCTAAAAGCTGTTGCTGATGCATTTCAGCATATATTCCATTCTTATTCAGTAGGCTTTGGTGGTTTCCAATTTCTGCAATGGATCCATTTTCCAAAACAATAATTTTATCTGCATGCTTTACCGTACTTATTCTATGGGAGATTAAAACAGATGTGCGTCCTTTCATTATCCGTTTTAAATTGGATAATATAGTCTCTTCTGTTTCAGTGTCTACTGCAGATAAACTGTCGTCAAATATTAAAATCTTGGGTTTTTTTATAATCGCTCTGGCAATGGAAACCCTCTGTTTTTGTCCTCCGGACAAGGTGATTCCTCTTTCTCCTAATATAGTGTCAAAGCCTTTTTTGAAACCTTGGATATTTTCTAGGATATGAGCGTCTTTAGCGGCTTGTTCGATCTCTTCTTTCTCGGCCTTATACTTTAACCCAAAGGAAATGTTGTTTGCAATGGTATCACTAAAGAGAAACACATCTTGGGGAACGTATCCAATCTGGGAGCGCAAATTGAACAGATGATGACTTCGAATATCCAATCCATCAATTTCTATGCTTCCTTCCTGAGGTTCAAAAAGTCGGCCTATTAAATTGGCTAGGGTAGATTTCCCACTTCCCGTTCGGCCCACAACTGCTAGTACTTCACCACTATTAATTTCAAACGATACGTTTTTAAGAGCGTTTATTCCAGATTCTGGGTAGGTAAAGCTTACATTTTTAAAGCTTATGTTGCCTTCAATTTCCTGTTCTTCTTCAACCGTATTTACAATTTCTGGTTCCGTGTTTAGGAATTCCTTAATTCTCCTCATGCTAGCCGAGGCTCTTTGAATAAGACTTGTAACCCATCCCACAGCGGCGAAAGGCCAAGTTAGCATGTTTACGTATATCACGAATTCTGCAATGTTCCCCAGCGTTACCTCACCAGCGAAAGATTTCATTCCACCTATGTAAACGGTAATAATGGTGCTTAATCCAATCAGTAATAGGATAATGGGAAAAAACAGGGCATCTACCTTCACCAAGTCCAAGGATCTACGCTTGTATTCCTCACATTCTCCCTTAAAGTTTTCTGCAAAAACTTGTTCTCTAGTATATGCCTTAAGAACCCTTATTCCCGAAAAGGCCTCTTGTACTAAGGTAGAGAGGTAGCTTTGTTGTTCTTGTTTGTACTTAGTTTTACGGTTTATTATAGTGGATACATAGTAAATAAGCACCGACATAATAGGTAATGGGGCTAACACATACAAGGTCAATTCTACATTTACCTGAAGCATAAATGTTATGGTAAATAAGAAGAGAAAAATAAGGTTGATGGTGTACATTACCCCAGGTCCTAAATACATTCTCACTTGTGAAACATCCTCCGAAATTCTGTTCATGAGGTCTCCAGTGTTGTTTCTTTTATAAAATGCGGGGCTTAATTTTTGGTATTGGTCGAAGATTTCATTCTTTAGATCGTATTCTATGTTTCTCGACATGATGATAATGGTCTGTCGGGTAAAGAACAAGAAAACACCTTTTACCAAATACACTACAAAGTAGGATGCGCCGAGGATAACAGCCAAAAATCCAACTGTTTTTAGAGCGGCTTCACTACTCGAAAAGTCTAAAGATTCTTTCAGGGTTAATCCCCAATTTTTTTCAAAATCCGCCAAAATATTAGGGTAAAAAGGAAAGGATCCAGCCTTGTAAAGTTGAGTAGCTTCCTTCACTAAATCAAACGCAAATCGCACTATGCGAGGCGAATACACGGCAAATAGATTGGTGAATACAATGAAGAGAATTCCAAGGAAAAATTTTACTCTATACTTCCAAAAATACTTATTAAGATAGGCTAGTTCTTTCATTCAATTGCTCCCCAAAATGGGTATTGATTTTTGTCTATTTTTGCACGGCTTTACAAAGCTCTGGCTAAGGTAAACAAAGTCACAACGATTATTTCCCGAATTATGTTTGAAGTAGAAGAAATTAACCAAAATTCACTCCAAGATAACCCGGTTTTAAGCCAATTATCGGCTTTAAATCACGAGGAGTTACTTTTTTGCAATGACAAAGCAACTGGTTTAAAAGCCATTATTGCTGTTCATAATACCGTGTTAGGTCCTGCATTAGGAGGTACCAGAATGTGGAAATACAACAACGAGATGGAGGCTATTACCGACGTGTTGCGTCTTTCTCGTGGTATGACATATAAATCGGCGATTTCTGGATTAAATCTAGGTGGTGGAAAGGCCGTAATCATTGGTGATTCTAGAAAAGATAAATCTGAGGCTATGTTCCGCAGGTTTGGGCGTTTTGTAAACGATTTAGGTGGAAAATACATTACCGCAGAGGATGTAGGAATTAATACCAGAGATATCGAGTATATCGCCATGGAAACAGATTTTGTTTCTGGTAAACCAGCTCACCTTGGTGGAGGTGGAGATCCTTCTCCTGTTACTGCTTATGGTGTATATATGGGAATGAAAGCCGCAGCAAAAAAGGCTTACGGAACTGATTCTCTTACTGGTAAAACGGTTCTAGTGCAAGGATGTGGTAATGTTGGTCGCTACCTTATCGACTACATTGCAAAGGAGAATGCAGTTATTAAGATCTCTGATATCCACGAGGATTCAATTAAAATGGTAACCGACAAGCACAGTGGAGTTACTGTTGTTCCGGTTAATGAGGTGTACAATACCGAAATGGATATTTATGCTCCTTGTGCTTTGGGCGCAACAATAAACGACGAGACTCTTAAAGTTCTAAAATGTCAGATTGTAGCAGGTGCAGCGAATAACCAACTTGCTGATGAGGCGAAGCACGGTAAAGCCTTAATAGAAAAAGGAATGCTTTACGCTCCAGATTTTCTAATTAACGCTGGTGGTATTATTAATTGTTATTCCGAGGTTATTGGATATAACGAGAAAATGGCCATGGAGCAAACTGAAAATATTTACAATACTACTTTAGATATTTTCACCAAGTCGGAGCTTGAAAATATTCCAACATACCTGGCTGCTAACAAAATGGCCGAAGCCAGAATAGACGCAATAGCAAAAGTTAAAAGAAGTTTCTAAACAATGGGGATTCTCCACAGGCGACATTTAAGATTAAAATCCCTACATGCGTTGTATGCACATTTGCAAAATGACAACGGACCTACGGTTGGTGTAAAGAACTTGAAAGCTAGCTGCGAAAAGGTGTACGAAATGTACATTATGTTACTTCAGTTGTTGGCCGATTTAAAGAAGCTAGCCGAAGAGCGTGCAGCAGAGGTAAAAGCTGAGAAAAAGACCCTTGGTGATGCGAAACTTCCGGAAGAAATTTTTGCGGAAAACGTAATCCTGAGAAAACTGGTTTCTTCCTCTGAGCTTCAAGCCAAAGTACACGCCTTAAAAATAAACTGGTTTAGAAACGACCCTGAGATAGTGGATAAGGTTTTTAGAACCTTCGCAAGAAGTGAAGACTATAAAAACTACATCCAGGAGGGAGCCGGAGATCCAAAGCGCGATTGTAAGGTTGTAGTTAAAATTTTTAAGCAGTATGTGGTAAACAACGAGGCTTTGCAAAAAACGCTTGAAGAAAAAAGTATTTTTTGGAATGACGACTTGGATATTGTTGCGGTGAACGTTTTAAAAACGCTGGATAGGGCTTTAAAAGAAGATCAGTTCCAGTTAATTCCCTTGTACAAGGACTTCGAGGATGACAATTCATTTATGAAAAAGTTATTCCACGCCACCTTGTCGGATTGGGATGAATCGGAAGAGAGAATAGAGAAACTTGCCAAAAACTGGGATGTAGATCGTATTGCTCTTATGGATCGTATTATTATGTCCATGGCAATGGCTGAGCTTACATCTTTTTCTGAAATTCCAGTAAAGGTTACACTTAACGAGTACATAGAACTTGCGAAGGAATATAGTACCAATAAGAGTAAGAACTTTGTTAACGGAATATTAGACAAGGCAATCGTACAGCTAAGAGAAGAGGATAAAATCAATAAAACGGGAAGAGGATTACTAGACACATGAGAAAGATAGTTTTAGCAATAGCCCTTCCAATTTTCCTTTTTGGATGTGGGGGAGAGGATAGAAAAATAACTCCAGATATCATCAAGAATCCAGTATCAGGTTCATCGGAGAAAGAAACCGAGGTTCCAGCGCTTACCTTCACCGAGCAAAGATTCGAGTTTGGAACAATTTCTCAGGGAGAACGAATAGAACATACCTTTGAATTTACCAATACCGGTACTGCACCTTTAGTGATAAATGCCATTGAAGGTTCTTGTGGATGTACCGTAGTAGATAACTGGACTAAAGACCCTATTCAACCAGGCGAAAAAGGCTCTTTTCTAGCGCAGTTTAATAGTGAAGGTAAAGAAGGACAACAGAATATAAGAATAACAGTAGCGGCTAATACCATACCCTCAAGTAGTATTGCGGTAATGGCAGGAAACGTTGTAAAACCAAAAGGTAAATAATGAATTTATTAAGTGTATTTCTAATGGCACCTCCAGCAGAGGGGCAGAATCCAATTATATCCTTAATTCCATGGGTTGGAATCATAATCGTTTTCTATTTCTTTATGATTCGTCCTCAAATGAAGAGAAACAAGGAGCTTAAGAAATTTAGAGAAAGCTTAAAGCAAGGAGATAAGGTGGTAACCATGAGCGGGATTCACGGTAAAATTAAGGATATAGATACCGATACCGTGGTTTTGGAGATTGAAAATGGTAAACTTCGCGTAGAGAAGTCTGCACTTTCTCCAAGCGGGAAAATGGAGCCACAAAAAGGATAATCATGGCTAAAAGCCAAATTCTAGGAATTACTGGCGGCATTGGAGCTGGTAAAAGTTTTGTAGCGGGGATATTCAATCACTTGGGTATCCCCGTTTATAATTCTGATCTTAGGGCTAAACAAATATTAGCAGAGCATTCCGAGGTAAAATCAGAGTTAAAGTCTTTTTTTGGATCCGAAGTCTTCCATGAAAATGGAGATGTGGACAGAGCTAAATTAGCATCTATTGTTTTTACCGATGCAAGCAAGCTTAAACAGCTCAATGAAATTATACATCCACGCGTTGCCCAAGATTTTGAAAATTGGATAAACGATCATGGAAATTCTCCATGGATAATTAAGGAGGCTGCAATCCTCATTGAAAGTGGAGCCTACAAGTCTTGCGACAAAATTCTAATGATATCTGCCGATACGGAGGTGAGAATATCTAGAGTAATAAATAGAGACCAATCCCAAAGAAAGGATGTGGAGGAAAGAATCGCAAACCAAATGGGCGACCAGGAAAGACGTGGCTATTGTGATTTTGAAATCTTAAATGACGGTACAAAAGCCTTATTACCTCAAATAAATGAGGTTTTAAAAGGAATTAATTGGAGGAGTAATATTCAGGATTAACGTTACCCCCTGAAATGAGCACGGCGATGTTCTTTCCAGCAATTTCACTCCGTCGTGTATCCAATATTGCTAAAGGAACCGCAGAAGATGGTTCAATAAGCAAATTGTATTCTTTCAACATTTTACTTCCCCAGTGCATTATGGAATCTTCGCTGCATAATAGAATGTCGCGAGCATAGCTTTTAATGATGGGGAAATTAATTTCACCTACTGTAGTTCTTAGACCATCGGCGCAAGTGTCTGCTTTGAATGATGTGTTTCTTTGTCCCGAAGAAAAACCAAGGAATCCGTCCCGCGCCATTTCGGGTTCACATCCATATATTGAAACCTCTGGTGAAAAATGACTAGCTGCAAGAAGGCTACCAGCTAGTAGTCCTCCACCTCCTAATGGGCAATAGATTTCCTCTATTCCGGGCTGTAATTTTATAATTTCCATTGCCGCCGTGCCTTGACCTTCTATGATGTCCAGATGATCGTATGGTGGAACTAATGTTTGTCCTTCTCTTTCTTGGATTTCACTGCACATTGATTCACGTGCATCAATGTTGTTTTCGCAGCGCACAATGTTGCAATTCCATCTTTTCATCCCCTCAATTTTCACCTGTGGGGCTCCTTGAGGAACTACAACGGTGCATTTAATCCCCAACTGGAAACTAGCGTAAGCCAATGCTTGACCATGATTACCAGATGAATGGGTAATCACTCCCGACTCTGCTAGGGTCTGTTTGTTTTTTAGCAAAAAATTGAACGCACCTCGCATTTTAAAGGCTCGAATGGGGTGAAACTGTTCGCATTTAAGAAAAATGTTAGCATTAAAATAGGTGTTAAGGGCTTCAATTTCTATTAGCGGAGTTTCCGATACAAAAGGAGAAATTCTTTGTTTTGCGTCGTTAAAATCGTGTATTGAGATGGGAGAAATTGATGTCATGGATGCAACACAGTTGAATAAACTAATAATTGTTGGAGATAGGGTGCTAATTAAACCATTAAAACCGGTAGAAAAAACGGATAGTGGGTTGTTTTTACCTCCAGGAGTGCAGCAAAAGGATAAAATCGCACGGGGATACGTGATAAACGTTGGCCCAGGATACCCAATACCTGCATTGCAAGAAGTCGATCAGCCATGGAAAGAAAGTGCAGAGGAGGTAAAGTATGTTCCTTTGCAACCTAAAAAGGGCGATTTGGCAGTCTATTTGCAGAAAAGTGCTTATGATATTGAATTTAATGGTGAGAAATTTATCATAATACCTCATTCTGCTATATTATTGCTCTACAGAGATGATGATTAAATAAATAATCCCATGGCAAGTAAAAGAGATTTAAAGAAATATTTTCGTGACCAGTCTAACCAATTAGCAGACCATCTATATGGCCCACTAATGTCTGGTGATAAAAACCTTAGAAAAAAAGCAGACGAGCTTCTGGATAAAACGGCTGATGTCTTAGATGAATTTACCAACGACATAAGTGCTTATCCAAAAAAGAATAAAGCTGCTGTTTCCAAGTATTTCGAGGATCTAAAATTTAGATTCGATGAGGAGTTGAATAAGCTTAAATCAGAAATTGGTAAGATCTAGCGTTATTTTTTTGCTGGTCTTTTATATTGGTGGTTCTTATTTCTAGGACCGCCTTTTTTGTTTCTCTTTGGATAAGATTTACGCTTAAGCGCTTCCTCTCTATTAAAAATTGGCGATTTGTACCCCTCGGGGTTTTCTATTTCCAATTCCCGTTCAATAAGTTGCTCGATTTTAATAAATCGCTTTTGATCATTTGGAGAAATAAAGGTGATGGCTTCGCCAGATTTCTCCGCCCTAGCAGTTCTTCCAACTCTATGCACATAATCAGCTGCATCATTTGGGACATTGTAGTTTATAACCACATCAATATCCTCCACATCTATACCCCTGGATGCAATATCGGTTGCAATTAAAATTTTTAAGTTTTTCGATTTAAACTCCCGCATTATTTCCTCCCTAGCACTTTGTTCTTTATCGCTATGAAGACTTTTTGCTGAGTAATTTCTAGACTGTAAACTAAAGCTTACAAATTTTGCAGCGGCTTTGGTACCGCAGAAAATTATGATGCTTTTTAGATCCTGATTTTTCTCTACCCAGTCCACCAAATAATTAACCTTGTCGCCTTCGGTTAAGCTGATGGCCCTTTGTTTGATTTTTGCCGCTGGTTTAGAGATCTGAAAGGAAATTTCCTCTGGGTCGGTTAGAATATCTCTGGCAAGATCCTTAATACTCGGAGGCATGGTGGCCGAGAACAGAAGATTTTGTTTTCTATTCGGCAACAGTTTGGTAATACGTGTAATGTCTTCAACAAAACCCATATCTAACATTCTATCGGCTTCATCTAATACAAAAACTTCTATGCGCTTTCCAATTTCAGGGTGGAGATTGAGGTGAGATAGAATTTTACCGGGGGTACCAATTATTAAGTTAACACCTTCCTGTAGGGCTTTGCGATTGCTATCAAATTTATCGCCTCCAGTTCCTCCATAAAGTGTAATAGAAGAGATTCCAGTGAAATAGGAAATTCCATCACACTGCTGATCTATCTGCAACGCAAGTTCTCTAGTAGGGCATACTACAAGTGCGTAGTTCTCATTTTCTCCCTTTTTAATGCAGTTTTGAATAATGGGGATTAGAAAAGAAGCTGTTTTACCCGTTCCCGTCTGAGAGCAGGCAATTAAATCTTTGTTATCAAGGATAATGGGAATAGCCGCTTGTTGTATGTTGGTGGGTTTTGTAATCCCCATGTAACCTAATGCATCTACAATCTCATCTACTACCTTTAGGTCCTTAAAATTTGATAACTCCATGTATTCTTGTTCGCTAAGAAATAATTAAAACTACTTTTGCCCGAAAATTAGCTTATGCTCGCCATAGTTTCTCCAGCTAAGACATTAGATTATACCACTCCATTCGAAGTAAATTCTGCTGTAGAACCACAATTTAAGGAAGAGGCTTTGTACCTGGTAAAAAAAATCTCAGGATACAGCGCTAAACGGATCGCCAAATTAATGAATGTTAGCGAAGAAATTGCACAATTAAATTTCGATCGCTTTCAAACTTTTGAACCCGATTTTAACCAAGATAATTCCCGGCCCGCAATTTATGCATTCAAAGGGGATGTATATCAAGGATTAGACGCTTACAGTCTGGATAAGGAACAAATTAATTTTTTAAATAAGCACGCGGCAATCCTAAGTGGGTTATATGGTGTCCTTAGACCCTTAGATTTAATGCAGCCTTATCGCATGGAGATGGGATTGTCTTTTAAGGTAACTCCCAAAAAGACTAATCTTTATAAATATTGGGACAATAAAATTTGCGAGGCACTAGAGGCCTTATTAGAAAATTCTACCGGTGAAAAGGTGTTGGTAAATCTAGCATCGAATGAATACGCCAAGGCGGCTAACCTTAAAAACTTTAGTTTTCCAGTTATCGAATGCGATTTTCAGGATAAAAGGCCAGATGGTTCCTACAAAACAATTGGTTTTAATGCTAAGAAAGCAAGAGGAATGATGTTGAGGTTTATTGCTGAAAACAACATCACAAATTCTGAGCATTTAAAGGCATTTAAATCTGAAGGCTATATATTTAACCCCGAATTTAGTTCCAAAAATAAGTGGGTATTTACCCGCGACAATTAAAAATTATGAAGTTAGTATTATCAATTGTATGTATTCTTTCAATAGGATTTTCTGCCAACGCGCAATTCTTCAAAAAGGATAAGGAGGAAGATCAGAAAAAGGTTTTTAAACTTAATAACGACGTCGATTCTCTTTCTTATGCTTTAGGAATATCGGTTGCAGATGAAGTGAAATCTCAAAATGTTGATAGTATTTCTGTTGAGGCCTTTTTAAAAGCAATTAAATCAAGCTTAAAGGGTGATAAACAATTGATGAATACCAATGATGCCCGTCTTTATTACTCTAACTATATCAGAGAAAAACAAGAGGAAAAAGCAGAATTGGCAAAAGTTGCAGGGGTAAAGTTCTTGGAGGAAAATAAAACGAAGGAAGGAGTAACCACTCTTCCATCTGGGCTGCAATATAAAATCCTAAAAAAGAGCAACTCTGGTGAGAAACCTGTTGCTTCAGATCGCGTTAAAGTTCACTACCACGGAACATTAATTGATGGGACTGTGTTTGATTCATCAGTAGAACGTGGAAGACCAGCTACTTTCCCAGTAAACGCAGTAATTAAAGGATGGGTAGAGGCACTTCAACTGATGGAAGTAGGAGATAAATGGATGCTATACATCCCCCAAGATTTAGCCTATGGTGGTAGAGCTGCTGGTCAAATCCCTCCATATTCTACGCTAATTTTTGAGGTAGAACTATTAGAAATTGTGAAATAATGAAGCCCTTTTTCCAGTACCTAATTAATCTGTTTAATCCGAAAGCGAAGAAAGATAAATCTACCCTGGAGATTAAAGCCATGCATGGAATCAACAAGATATCAATAGTAATATTTACTGTTGGGTTGTTGTATTTGATATTTAAGGTCTGGATCTAGGAATTTATCCTAATGAACTTGTAAAGGGGAGCTAAAGGCTCCCTTTTTTGTTTGCATAACAAGCAAGTATAAGCCGGGATTTATTCCTTTTAAAATTACTAAATCACCCTTTTTAATACCATTGCGGAAACTGGATATTTCTCGCCCGCTTAAGTCCATTATTTTAAATTCATTTACAGTAGTGTTAAATCGAATGGAGCCATTGCTAGGATTGGGGTAAAATAGATTTTTCGCTGGGAAATGGTTTGCTATTACCGATGATTTCTTCACCACCACGCTGTGTTGGAAAACAGCACTTGAATCGATTCCGTTATCTACTATTAGGTTTACGAAAATTTCTTGCGGTGCATCGGGGTTTGCGATAAAGCCAGAATCAATTAGCGTGTAATGCTCACCAGGCAAGAGTGAAATTTTATGCCCCATTGGGTAGTAACCTTTATAGGAAAATACATCTAATTTTTGCATATCAACCTGACTGCTATCGCCACCAAATACGGTATCTGCAAGGGAACTCAAAACCAGGGGAGGGAAGGGGGTTGATTTTTTTTGGTAAGATGCCACGTAGTCAATTTGAAAAGCACAAGGGAAAAGGCTTGAGTCTTTAACCTCCCCATCCAAAGTGCCCAATTCAAGGGTTAGTATTATGTTCATGGGAACAGTAGGAATATGACGGTCTCGCTGCCATTCAACGAACAAATTTTCAACCTGTTTTTCACCGTCTAAAAACCAGGTAACATCGGTGCTATCCCATTCAACTGACATAACATGGAAATCTTGATGAAAAAGCGGGGTGTCAATATATGCATCGGTTCCCGATTGACTTGCGTTTGTAATGGGGTCTTTGCCTTTCCAATGCAAAGTCATTTTGGCTTTTTCAGGTTCGCTGCCAACTATTTCGAAAACATCTATTTCTGCCTCATCGTCACCGTAAAGCCAAAAAGCAGCATTGGTACCTTGAACGGCTGGGACTTTAAACTTGCATTCAAAGTATCCATGGTCGTATGGATGCTTGTGATAAAGCATTCCAGAGGTATATTCAAAATCCTTATGATAGGGGGTGAAATTTCCAGCTGAATCCCAGGCAAATACTTCTCCGCTGTATTTTTCCTTTTTGGCGATCAAGTTTAAAATACCATTCTCAAATTCGATATTTCCCGAATCTTTGTAGTAGTGTTGTCCCGAAACATGTCTACCCCATGGAAACCTATTCATCCAATATTTATATGTTGAATCTTCGGTTTCAAAATCATCAATAAAATCTAAGGTAAATCCCAATTTATAGTAATCGCCTTCCTGTGCCGAACATATATTTTGTAGAAAAATAAATGCGAATAAAATTGTTATTGCATGTACAAGGCGAATTTTTCTAATCATTTTAAGGCAATTTTGACAATTGTCATTAAAATTGTCTTCTATTTTTAAATTTAATAAGCGAATTTGGCTGTTTAAAAGTAATATTCTTCTCAGTGAACTGAACATTTTTCCATTCACCGAAGTTTTCTGTTGGTTTACAGAGTAAAAAGTCACATTCACGGCATGAATAATACTTTTGGCAGGAACCCTCAAAGTATACGTATACATATGAAAAAGAACATCCTCAAGTTCACCCTTAGTTTATTAACGGTGTTTGGGTCACTTTCGGTCTTCGCACAAATCGCATCTCCGCCGTCGGTGGTAGGAGACCTTACGGTTTGTGTTGGTGGATCGACGCAGTTAACTGCTAATGATCCAACCAATACACCTGGAACTACATTCAACTGGTACTCCAAGGATATCCTCGGAAATTATACCTTATTAGCAACCCAGGATACAATAGTTTTTGGTCCATTGGCTATTAGTGGCGATTACGCTGTTGAAACCTTGGACACTGTGAATGTGGTAACCAGTGCCAAAACCGATTTTACTATTACGGTTGATTTATTGAACTCCAATGCTGACGTAATTACCGCAACCCCAACAGATGCTGTGGTGTGTAATGGAGCATCAACGGATTTTACGGCGGTTCCAACTTTGGGTTCTACGGTCTTTAGGTGGTATGATGCTGCAACAGGTGGGAATTTGTTGTTTGAGGGTAACCCATACAATCCCGGGGCCCTAACAGTCGCTCCAACCTTATACGTCAGTGGAATTGATAACAACGGATGTGAAAGTCCACGTTACCTGGCTGTGCCTCCTGTTGTTTTGCCTGCTCTTAGCTTACCGATAGCTACTGCAGACCCTCTGATAATATGCTCCGGAGATACCACAAAATTATATACAACCAATAAAGCTCCAGATGATCAGGTAAATTGGTACGAAAATTTGGTAGGAGGTTCTCCAGTATTTACTGGGGACACTTTTTTATTGGATAGTGTAAATACAGGTAATGTTAATTTGCCGGTTACTTATTATGCTGAATTTGAGGATACGGATGGTTGTCTTTCTTTGAGAACTCCTGTAATAGTAACGGTACTTCCTGCAGTTGATCTTCCGTTGGTGGATGATCCAATCCAAACTATTTGTACTGGTGAGTCGGCAACTTTCACTGCAAGTTCCTTATTAGGAGGAGTAACATTTAAATGGTACGATGCATTCACGGGTGGTAACCTCCTTCATACCGGTGCAACTTTTAATACCGGTACCATTAATAATGCTGGAGCTGCCGACCTAACTCGTAATTATTATGTTTCTGTAGAAGATGGTAATGGATGCGAAAGCATAAGAGCGGTTGCAACCGTAATTATTACGCCTGCAGTGGACGTTCCTTTAATTACTCCTGCTTTAGAAACCATTTGTCATGGAGATTCGGCGACTTTTACTGCGAGTAGCCTTTTGGGTGGAACAACCTTTAGATGGTACGATGCAGCTAGCGGTGGTAATTTATTGCACACCGGTGCTGAATTCAACACGGGACCGCTAACCAATAATGGTCCAAGTAATGTTGCGCAGAATTTCTTTGTTGAGGTGGAAGATGCTAATGGTTGTGTTTCTCCAAGAAATGTAGCGACTGCAATCATATTACCTGCTTTAGCACTTCCTTTGGTTACTCCAGCCGCCGCCGTTATTTGTAATGGTGATTCAGTTGAATTTACCGCTTCTAGTATTCCAGAATTACCTAATTATTATTGGTACGATATCGTAGATTCAGATACTCCTATTGCTACTGGCAAAACCTTTAATACGGGGCCTTTAACAAATCCATCAAGTCTAGATGTATTTGAAACTTTCTTTTTAGAAGGGGAGGATGAAAACGGATGTAGAACCGCCAGGGTACCTTTTACGGTTACCATAAGGCCAGCATTGGATTTGCCCATTGTAGACCCAATTACAACAATAGTTTGTAGTGGAGATAGTGCCTCTTTTTCTGCTAGTAGCCTTTTAGGTTCTGGGGTAGCTTTTTATTGGTTCGATTCACAATTTGGTGGAACACAATTAGGAATGGGAGCTGATTTTAAAACCGGCCCTATCACTAACACTTCTGGTGCCAATGTGGCTCAAACCTTTTGGGTTGAGTTAGAGGATGCCAATGGATGTAGATCTCTTCGTTCTAGCGGAACGGTGGTAGTAAGACCAGCCCTAGATGTTCCGGTTGCTAACCCTCCAGTTGCTACGATATGTTCTGGAGATTCAGCCGTATTTACAGGAACTAGTTTGCTAGGTACCAATGCTACCTACAGATGGTACAATCAGTTAGTAGGAGGAACAGAAATATTCGAAGGGGATACCTTCTCCACAGGCCCAATAAGCAATGGAGGAAATGCAACTGCTTCGGCAACCTTCTTTTTAGAATTAGAAGATACTGCGGGTTGTAGATCACTTAGATCTCCTGCAACTGTTGTGGTTGTACCTGCCGTTGATGTGCCCCTGGTTGATAACCCTGTGCAAGTGGTTTGTGACGGGGAGGAAGCAATTTTTGTGGCGTCCAGTTTGTTAGGTGCTACGAATTTCAATTGGTATGATGCCTTGCTTGGGGGAAATCTTTTGTTCCAAGGCGATACTTTTTCAACCGGGCCTTTAACTAACCCCTCAGGTGTAGACATTGCTAGAAATTACTTCGTAGAAGCTGTAGATAGTAATGGTTGTACAAGTATTCGTATACCAGTTACAGCGGTGATTAGACCAAATTTGGATATTCCAGCGGTATTACCTCCTGCACAAATTGTTTGTAATGGTGAACGTGCAACATTTGTTGCCACTTCGGTGGGTAACCTAATCGGTCAGCCTGTTGTATTTAAATGGTACGATGCCCTGATAGGAGGGAATGAGGTATTTGAGGGGGACACTTTTGTTACTCCGCCATTTATAAACAACACGGGGACAGATTTCATTCAAAATTATTTTGTGGAAGCTGTAGATACCAATGGATGTAAATCAATTCGTTTCCCAGTTACGCTTACTATTCGTCCTGCATTGGATTTGCCATTGGTAGACCCTCTCTTGCAGATAGTTTGTAATGGGGATAGTGCGGAGTTTGTGGCTTCATCTTTATTAGGAAGTGCAAGTTCCTTTCACTGGTTCGATGCTTTAATTGGCGGGATCGAAATATTTGAGGGGGACACCTTTAATACGGGGGCAATTAATAATGCAGGAACTACTGATTTAACAAGAAGTTATTTCGTAGAGCTTGAGGATACCCTTGGTTGTAGGTCTCTTCGTGTCCCAGTTACAGTAATTATTCGACCTGCAATAGACGTTCCAGTAGTAAATCCCCCGTTATCGATTATTTGTCAAGGGGAGTCGGTTCAACTGGTAGCAAGCTCACTTTTCGATGCGGAGTATAGATGGTATGACTCGCTTATTGGTGGAAACTTAATCTTCCAAGGAGATACTTTTAATAGTGATCCAATCTTTAATACCAATCCTACCAATTTAGATACCTTATTCTATGTTGAGGCAGTAGATAGCTTAGGCTGCGTTAGCCCAATTAGGACATTTGGAACCGTAATTATAAGACCGGCATTAAATGCTCCAGTGGTAAACCCAATTGTGGATACCATCTGTTCTGGTGGAGAAGTTGTTTTTGCAGCAAGTTCACTTTTACCAGGGGCAAGCAATTACTTTTGGTATACCGACTCCATAGGAGGTACTCCAATTTTTGTAGGGGATACCTTTAGAACGGTTGTTAACAACAGCTCAACGGCTGATGTTGCTCGACGATTTTATGTAGAATTAGAGGATACAACTGGTTGTAGATCTATTCGTGCGGTGGCACAAGCAATTATTACTCCAGGATTAGTAGGTCCGGTTGTGGATCCAGCTGTACAAAGAATTTGTAGTGGAAACAGAGCCACCATAGTTGCTACTTCAGCTTTAAGCACAGATGCAGATTTCTTCTGGTACACAGGAATTAATGAAACCACTCCTGTTTTCCAAGGGGATACCTTTGTTACTGAGGTTCTGTTTAACAATACCAATTCAGATGCGTCAAGAACCTATTACGTTGAGCAAAGAGATACCAGTGGCCTAGGCTGTAAAAGTCAAAGGACTCCTGCAACGGTAATTATTACTCGTTCACCAAATTCACCTATTATCGAAAATCCAGTGGTTTCTATATGTAATGGTCAGTCTGCAACTTTTGTAGCTAACGGACCAGATGGAGTAACTGGTGTTGTTCTTTGGTACGAAAGTCAAACTTCAGATTCAGTTATTGCATTCGGTGATACTCTGGTTACTGAAGAATTGAGTAATAATGGTAATGCAACTGCTTCGTACAATTTCTTTGCGGAATTTAGAGATAGCAGCGGTTGTGTGAGTGAAAGAAGCCAGGCTACAGTATTTGTTCAACCTTTCTTAGATGCCCCAACAGCTAATCCAGCCAACCAGGTTGTTTGTTCGGGTGGAGATGCTGTGGTAGGTGGTTCAAGTGTTAATCCAAGTACAGAAACCTTTAATTGGTTTGATGATGCAAGTTCTCAAACCCCAATATTTACAGGTGATACCCTTGTTTTAACCAACTTGATAAATAATAGTAGTAATCCAGATGTACGTACCTATTATATCCAATCTGTGGATTCAGCTGGATGTACTAGTGCAAAAACAGCCTTTACCATTACGGTTCAAGGGGCTGGTGATGCACCAACAGTTACACCAGATGATCCAACCATTTGCTCTGAATCCGATGTTACCTTATCTGCAGATTCTGATTTTGGTCCGGAGGGTACCTATTACTGGTATGATAATGCAACCGACCAAAACCCAATTTTTGTCGGCCAGGATTACACCACACCAGTAAGCTATAATTTCGACGGCTCTCTGGTTCAAGAGAACTATTTTGTTCAGGTGGAAGATACAAATGGCTGTTTCTCTAAGCTTGAGGAGGTAATTGTTACAACTTCTACTAATGGAGATGACGTAATTGGAGCATTAGAAAGCACCCCTGTTTGTGAAGGAAATGCTGCAGTAATTACTGGTATTAGCGACAAAGGGTTTACCACGTTTAAGTGGTACAAAAATCAAACGGATATCGTTCCATTTTTTGAAGGAACTACGCTCACAACTACTCCACTTTTCAGTGATACGGTATTCTATTTAAGTTCTTTTGATGGCGATTGTCCATCTATTAGACAAAGAGTGGCCGTTCCTGTATTGGAGATTAAAACCCTGTCTGCACCTGTTGTTAATTGTTTAGGTGCAGGTAATCCTACTTCGGTTACATTTACTTGGAACGTGGTTGCAAATGCGGAATCGTACCAAGTAAGCACTAATAATGGTGTTTCGTGGGTTGCTGCTAATGGGAGCGATGGGCTTTCTCATACCATTCAAAGATCAAACGAGGAACAAACATCTGCAAGCATAATTGTTAGAGCGAGACAAACTCCAACCCCTTGTTCCGAAGAATTCGGACCAAGATCGGTCCAAATGGCTTGTTTCTTTGGCAAGTTTGTTAAGGATGAAAACCCAAACAATGCATTCTCTCCAAACGGAGATGGAGTTAATGATTTCTGGTATATCCAAGATGGTATTGAAGACTTTAAAGACAACAAAGTTGTTGTATTCAATAGATGGGGTCAAGAAATTTTTGAAACTACAGGATATGACAACGACAAGAATGTCTTTACTGGAATTGGTAAGAATGGAAAACAGTTAGAAGATGGTGCTTATTTCTACATCGTTACCATTCCATCTGAGAATATTAAGAAAACAGGATATGTAATGATTATCCGCTAACCCTCGAATTATGAAAAAGTATTTAGCATATTCAATTTTAGCCGTTTTGATTCTGGGTGGATATTCAGAATCTAAAGCTCAACAGTCGTTAAGACACAGTAATTACCTATTCAATAAACTAATTCTCAATCCTGGTGCTGCCGGAAGCAATGATTACATTGAAATTATGGCGGGATACCGAAAAGATTGGGCAGGATTTGAAGGCAGCCCTAGAAGCTCCTTCCTATCTGTTGACGGATCGGTTTTACAAAAGAGAATTGGTTTAGGCCTTCAGGTGATAAACGAAAAGCTCGGAGCTTATGAAAGTACCGGTGCGGTTGGAACTGCGGCTGCAAGAGTTCGTTTGGCAAGTGAAAGCTACCTTTCTTTTGGTATTAGTGGTGGTTACTTTGTTAACTCCCTAAGGGGTACGGAACTTAAGTTCGAAGACGATAATGAAATTGCTATTCCTACTCAGGATGAGCAAGTACGAGTTTTTGATATGAGAGCCGGGGTATACTACAAGGACAAAAGAAATTTTGGAGGTGTTTCTGTATTTAATGTGTTAGAACCGGTTCTAAACTATACTGGAAATCAGAGAAATGTTGTATCTGAATTGTCGCGCCACTATTATTTCCTAGCAGGTAGAATCTTTCGTGTGAATTCCGATGTTGATTTAATTCCATCGGTGATGTATAAATACTCAGAAAAGTCTCAAAACGAGCAGGTGGATTTCAACTTAAGGGCGATGTACCAAAATAGGATAGGGCTAGGGTTATCGTACAGCTCTAATAGCGATGTGATATTATTGGCAGAGTTCTTTCCAACTGAATTCCTAAGATTTGGATATGCCTTTAACTATGCGACGAGTGATTTGAGAACCAATTCGTCTGGTTCGCATGAAATAATGGTGGCTTATAGAATTATTCAGAATAAGCGACTTACTGAAAACCCAAGATACTTATATAATTAAGCAAAGAACTATGAAATTTTCCTCAAGAATATCCCTTTGTTTATTACTGACAGCCTTCGTTATAGGTTCGTGTAGCAAGCAAAACCTATACATTGCCCAAGACTATCAAAAGGACTATAAGTATGCCGACGCCATTACTTTTTACAAAAAAGCAGTGGAAAATAACCCTTCTAAAGAGGCGGTGAAAGGATTGGCAGAATGTTACCGCATTCTTAGAGATTATCCATTGGCAGAGGTGTGGTATGGAAAAGCCTACAGTATGGATAATAGAAATCCAGAGGTGGTTTATCAATATGCAATGATGTTGAAAGCAAATGGTAAGTACGACGAGGCCATAAGCTTTTTTAATGCCTATAAAAAGGTACAGCCGACAGATTCTTTGTATGCCAATCTCCAAATTAAAGGATGTAACATGGCTGCGAAATGGATGGAGGAACCATTAGACTATGAACTGGCGAATAGAGACGATATCAATTCGCCATATTCCGAGTTTGGTATGCAGCAGGCAAAAGAAAATGGAGAAACTATTTATCTTTTAAGTACTAACCGACCAGGTAGGGTAACAGAAGATTTCTTACTAGCTAATGAGAATAAGGATCCCTATTTTGAAATGTTGGCGGTGCGCTTAAACGATATCAATAAGGCAGATCAGATGTACCAGTATAGGGTAGGAGAAAACTTTCCTTACCACGTTGCTACTCCAAGTTTCTCTGCCAACTACGATACGGTATTCTACACCAGAACACCTATTTCTAAGGAGAGATTAAGCAAGGAAAAACTAAACCAGCTTGAGATTTATTATAGCGTTAAGGTAGATAACCAGTGGTCTAACCCAATTCCATTTCCATTTAATAATGAGGCATTTAGTACTGGGCATCCATTTTTAACCAAAGATGGGAAAAGCTTATACTTTATAAGTGACATCCCAGGAGGAATGGGAGGTTTTGATATTTATGTGAGTCAAAAAAAGGACGGATTGTGGCAGAGGCCAGAGAATCTGGGAATGAAAATTAATACCAGAGAGGATGAATTTTACCCGGTATTTAGCAATGGTTACCTGTATTTCTCATCTGCTGGATTGATGGGAATGGGAGGCTTGGATATTTATAAGTCTCTAAAAATTGCGGGGGAATGGTCTGCTCCAGAAAACCTACAGGTACCCTTTAATAGCCCACAGGATGATTTTGCTTTCTTCCAAACTCCTGGATCCGAAGGGAAAAAGGGATTCATTTCATCGAACCGTATTGAGGGCAGAGGAAAAGACGACATCTATAGCTTTAATTATATAGACCCTCTTCCTCCAGTCTTCCTGGTTAATGTTAAGGGATATAATAATGGAGAGCCAATTACAGGAACTACAAATGCCCAGTTTACCATATTTAAAAAGGGTAATCCAGCTGATATAGCTCAGCAATATGTAGATGTATATGGCAACAGTTATTACATCGTAGAACAGGGTGAGAACTATGAAGTAAAAGCTAATGTGCCAGGATATTTTCAAGAGGCTCAAGATTTAAGTTACGATCACCTGCAGGTTTCGGATACCATGCTAATTAAAAAAGATCTTCCCAAGCAATATGGCTATGAGGCTACACTACCGTTCAACCTGAGAAAAATAGCTGTAGGTACTGAGTATACCATCAACAATATCTATTTTGATTTTAATTCAGCTAAAATAAGAAAGAGTGCAGAGGTTGAGTTAATTCAGCTGGCTAACCTTTTACTTGCGAATAAAGGGTTTAAGGTTGAAATTGGTTCTCACTGTGATGCTCGTGGATCAGATGAGTACAACATGATTTTATCCCAAAGAAGAGCGAAATCTGTAATGAATTTCTTAATTTTAAAAGGAGTTAACAAAAATCGCTTGTCTTATCAAGGTTACGGTGAAACTCAAATACTTAACGAGTGTGTAAACGGAGTAGATTGTACAGACGAGCAACACGAAGAAAACAGAAGGACAACATTTAAGATAGTGGAATAAAAACCCAAAGACGCTTTCGCAGCAAAACCCGAATCCGGAAAGCCATGGTAGCAGATTGTTATCATGGCTTTTTTTTTGGGGGTGAGTGGTCAGTGGTCAATGGTCAGTGGTCAATAGTTTGGGAGTGTACAACCCTGAATAGCGTTGATCGTTTTTTGTTTTACTGGTATACTAGTGTACTAGAGAACTGGTTTACTGGTAGCATAGGTACTCAGAAAAATCCCAACCACTAACCACTAACCACTGACTACTAACTACTAACCACTGACAACTGACCACTCAACTATTGACCTAATCGATATGCGAAAATATTTGTCTTCTTACTAGATCTCTCTAAAGTAAAAACCTGTATATAGTATAACTTATTTGGTGATTATGTACATTGATGGTTTAAAATACACCCCGTCGTTATGAGTACTACAATTTCACCTATACCTGAACAAGGTAGAATTCATTATCTCGATGTACTCAGGGGAATAGCAATTTTCTTCATTTTTATTGCCAACATCGTTAGCTTTTCAGGGTTATTTTTTATTAGTCCAGAGGAGGTTCAAGCGTTTTCTCATCCCCAATTGAATTCAGTTTTACAGACTTTTACCTCCATTTTTGTAGATGGAAAATTCTATTCTATTTTCTCCATTTTATTCGGAATAGGCTTTGTTATTCAGCAACGTAACGCTGAAAAAGTTGGGGTTAATTTTAACTGGTTTTTCAGTAAGAGGATGTTGGGTTTACTGTTTTTAGGCTTGTTACATCTGTACTTGTGGTACGGGGATATTGTACACCTATACGCCATAATGGGATTTTTTCTAATTCCTTTCAAAAGAATTGGCAATAGCAATTTATTACGCTGGGCAGTGGTTCTCACTTTTTTACCGGTGTTGCATTACATTGCTATGAACATTTTGAATGCTTATTACCCCTATGAATTTTTTAAACCCGCCGATGCTATTTTAATTGGTAAAAATTATCCAACCCTAGAAATTGTGGTTCCCGGTATGACCGACCCCGTTGAGATCATTAATATGCTTGAGGTCTTGAAAAATGCAGATACTAGGGAATTATTAGGTATTAATGTGGTGAATCCTCTTTATAGATGGGGTTCTATTTTATTGGAGGGGCGGTTATTTAAAATATTAGCCTGCTTTTTAATAGGAATCTGGGCGGGAAGAAAAATACTGGATGCCGATCTGCTTAGCAATAGATCTTTGTTGACGCGCATTGGAATTTGGGGAGGTATTATTGGCATACTTTTTACCCTAATCCAAATAAATTTGGGAAGTTTAAATATTCCAGGCCCTGCAGATGTATGGTATGCTTTGGCTTATGCATTTGCGGTAATTCCGCTTGCTTGTGGAATTGCGGCTTTGATAGCTCTTTGGTGGAATCCTAATAATCAATTCCTTAATATTTTTAAACCTATCGGAAAGGCTGCTTTAAGCAATTATTTTTTTCAGAGCGTTATCAGTGTCTTTTATTTTTACGGTGCTGGATTAGGTAAAATGGGACAGTACCAACTATGGGAGAACTATCTATTTGTAATTGTAGTTTTTGCTTTTCAAATAGTGTTTACCAGCATCTGGCTTAAATATTTCCGTTACGGACCTGTTGAATGGATATGGAGATCTATTACTTATGGGCGTTGGATAAAGATGACAAAGTAAATTGCTCTTTAATTAACCCTTCGATTCAGATATTCTGAAAATAAGTAAAAAGCGCGGTGAATCCAGTGGATCCACCGCGTAGTTCTTTTTAGATTTTAGCACCTATTCGGATTATATCGGAATAAACTCCTCTCGCAGTTACTGCTGCACCAGCACCAGCACCTTGTACAACAATAGGATAAGCTCCATAACTTTCGGAGTAGATTTCAAAAAGGGAATCAGCATTTTTTACTTGCGCTAATGCCGAGTCTGGTGCCGCTTTTACCAAATCTACCTTCAATGTCTTTCGTTCAACATCCAAATCTCCAACGTAACGGAGTACCTCACCCGTTTTAAGGTTAGATTTTAAGTTGCCGAAATAATTATTTAACTCCTCCTTCGCATCCAAAAAGGCCTCTGCACTCTCAAGGTTATTTAATTTAGGAGGAATTAGGGATTTGACTTCCACTTCACCGAGTTCAACTTCTAGTCCTACTTCGCGGGCTAGGATGATTAATTTTCGAGCCACATCCAGGCCACATAAGTCTTCTCGAGGATCAGGTTCGGTTAAACCTTTATTCTTAGCTTCCAGAAGAACATCGTAGAATGGCAATTCTTGAGAAGAGAAGGTATTGAAGATGTAACTTAAACTACCACTGAATACCCCTCGAATTCGCGTAATGCGGTCCGCAGAATTATGCATTTGCCGTAAAGTGTCGATAATAGGTAAACCTGCACCAACATTGGTTTCGTATAAAAATGCACGACCACCTCTCCGCAAATCCTTACGCAGTTCCAAATAATCTTGAATAGGACCAGAGTTGAATTTTTTATTGGAAGCCACTAAATCATATCCTTCCCGGATAAATCTGGGGTACTGGCTTGAAATTTCCTGGGCCGAGGTATTATCAGCAATAACTACATTCTCTAATCCCGATTCCTTTATGTCGCGAAGAATGTCGTCTACACTATTTGCCAATTTACTTATGCCTAATAGTTCTCTCCAGTTTTTGGAAATCCCACCTTTATTAAAGATGTAATTATTACTATCTGCAACGCCTATTACCTTAATTTTTAAGTTTCGTTTTTTCTCGGTGGCAGAATCGGTTTCAATAATTTGATCGATTAATTTTCCTCCAACATTTCCCTTTCCAAACGCAAAAACATTAAGCGTTTTGCTCGCTCCAAAAACCTGGTTATGAACCACATTTACGGCCTTAGCAAGATTCACCCTATCTATTACTAGGGAAATATGCTCCCCAGAAATACTATTGCTTATCAAATGCATCCAGATCTTATTTCTGCGCAGTCCATGGATGGCTTTTTCTAGCGAATAATTATGCCTACCCACAATGGCAACAATGGCTACATCCTTATTGGTTCGAATGCTGGCAATACTTCCCAGTTCAATTTCCTGTTTAAACTCCTTCCTCAAAAGAGATTCTGCCAGGTTAGCGGCATCTTGATTTACCACAAACCCAATTCCGCGTTCTGAGGAAGCTTGTGAAATAAGGCGTACACTGATTTTAGCTTGGGTTAAAACGGAAAAAATCCGTCCGTCTATACCTACATTTCCAAGTAAACCATCACCCTCAATGGCAATTAAAGCAACATCATCCAGGCTCGAAACAGCCTTAATTCCTTTCTCACTTCCCTTTTTCGTAATTAGGGTACCCTCAGATTTAGGATTAAACGTACTCTTAATTCTAAGGGGAATATTGGCTTGCATTAGCGGCAAGATGGTTTTTGGATGGAGTACGTTGGCCCCAAAGTTTGCAAGCTCATTCGCTTGCCTATAACTCATATGCGAAATTCTAACTGCCGTATCTACAAATTTTGGACTCGCACTATAAACACCATCCACATCGGTCCAATTCACAATTTCTTTGGCATTTAAGAAACTGGCAATGAGCGTAGCGGAATAGTTGCTTCCGTTACGACCAAGGGTAATAGTTTTTCCCGTTTCGCTACTTCCTATAAAGCCTGTTACTACCGGAATGTGATTGGGTTTAATGTTTTCAAAAACTGCCAGGGTTGCCGCTTTACTTTTGCTTAGGTTTACCTCAAAATCATCGTATAGTTTATGGGTAAATATTAGTTCTCGGGCATCTAGAGGAGTACTTTTTACACCACTGGAATTAAGAAGAGTTGCAATGGTTTTTGCTGCAATTAGTTCTCCGTAAGAAAGTACTAAGTCGGTAGTGAAATCATCTGCGGTACCAAGGATAGCTATAGCCTCTAGCAATTGTTTTAGCTCTTTTTTCTCCTTAGCGAGTTCAATTTTTACAGGTGCCGTTTGGTAGTCAAAAAAGGCATCTAAATCCTCCTTAAATGAAATCCCAGCTTTGGCTTTTTCTATCAGATCTAATAGATTATTTGTGCTGCTTCCACGAGCAGATACAACTACTGCAATGCTATCCTTTGAGCTTTTGGTCTCGTCCTTTAAGATTTGAATAACCTCTTGGATGGGTTGTCCATTGGCTAGCGATTTCCCTCCAAATTTTAGCACCTTCCACTCGCTGTGATTTGGGGTTTTATCAATAGCGATGAAATTGGATATTGCTAGTGAAAGCTTTTTAGTTTCGGTTAGGAACCCATCGTGGCCATAATCCGATTCTATTTCGTGATAGGTTGCATTTGGAAGGTTTTTTGCCAATGCTTTTTGCAAACGAGTAGGAATTAATCCATCCGAGGAAATGCCAATAACCAATGTGGGGATATCAATTTTTGACAAAGCATGAATTTCACCTCCGCGTCCTCTTCCAATATTGTGACTATCCAAACACTTGGAAAGATAATAGTAGGAGAGCGGCTTAAAGCGCTTTACAAATTTGTCTCCTTGGTATTGAACGTACGAGGCCGCCTTAAATGCGTCGATTTTTTCCTCTTCGTCGGTTTGGGTCTCTATAAACTTATCTATGGTGCGGTAGCTAAGCAAAGCAGCAGATCTAGCAGCACGCATTCCAGACCATCCTCCTGATTCCTTACCAAAACTCCCATCTGCCATTAAGGCCAACCGTTGGGCTTCGTGGATGGCAATTCCCCAAGCCGATTCGCGAGCCGAGGTTGCAACAAGAATTAGATTGTCAACCTTCCCAGTAAAACTGTAGGCGAATTCAAGGGCCTGATATCCTCCAAAAGAACCTCCTATTAGGCAGTTAATATGATTAATTTCCAACTGCTTGGCCAGTAATTGATAAGCATTCGCTAAATCTCTTACTGTAAACTGCGGAAAACTAAGGTCTTTTGGGCTGGAGCTACCGTATGGTGAGCCAATGCTATTAACGCAAATAATAAAGTAATCTTGAGGGTTAAACAGGTAGTCTTCACCAAACAATCCTTTCCACCAATCTAGCACATCACTGTTTGCCGTTAAAGCGTGGAAAGCCCATACAACATTGCTTTTATCCTTATTCAGCTTTCCATAGGTGTGGTAAGCCAATTTTAATTCGTCTAGTTGTTGTCCGTTTTCCAACTTAAACGGACTGTGGTATTTGTAAATATTCATTTTAAATGCTTTTTAAGGCCTGGTCTATGTCAGCAATAATGTCATCAACATGTTCCAATCCAACAGAAAAGCGGATGTAACCTTCGTTAATTCCTTCGGACTTCAATTCCTCTGCCGATAATTTAGAGTGGGTGGTAGAAGCTGGATGGGTGGCTATGCTTCGGCTATCGCCCAAATTGGCGGTGAGACTATGCATGTTAAGCGCATTTAAAAATTTTGCTCCAGCCTTTTGTCCACCGATAATTTCGCATCCAACCAAACCGCCTCCTTTTTTCATTTGTTTTTTGGCTAAATCGTATTGCTCAAAATTGGGTAGGTGAGGATAGATCACCTTAGCAATTTTTGGATGCGACTGTAGATATTCTCCAATTGCTAAAGCATTATCGCAATGTCTATCCATCCTTAATGCTAGTGTTTCTATACTTTTGGATATAACCCATGCATTAAAAGGGGAGAGCGAGGCACCCGTCCTGCGAATAAAATCGTAGCATGTTTTTACAGGATCTGCTTTTCCCACTATGGCGCCTCCTAAAACGCGTCCTTGACCATCCAGGTACTTGGTAGCTGAATGCAAAATAAGATCGGCTCCAAATTTTGATGGTTGCTGAAGGTAAGGGGTAGCAAAACAATTGTCTACCACGAATAACAGTCCGTGTTTTTTACAGAGTTTACCCAAAAATTCAAGGTCTGCCAGTTTCAGCGTTGGGTTAGACGGAGTTTCCAGGAAAAGCATCTTGGTATTGGGCTGTAAAGCCTTCTCCCACGAACTATTGTCGTTAATTACACAGTAGGTGTGCGTAATTCCCGCTTTGGGTAAAATATTGGAAATAATATGGTGGGAGTTTCCAAAAATTGCCGAGGCGGAGAGAATGTGATCTCCTTGTTGTAATAGTGCCGCCATGCTGGTATACACGGCAGCCATTCCAGATGCGGTAGTCAATCCTGCTTCCGTTTGCTCCAAAAGGCACAATTTTCTGACAAGCTCATCGGTATTGGGGTTAGAAAATCTTGAGTAGAGATTCCCGGGAAGGGAGCCTTCAAAAAGTCCAGCGCCTTCCTCAGCCGAATCGAAAGTAAAGGAGGAGGTAAGGAAGATGGGAGCACTGTGCTCTTTATGCTGGGTTTGCGCTAATTGTTCCCGTATGGCTAGGGTTTCGAATTTACTCATTGATAGAGAATTTTGTGAAGATTTCTACGGTTGGGTACAGCATTTTGTATACGGAACAGTATTTATCTCTACTAAGCCCTATAGCACGCTCTACCTTTCTAGGAGGGATATTGCCTTTTAGCTTGTAGTGAATAGTAATGTTTTTAAAAACTTTTGGTACAGCATGTGCTCGGGTACCGGTTACTTGTACGTCGTAATCTTCGGGAATTATTTTTTGCTTTTGCAGGATGTTAAGTACATCGATAAGCATGCATGAACCCAGGGAAACAAGAACCAGTTGCATGGGGCGAAAAGCTGCTACTCCGGGAGACAATTCTTCTCCGGCGCAAAGGGTAATTGTACTGTTTTCGTTTTGAGCGTGGAAGGTAAATTCACCCTCCGTAGATTTTACGATGTTAATCTCCATTCTTGTTCGTTTTTGGGCTTATCAAGAGATGGAGATAAAAAAACCTCTTTCAACTTGCAGTCAAAAGAGGTCTCGGATATCTTCTGACTTATCTTTCCCTAAACCGTGGTTTAGAGTAGGAATTAGCACCTTTTCCCGTAGGATGGTTGCTAAGGTTTCATAGGGCCGTTCCCTCCACCTTTCTTGATAAGCAATTATTTCAAATTATAGTTGTCCACGTTTGGACAGGGCAAATGTATGTAAAATATTTTAGCACCTAGGAGTTAGGTCGCAGCTGGAAGTTAGTTACGGAATTTAGATGATTTGATGAATGGATGAATGGATGAAGTGTTGAATAGTCAATGGTCAATAGTCAATGGTCAATGGTCAATAGACAATGGTTAATAGTCAATGGTTGAGTTGTAAGTGGTTGGGGATAAGGGTTAAAGGTTAAAGGGTTGAAGAGGGATGGGGAGAGATTAGGTCTAAAATAAACCCAATGACACACTTTAGTGAACAGAACCGATTAGAGAAATCCAAACCACTCAACTACTGACTATTAACCACTAACTACTAACCACTAACCAAAAAACAACCCTACCCAGGCAATAAAAGCGAGCTATCCCCATAGCTTAACATACGGTAATCGTGGTCTAGGGCTTCTTGATAAACCTTGCGCCAATCTTCTCCAATGAAGGCTGCTACTAATAAAATGAGGGTGGAGCCTGGCATGTGGAAATTGGTGACCAATCCATCGCAAATGTGAAAGTTGTAACCTGGATATAGAAAGATTTCGGTCTGCCCAGTCAATTTCTCAATTTGCTTTTCTTCCATGTAGGCTAACACCTTGTTGATTGCCTCTTCTTTATATATGGGTTTTAAACGATATGGATCGTCCTTTTTAATGAAAAAATCATTTTCCCCATTATGGAGTTTTACCCCAAACCAGTACAAACTTTCTAGGGTACGCATAGAAGTGGTTCCAACAGCAATTATTTGCTTCGAATTCAGCAAATTTTCTATGCTGCTTTTAGAAATCAGAACCTGCTCGTTATGCATAGGATGCTCCGATATGTCATCCGTTTTTATGGGTTGGAAAGTTCCCGCCGAAACGTGCAGCGTTAGGTATTCTATTTTAACGCCTTTCCCTTTTAATTCCTCTAGAATTTCTTCGGTAAAATGAAGCCCAGCGGTGGGAGCCGCAACGGCGCCATCTATTTTGGAGTAAACGGTCTGGTATCGATTTTTGTCGTTTTCCTCTACCTCTCTTTGGATATAAGGAGGGAGGGGTATTTTTCCAATTTCGGTTAGGATTTCACTAAACGTACAGCCTTCCCAAGTAAATGTAACTTCGTTATCTCCTGTTCGCGTGCTGGTAAAATTTATGCTTTCGTGCTTTAAACTGGTGTTTAAGGCCCATTTTTTTGCATTTCCAATTAAACATTTCCAAGTACAGGTGTTGGTAGTACTCATTACTTCCTCGTGTGCCTTGGAGGGTTTTAATGGCTCCAGAAGAAATATTTCGATTAGGGCACCTGTGGGTTTTCTTAAGAAAATGCGTGCCGGAATTACCTTGGTATCGTTAAAAAATAATGTGGCGTCAGAAGATATTTGCCCAACTAAATCTCTAAACGCTAAGTGTTCTATTATGCCCTTGTTATAGCTCAGTAATTTAGAATTTCCACGCTCTTTTGGTGGATGCTTCGCAATTCGACTATCTGGCAGCGTAAAGTGGTAGTCCTTTAGGTTAAGCATTTTAGGATAACTGGGTTGAAGGGTTATAGGGTTGATGAGTTAAAGGGTTAAGGGTGGAATTGTCAGTGGTCAATGGTCAATGGTCAATGGTGAATAGATGAATGGATTAAAGGATAAATGGATGAAGTGGTTCTCTGAATTGGGTTACCAATTCATTGCTTCATTTTCACATTGATAAATTGTTCCATTTAATTACCCAATGTGTTGCTCTACAAACTCTTTAAATACTGCTTTGTGTTTATCTAAATCCAGATTTGGGGATACCGAAACGCGAGCGATGTAGTCTTTATCCGACTCCTTGGTAGTTCCCTGGGTACTGGTTGCTGGGATGGTCCAATAACAACCTTTTAGCTGACCGTAGCTTACGCAGTACTTACTTTCGTTTGGAATTTGCGTAATCATCAGGGTGATGAGTTTATTGTTTAGGTCGCGCTTGTACATTTCTCTTTCTTCTGGGGTATTTCCCTTGGTTGGTAAATCCAAAGAAAAGACAGAAGGGGTGAAGCCCTGTGCTGCAAGTTCTTCTGAGACAAAATTAATTTTAGCCTGAGGTAGTGTTTCTTCAATAAAATTTACAAAGGTTCTGGTGTTATTGTAGGCATCGGCAATGCGCTGCACCATACTCGGCATTTGTTCTGCCAGTATTTGCATTTGGAGGTCTGTGGCCTCGTTATCACATAGCTTAATGTGCTTGGCTATATCGGGCATTAATTCGGCTGCTTTGTCGTTTGCCACACAATATCCTGCCGTACATTTCCCACCGCTAGGAAATTTAGATCCACTCACATATGAAATGGTTTTTACGGCAGATAAAATCCCGTCCTCACTCACAAACCTTACGTTAGGACAAAAGGTCTGGTCCAAGATAAATACGGGTTCTACGGCCATTTCACCACTCGGGGTAGATCTTTGTTTGGAAAGTACAGCCTTTAAATCATCTAGGTTGGGGACCTCTACACGTGGATTGGTTGGTATTTCGGCGATAATAAGCGCAACGGCATCCTCCTTAGCTACTTGATCAAGTACCTGGTTAGTACTATCCACCATATTGTTATCTCCATCAACGGGTAAATCCATGATGTCTACATGATTTAAGCAGGCGGCAACACGCCTTGCCTGGTCGTTGGTTCCGCCGTAACAGTTCGGTGGTACGACAATTTTCACCTTCTTATTCGGGTGCATGCGCTGGGCATTGTCTATAAGCCCCATCATTATGGCGTACTGTATTGACAAGCCGCTAGATCCTAGAATGGCATCTGTTTTTGATCCGGTAATTTTGGCAATGGTGGAAAGAACCTTGGTTTTGCTTTCCGCAACTTGGTTTTTATCGGCAAGTGGAATCTCCTTTCCAAGCAGGTGCTCCAATGCGTAGAAACAATTAATTGGAGTCATTGCGATGGTTTCGCGTCTACGCACATGCTGAATCGCAGGAATATATTCTGTATTCTGGTTGTTGACTACCAAAATGCTTCCAAGTTCTTGATGAATGTTGATGATGAAATCGATGTTCTCAGCGAGATCAAAGGCGTTAATATCCTCCTTTTTGGTATAGATTACGGTGCTTCCATCAAAAGCTTTAGACAGCTCTTCCTGAGATGAATGCAGAGAAAAATTGTATCCGTAAACCGACTTTAATAGCTCGGCGTCGAAGTCACTTGGTAAATCTCCAGTATAAATAACTCTTGTGGCCTTTTTATCTCTTTGATTTTTTCTTAGCACAGCCAATAGAGGGGTAGTTCTGGATGAGAAGGTAATTACCTGATCGGGTGCTATGTTGTTGAGTTTGGCGATGGTCCACTCTAGAACGGAGGAGAGAGGATGTCCCAAACGGATATAATCGTATGCTGTGGGTAATTCGGCTAGGATTTCCTTGCTCACCTGGCCAGATTCAAACAATTTTTCAAACTCCAAGATAAATTCAGTCTTAGCTAGACTTTCGTTGTAGATATCCAGTCTGTGGGTAGTAAGATTTACCCAGTCTTTTGGACAGTTAGCAATTACTTTCTTGAGAAAATCCAGGAGTTTGGTATGCATATTCATCGATGGTCTTTTTTGTATAGTGAAACCGCGTAAAGGGCTGCAAAAATCAGCTATTGATTTAAAAATGCAAAGGAATCAAATTTTGTTCATTTAGCGAGGAGGAAGGGGGAGGAGTTAGGAGTTAAGGGGCAATGGTTAATGGTCAGTGGTTAATGGTCAGTGGTTAATGGTCAATGGTTAATGGTCAGTGGTTAATGGTCAGTGGTTAATAGTCAATGGTTAATAGTCAGTGGTTAATGGTCAGTGGTTAATGATCAATAGTTAATGGTCAATGGTTAATAGTCAATAGTGAATGGCTTAGGGATTGTAGCTGGGCCGAGCACATTGTTACATTGGTTCACTTTTACATTGATAAATTAGCCTGTTAGCGAAGCTTACTAATTAGTCTGGATTTTTTTGAAATATGTATCTTGCTGCGCATACTTTTATATTATGAATCGATTATTTTTCATTCTTACGATATTATTTTCCATCAACAATGTATACGGTCAGCCTTTTGAATTGCAGCGCGTAAATGAATTGCAGTTCCTGGATGTAAGAGAGGTTGTAAAAGATGATTCTGGAGACCTCTGGGCTGCGACTGGGGGCGGAGTGTACTTCAGTGATAATAATGGAGATTCTTGGGAATTGATTAACGACGGACTTCAATTATTAGGGACTGATGATTACAGAACCACCAATTCAATAAAGGACATTTGGCACACTTCCCATGGGCTTTTCTTGCTTACTGATTCCGGGGTATTGTTTAAACGTAATAAAGATTATTGGAGTCCATATTTTCAAAATTACGAAGTGTTTGACTTTGTGGAATGGAACGGACAATTGTACATAGCAGCAGCCGAAATCAATAGTTCTAATCAGAGATTTTATAGGGCAGAGATATTTAGGCCAGATTTTAGCTATAACACCTTATATAATGCTTTTGAATATACAGCCCATTTCAATGCAGGAACTGACATTTTTCACCCATTTCCAGACGGGTTGATATTAATAGATGAGTATAGCGTATTTAGTTATAAAAATGATTCTCTTGAGTTGTTATTTAGATTATCAACATTGGATGATATTCAAGATGTTGCCGGTAGAAATACGCTGGACTTTTATTTTTTAAGTGATGATTATACCCAGAATTTTTTCCACTATAAATATGGTGAGGTAGATACCATACGGCCAGGCGGAGAGGAATTTGCAGGTACGGAACTATTTCGTTTCCAGGGCGACATATTTGTCCATGGAAAAGATGGTTTAAATGGCTGGGTAAAAACGGCTAAACTTTATAAACAACATAATATCCTTGGTCAGCAAACTTGGGTAGAAACCGGTCCACATGAACAGGTTGTTCCTCCTAAATATTATAAGATTTTAGGGTTGAATAACGGCGAATTCCTGTATTGTGCAAAGGATCAATTAATGAGTGGAAATTCAGTTCTTGTTGGTCCAACACAAAGAAAAGGGGCCAACATTTTTAACGGTGATGTTGACGGGATGGCAATCCAGAATAATGATTTTTATATTCTTCACAATGGTAAAATCATGGGTAGAAATCTCAATAATGGAGATAGCATACCCACTCCAACACTGGATGAGAATGAAAGGGTATCCAATTTGAAAAATTCTGGAGATGACATTTGGGCGTATCGTATTGACAGGGAATTCCATTCATGGTTTTTAAGGGATTATTTCGTCAACATTTTTTCTAAAATGCCAGAGGGGGTATGGAGAAGGAGGCAAAATCCAGAGATAAATTATTCTAAATATTTCAATTTTTTAGGTGCGGGAGATGGAGCATTGAACTACAGGGATTATGGATATTTTAATCCCTTTGAATATTGGGTTTATGATTTCAATACTAATTCTTTCTCAACAGAACCTTGGGGAGAGGATACCACCAGAATGGTAGATCTTGTAGCTCGGGTAAACGGTTACGAATTTTTGCTGGTTTATGATATCGATTATTCTTCTGCGAATCCCTTTGTAAATAAGACTTATTGGTCAATTAGATATAAGTCTGCTTTAGATACTTGGACAGATCTTGAGTATTCCCGTAATAATCTGGGGTCAGACTGGGATTATTTCCGTGAGTTTGTGCAAACCGATGAGGGGGATGTGCTTTTAATTTATTACCGAAAAGATCCATCAACCCCAGTTGCAACCATCGTGGAGAAATTTAATTTCCAAGCGGGAGCTTTTGAGTTTTACAAGTCCATTCCTAAAGACTTCGACCCGAAAGAATTGGAGTATAGCAATGGTTTATGGTTTTATCATGAAAATGATGAAGACTTCTTTAGTTTTGATTTGGAAAATTGGTACACCTATGACTTTCAAAATCTACCAATTGGAGCAAAGGTTACCCTGTTAAAAAAACATGGCAATACGCTTTATGTGGGTACAGAAGGAAACGGTGTTTACCGGTACCAATTAAGCCCCACGAAAGTCCTAGAAAATCAAAAAGATTTTATGTTGGCTATTTATCCTAATCCGGTTTCAGATATGGTGAACATAAAGGCAGAAAAGAGACTTCTATCGTATCAAATTATATCTGTGGATGGAAAGGTGAGTCAGCAAGGAAGGTTTGATGTGCAGTCTAGCGTTCAGAAAATAAATGTCTCTGGATTGTCACCGGGAAGCTATATCCTTCAATTACAAACCAAAAATGGAGCTAGAGCTACTTCGAAATTGCTTGTAGAATAGGGAGTTAGGAGTTAAGGGTTAAGGGTTAAGGGGCAATGGTAGATAGTCAGTGGTCAATGGTTAGTGGTTGTGGATTACTGAATAGCGTTTCCCGATTTTAGATTTGGGTTTATCGGTGAACTGGTATACTAGTTAAAGGGTAAACTTGTTTGATTTGAAATAAAGGGGGGGTATCACCTTTCAAATGCATGAAAACAAAAAAGCCCCACCTTAACGGTGGGGCTCTCAAATAGTAGCGTTGCGATTAATAATTAGGCTTTTGCTTTTTCAACAATTGCTTTAAAAGCTTCTGGGTGGTTCATTGCTAGATCAGCAAGAACTTTACGGTTTAAATCGATACCCTGCTTTTTGCAAAGCCCCATAAATTGTGAATAAGATAATCCGTGCTCACGAGCTCCAGCGTTAATACGCTGAATCCATAAGCTTCTGAAGTTTCTTTTCTTTTGTTTACGCCCAGTGTATGCATATAACATACTCTTTTCAACGGCGTTCTTAGATACAGTCCAAACGTTTTTTCTTCTTCCGAAGAATCCTTTAGCCTGCTTTAAGATTTTTTTTCTGCGCGCCTTCGACGCTACGTGATTTACTGATCTTGGCATTTCTTTAATTGTTTTGAGCTAACGCGGCTTTCGCGCTTAATACATCAGCTCGGGTTGTTAACTTTTACCTTGTAATGCTTACTTAACTCTAAGCATTAATTTAACGTTAGTTTCATCCGCCTTATGAACTAAACCAGTCGCAGTTAAGTGACGTTTTTGCTTAGTTTCTTTTTTGGTTAGGATGTGGCTTTTGAAAGCGTGCTTTCTTTTTAGTTTTCCAGAACCTGTGAAGCTAAAACGCTTCTTGGCACTAGAGTTGGTTTTCATTTTTGGCATAATTCACAATTTTATGCTTCGCTACTATAAGTCGGTTAATTATTTCTTAGTCTTTGGGGTAAACATCATTATCATCCGCTTACCTTCAAGCTTCGGCATACTTTCTACCGTTGCTACTTCTTCTAATGCTTGGGCAAACTTTAAAAGCAAAATTTCTCCACGTTCCTTAAAAACAATGGTTCTACCTTTAAAGAATACGTATGCTTTTACTTTAGAACCTTCCTCCAAGAACTTTCTAGCGTGATTAAGCTTAAAGTTAAAATCGTGGTCATCGGTGTTAGGTCCGAATCTAATTTCCTTAACAGTAACTTTAGTTTGCTTTTGCTTAAGCTCTTTTTGCTTACGCTTTTGTTCGTACAAGAACTTCTTGTAATCTATCGCTTTACATACCGGCGGATCGGCATTAGGAGAGATCTCTACAAGGTCTAGTTCTAGTCCTTCAGCAATTTTTCTGGCCTCCTCAGCTGAGTATACACCTACTTCTACGTTATCTCCTACAAGTCTAACTTTAGGTACGCGAATGTCTTCGTTAATTCTGTGTGGATTACTCTTTTTCTGGGGAGTAAATGGTTTTCTTCTTGGCCTCAAATTGTGTTTTTTGGGTTAATGTTCTATGCTTTATAACTCGTTATTTCTTTTACTTCTGCTTCAATTTTTGCAACAAAGTCTTCAACTTTCATGGTTCCTAAGTCGCCTTCGCCTTTTTGGCGCACCGAAATTACACGGTTTTCTGCTTCTTTTTCCCCAACGATAATCATAAAAGGAATACGACTGATTTCTGCATCCCTAATTTTCTTACCAATCTTCTCGTTGCGTAAATCTATTTGGGCGCGAATTTCGGAATTATTTAACAATAATGAAACTTCCTCGGCGTAAGCGTTCACTTTTTCGCTAATTGGAAGGATAATTGCCTGTTCTGGAGCCAACCATAATGGGAATTTCCCCTCCGTATGCTCAATTAAAATCGCAACAAATCTTTCTAAGGATCCAAAAGGTGCACGGTGAATCATTACCGGGCGGTGCTTTTGGTTGTCGCTTCCAACATACTCCAATTCAAATCGCTCTGGTAAGCTATAATCCACCTGAATAGTTCCCAATTGCCACTTTCTTCCTAACGCATCCTTAACCATAAAGTCTAGTTTAGGTCCGTAGAAAGCCGCCTCATCGTATTCTACAACGGTGTTTAATCCTTTTTCCTGAGCCGATTCTATAATTGCCTGCTCTGCTTTTTCCCAATTCTCTTCAGATCCAATGTACTTTTCTCTGTCGGTTTGGTGTCTTAAGGATATTTGAGCCGTATAGTCTTCGAAACCAAGGCTTTTAAATACGTGCATTACAAGGTCAATCACCTTCTTAAACTCGTCTTTTACCTGATCTTGTGTACAGAAAATATGGGCATCGTCTTGGGTAAATCCTCTAACTCGGGTTAATCCGTGGAGCTCTCCACTTTGTTCGTAACGATAAACCGTTCCAAACTCGGCAAGTCTTAATGGCAAATCTTTGTACGACCTCGGTCTGCTGGCAAATATTTCGCAGTGGTGAGGGCAGTTCATTGGTTTTAACAAGAACTCTTCCCCTTCGTTTGGAGTGTTGATAGGTTGGAAAGAATCTGCACCATACTTTTCGTAGTGTCCCGAACAAACGTAAAGGTCCTTATGACCAATATGCGGGGTAATAACACCCTGGTAACCCGTTTTGCGCTGGGCATTTTTCATGAAATCAGTTAATCGATCTCTTAGCTCAGCTCCTTTTGGTAACCAAAGTGGTAAACCCTGTCCAACCTTTTCAGAAAAGGTAAATAGGTCTAATTCTTTCCCTAATTTTCTGTGGTCGCGCTTTTTAGCCTCTTCTAGTAAGTGTAAATGTTCTTTTAATTCACTCTTTTTAGGGAAGGTAACTCCGTATACACGAGTTAGCTGCTTATTTTTTTCGTCTCCACGCCAGTATGCGCCGGCGATATTAAGAAGTTTTACTGCTTTAATATGTTGTGTTCCAGGAATATGAGGTCCACGACAAAGGTCAGTAAAGTTTCCTTGTTCGTAGAAGGTAATGGTTCCGTCTTCGAGGTCTTCGATTAACTCTAACTTATACGGATCCCCTTCTTTTTTAAAGTATTCAATGGCCTCAGCTTTTGGAACTTCCTTTCTGATGAATGCATTGGCTTGTTTAGCCAATTCCAACATTTTCTGTTCTATTTTCTCCAGATCTTTTTCAGAAAGTTTGTATTCACCAAGGTCTATATCGTAATAAAATCCATTTTCAATAGGAGGTCCGATAGCAAATTTCACGTCTGGAAAGTAAAATTGAATAGCCTCGGCCATAAGGTGGGCTGAGGAATGCCAAAACGCATATTTCCCTCCATCATCCTTCCAAGTGAGTAGTTTTAAGTCTACATCTTCGGTTATTGGGCGGGTTGCATCCCAAACTTCACCGTTAATTTCAGCAGCTAATACATTGCGTGCCAGTCCTTCACTGATAGATTTAGCAACGTCTAATCCAGTAACGCCACTTTCGTATTCTCTAACCGAACCATCTGGTAGGGTAACCTTAATCATAACTGTTCCTGTAGATTTAAGTGGGCAAATATAGCCAATTAAACCGCCTTTGTAAGCTTTAACTTCAAGGCTTCATTACAATTATTATTTTAGCCCTCCGAGAAACACGATCATGAAAAAAATACTTGTTGCAAATAGAGGAGAAATAGCACTAAGAGTTATGCGTAGTGCAAAGGATATGGATATTAAAACGGTAGCTGTATTTTCTGATGCAGATAGAAATGCCCCTTTTGTGCGTTTTGCCGATGAGGCCTACCATATTGGTCCTAGTCCCTCGAAACATTCGTACTTAAACATAGATAAGATTATAGAGGTAGCTCAAAAAGCTGGTGTTGACGGAATTCACCCAGGCTATGGTTTCCTTTCTGAGAATGCTGTTTTCGCTGATAAAGTAGCCGAAGCTGGAATTACTTTCATTGGACCTAAATCCAAGTCTATGGAAGTAATGGGAAGTAAATTAGCTGCAAAAGATGCCGTAAAGAATTACAATATCCCATTAGTTCCCGGTTCGGACGGTGCCATTTCTGACGTGGATAAGGCAATAGAAATTGCCAAGGAAATTGGATTTCCCATTTTAGTTAAAGCCTCTGCCGGTGGGGGGGGAAAAGGAATGCGTATTGTTGAGTCCGTTGATGAGGTGAAGAGCGGAATGGAACGCGCAATTAGTGAGGCTGAGTCTGCCTTTGGTGACGGAGCAGTCTTTATTGAGAAATTCGTGGGTAGTCCACGCCACATCGAAATTCAGGTGCTGGCCGACACGCACGGAAATTGTGTGTACTTATTTGAGCGCGAATGTTCGGTTCAAAGAAGACACCAAAAAGTTATAGAAGAAGCACCCAGTGCAGTGTTGACCCCAGAATTAAGAAAGCAAATGGGTGAGGCTGCAGTAAAAGTGGCTAAAGCTTGTGACTATATTGGAGCGGGAACGGTAGAGTTCTTGGTAGATGAAAAACTGAATTTCTATTTCCTAGAAATGAACACCCGTCTGCAGGTTGAGCACCCAGTTACAGAGATGATTACTGGGGTAGACTTGGTTCAAGAGCAAATTAAGGTGGCAAGAGGCGAGAAATTGTCTTTTTCTCAGGAAGACCTAAGTATTCAAGGTCATTCGATCGAGGTTCGTGTTTATGCCGAAGATCCAGCCAATAATTTCCTTCCAGATATAGGTAAGTTAGAAACCTACAGAATACCGAAAGGACCTGGAATTCGTGTAGATGATGGTTTTGAGGAAGGAATGGAAATTCCTATTCACTACGATCCAATGATAGCCAAGTTAATTGTGCATGCAAACACAAGAGACGAAGCCATTGCGAGAATGTTAAGAGCTATTGAAGCCTACAGAATTACCGGTATTGAAACTACTTTACCTTTCTGCTCTTTCACCTTAAAGCACGAAGCATTTAGGAGTGGAAATTTCGATACCAACTTTGTAAAGCATCATTTTACACCAGACGTGCTTAAAGCAAACAACGAAGATGAAATGGCCGTTGCGTCCATGTTGGCACCAATCATTTTCGAGGATCAAAAAACCAAAGTAAAAGAAGGAGCCCACCTTGCAAAAGGAGAGGGAGTAAGTACTTGGAAATTAAAGCGTTAAAATTTTGGAATGCTTATTGTGTAATCCATTCTAAATTCATACGTTTTTAGGATATGTTACGCAATCTGTTGTTCGCAATATTCATTCTTTCTGTCCTTGGTGTTCAAGGGCAGAAAGATTATATCCCCCCCAGTAAAAATCGTGCGGTAAAGAAAGTAGTGTCTCAACAGGGTGATACCATTTTGGCTGTTGATTTACGAGAGGTGGAAATTCCAAGCGATCAGCAGCGAAAGGAGTTTTACACCGATTTAGGTAGAATGATATACAACGTTAAAAAGGTGTATCCCTACGCTAAGATAACCTCGGAAATTATCAATGAATACGATTCCATTTACGACCATTTTGATAGAAAAAGAGATCGCAAAAGGTTTTTAAAGCAGGTAGAGAAGGATTTAAAGGACGAATTTGAGGATGAGTTAAAGAATTTAACCGTTACTCAAGGTAGGATTTTGATCAAACTGATAAACCGCGAAACAGGAGTTACCTCTTACGACCTTATCAAAAACCTAAAAGGCGGGTTTAGCGCCTTTCTTTGGCAAGGAGTTGCCAAGCTTTTCGGTAGTAATCTGAAAGATGAATTTCAGAAAGATAGAGACGATGTAATGTTGGAATACATCGTAAGAAGAATAGAACGGGGAGAGATTTATGTCGCCCCCCGCGAAAGAAAAACTAAATTGGATATTTCCAAGTTAGATATTTAGCTTAACGTAACAGAGTTACCGTTCCCGTAATCTGTTGAATGTTGAACTTATCAAAATGCACCGTAGCAACGTAGGTGTATACACCTGGTTTTACGGGGTCTACCGTTCGGTTTAGATAGTTTCCATTCCAGGGTCCAGGGGTATCTTCTGAGTTAAAGACTAATCTTCCCCAACGATCAAAAATCATGTATTCAAAATCTACAATGTCGTAGCCAAGGGGAACCCAATTTCCATGTTCATTATATCCTCCGGTTGGCCATGTATCATTATCGGTATCTCCATTTGGAGTAAAGGTGTTAGAGAGAAAGATTTTCGAAATTTTCTCAATGCACTGAGTAACCGATGCAGAATCGACACATAATCCTCCACCATTATAGACATAGAGTTTAATTTGATAAACCCCCGTATCGGTATAGGTATGCGAAAAGTTTTCTCCAGCAAAAAAGGGTTTAACTCCCGATGTGTCTCCCATATCCCAACTTCCTCCTGTTGCCCCTACCGTTGCATTAACAATGTGGATGGTAGGGTCTAGTATGGAAATACATTCCTGACTTGGAACTTTGATGATATTAGCTTCTAAATACGGGTATTGAGGTAGGTATAGCACCGAATCAACATAGCAACCTGTAGCAAGGTCTCTTACCCGCACGGCATATGTGCCTGCTGGACCTCTAAAATTGGCGGTTGCAACGCTATCTTGATTTCTTCTTGCCCAGGTAAACGAAAGTGGATTAACAGAGGTTCCGTATAAATCCATGGTGTTAGTGTCTCCAAAGCAAACAGTCGGGCCAGGGTAGGCGTCGTATGTTATTTTTGGATTTACTGTAATCGTAGCGTAAGCCGTATCAGCGTAAGAACAGTAGTTTAACGCTTTGTCTCTTACAATTAGTCGGTAGGTAGTAGTTTCTTCGAGCGTTACTCTGATGTTAAATCTAGAACTTCCCCCAAAATCAGTTGGCTCCCAGTCTAGTTTGTAGGTAGATTGAAGGCCTCTTCCTCCAGAAACAAAGGCCTCAATTGACGTAGAAGCACCGAAACAAATACTATCGGCATAAACCAAAGAATCTATTTGGATAGGGGGCTCTACAGTAACCAGAGTAGAATCTACATACTCACAAGCTCCCGATCCATATACATATTTAATGTAATGGTCTCCACTTCCGGCTACACCGGGTTCAAAGGTGTTGTTGCTTGGATTAACCCCAGGTCCGTAGAAAGTTCCTGGAGAGGGCGTTCCAATTAAATTAACCACCCGCCCTTGTTCAAAACAATAAACCGGGGCTAATCCAGAAATATTAAGGACAGGTACCCTAACTACAACCCGTGTTGTGTCCTCACAGCCCCCCAGGGAGTAAATGGATTCAAAAACTCCGCTAAACCCAATTTGGGTAGGACTAAAGGTGCCCGCTGAAGGATCTTTAATACCAATACCTCTCCAAACACCTCCTGCGGGTGTTCCGGTGAGGTCAAAATCCACTTCCCTTGGGCAAATGGTGTCGTAAACAGCAGGGGTGGAGGCCGAAGGCTTAGGGCGTATTTGCACCTCCACAGAATCTAAACATCCGTTATTCTGAAATTCGTAATACACATAATAGCTTCCAGTAGGTTTGTTTCTTATATCAAGGGTGTCATTTGAAAAATCCGTTCCAAACCAAACTCCATTTGCTGGGCTGGGGTTTAAACTTGCTGTAGGAATAACGGCGATACTGTCGTAATCACAAACCGATATTATACTGTTGTCAACTCTTGTTTCTCGTAGGTAGAAAATGCGAGCATCGGTACATCCACCAAGGGTGTAATAGATGAAGATATTGGTGTCTTTACCTGCAAACTGAGGGGTGTTAAAGGTGAATACCGAAGAATCTATGTTTGCGGTGACACCGGTTCCAGACCAAATTCCATTAGCTGGATTACCTCCTGTTAATGCAAAAGCGTTGGTCGACGGGCAAATTACGGTGTCGACCCCGGCATTGATATCGAAAACTTCAACCGTTGTTGTGTCGACACAGCCATTAATCGTATACCAAAGAACATGTTTTCCAGGGCCTGCATTTCCGGGATTAAATCTTCCTCCCCAGTTTACTCCTGGTCCTTGCCAATAACCACCAGCAGGAGCAAATTGTAAATCGAAAGGAGCCTGGTTTACACACACAATTATTGAGTCTCGTGTTGGGACAGTAATACTATCTACAACGCGTACCGTTGTTGTTTTTTGACAACCAAAATTGGGTTCGGTGTAGGTAACCACAAAATCTCCAGTACCGGCTGTTGAGCTAAAATAGCCTGTGCTTGTAATTTGAGGATCCCCTGTCCATGTTCCTCCTGCGGGAGTACCGTTAATAAGTACAGAATCTGTATTTACACATACCGCAACTAACCAGGGCGTTTGAATAGGGTGTACGGTAATGTCCATGGTATTTGGACAACCATTGGGTGCTGTGTAGGCCACCGTTCTTGTTCCAGCCCCAGCGGCTGGGGGTCTAAACCTTCCCTGGGCGTTCATTCCTGGTCCCGACCAAAATCCGCCTGTAGGGGTGGCAGATAAAAATGTATCGGCATCAAATCTGCAAATGGAAAAATTTGCGGGCATAGTTGGTCTAGGTATACGAGTAATAACAATAGTGTCCGAGCTTGGAATGGAGTTTCCATCGGTAACCGTTACTATGTATGTAGTTATGCTATCGGTAGGGCAAACGCGGTTAACAGCATTATTTGGGCCTGCGGGCTGCCAGGTATATTGATAGTTATTAAAGTCTCCTCCAGTAACATCGGCGAAAAGATCTACGCAATCACCTTCGCAAAAAATGGTGTCTCCCAGAATTTCTACATCTAGAGGACAGTCTACAATATCGAAAGTTTGCGAAAGGGTAAATTGAAAGGGCCTACCACACATATCGAAGTAAACGACATCGCAGGTTACGGTATATCTTCCCGATTCGTCCAGGGGTCGGTCAAAATTCACAATTACTGTACTGGTTGTATCATCGGGTGCGGAACAACCCACGCCTGTTACGCTTGCTATGCTTCCCGTGGGACCAGATAAATTAAAGTTTTGGGTATTGATTTGGTTACAAACGATTCCTCGATCGAATTGTAGGGTAACCGAGGTACTTTCACAGGTGACATTTGGAATCGGTGCTAAGGTAGGAGGTACCGGATCTGGCGGGTCGAAAACCCAACGCATTCGCCAACCTTCGGCATTTACACTGGCATCAGAAACAAAATGGATGGTTACACATTCTCCAGTAATGGTAATGGTTCCTGGATTTTGGTCACCCGTATATTCTCCAATAAGTGGCCCCGTTCTATCAGGACCTTGATAAATACTAAGAATATCGAGTTTTACATTACCGGAGGATGCTTTTTCTAGCTCAAAAAGCTCAAAAGTAATGGTAACACTACTGGCACCTGGAACACAAATCGTAAAGGTGTAATTTTCGTTATGGTCGTACCCAGTTGGGTTATCGGCATTTCCAACTTCACTATCCAGCAAAATTCCCTCACAATCAGAAACCGTGAAGTTCCCCATGTTGTATGTAGGCTGACCATACAATAACACGGCGGTAAATAAGAAAAGACAACTTAATAGGCTTTTAACGAACTTCATTAATTCTGTCGCGGGGTAATAGTCATTAATGGAGACCTCACTGTATTGCTCCAGTTTCCGGCTCTATCTTTTAATCTAAAATGTAAATAGGTCTGTTCTTGGTCTTCCTCGGTACTTCTTCTAATAAGGGTTGGGATATATACTCTAATGGTGCCGCGAACACGTAGTTTTTCTCCGTTGGGGGTTACTGGTGGTAGCCTGTATTGCTCTGGGTTTTCATAGCGTTCATCCCACATTTCTAGGCTATTTACATCCGGGTTTTCATCGCCAATGTCTCCCTGTTCATCATAATATTCGATGACTGCAAAAACGGAGTCTTTGAATTCCTCTACGGTTGTTTTGGTCATGCCCTGAAGCGCGATTTCAGGGGCGCTTCCAGCCTCATCCTCTTTTTTACAAGAGCTAATTGCAAGGCTTAAAAAAAGGCCAAATGATAATATGTAGTGAAGCTTTTTATCCATTAAATCTAGCGAATGAGTAGTAAACCATTAGTTGAGGAGAGTTCCCATTGTTGGGAATTTCTGTAGGAGTTTCGAATTCATCTTGAACATATGCTCTTACATACCAAATTTCGTTTACCTGGAATTTTGTTTTGATATCCGTAATGGTAAAGGAATGAGTATACTCAACGGTTGACCCAGGAGTCCTTCCTTCTCCCATTATCGGAGTCCCCAATTTTTGAAGATCAAATTCCTCTGCATCAGAAAAATCATCCACTTCTAGAGAGATTTTAACCTTATTGTAGGTGAAATTTTTAGGATCCGTTTCGGCATCTTTAAAGGCAAAATAAAAAGTAACCTCATCTGCAGAAAAGGGAATTTGTATTTCGGTTTGGGCACCAGCTCTTCCTAGTTTTTGTACGCTTGGAGTACTCCCGTAAAGTCCTGCAAAGCTTGGTTTAACGTTTCCCTCGGAATAAGGAACGCCGAATACATTTGGAGCACCAGCTTCAATCCAGTTGGTAATGTTTTGAATGTATTGGTCTCTTTTAACCGGCCAATCCGAGTCAGGGTCTACCTCTAAAGGCATGGGAGAACCCGGATTAAGATTGTCATCTAGAATGCGTCCCAATAGGGCAGAATTAGCTGGTCGACCTGGGTCTACGATGTAGGTAAACGTATTGAATTCATTATTCTTCCTTACCGGTCCTTTAATTAGGGAACTGTAGGAGCTTTCCAGAGTGGTGAAGTCCAAAGGGGGGAAGGCTGGATCGTTTACATTAGTACCATCGTGGCACCCCGAATTGGCACAAGTTGGCTTTAAGATATTGGTATGTATGGCAATAAAGCTGTTTGGATCTGCATCTGGAACAGGATTAGTAACTCTACTAGGTTCCGAAGGGGCTTCGTCAAAAGGGTTTTTATCCTTTTTACAGGCTAAAAATGCAAACAGCGGTATGGCGGCAAAAAGTAATTTTCTCATTAGATGCGGTCTAATAAGGACTGAGAGTCTCCTCTTACATGTCCTACGTTTCTTACCTCGTTTTTAATTCCAAGAATGTCTGCAATAGTTAAGCAGCAATCCGCAGATAATCCAATGGGGTTGGCTTCATCTCCAACCTCCAAGCCAGCTGGAATTCCTTTCCCTATCATCTGGCCAAAAATCCTCCGGGTGTTGGCATCCGAGTGATCGAAACCATACCAGTCGTTTTGGTCGAATACGGGGTTGGGATTTAAATCTCTACCGTGCTCCGGACAAATAATCATAATGGTATTTCCAGCCATTTCTGGAATGGATTGAACATGCTGCCAAACTTGAGCAACTTTATTATCTCCAGAGTGAATTCCTCTTAAATATTGTGTAAAGTTTCCATGACAGGCGTCTACTCCTGAGGATAAATTAAAGGCCAGTAAAGTGGGTTTAAATTCACTCAGAATGGCTTTTGTAGCACTTATAACGTCACGACTTTTTTCTTGGTCGTATTGCTCCTGCATAAATTGCTTGATGTGGTATTTCTCATCCTCATCATTACCCAATTCATGGATAAATCCTCCCAAGTTTCTGTAGTAATCATCTAAAAAGTATTTCATTTTATAGATGTGCGACATCTCTTCTTCTGGATGGAAAATCTTTTCTTGAGAAAAGGTGTTTTTCCCTGGTGTACCGAATGTGGTAGGCGGTGCAAAGAAATTGGCTCCATATCTTATACCATAATCGCGATGCGACGAGGCATTCATAAGTGGAATGGAGTTTCTAATAGATTCCCCTACAAACCAAACTTTAGAGGCTTTTTCACCAGCATGTCTTCTTAGGTATTCAAAAATGGTTGGAGATAGGGGACGTTCTCTTAAGGCTTGAGAGAAATTGGTATTTCCAAGCAACATGGTTATAAAACCATTGTAATGCCCTGCGGCGGTAGCGCGCATTTCTCTGAAGGTAGTTCCCATATTTTGCACGGTATCGTTAAGAACCATGGGTTTAGGGGTGTCACCAGGAAGAAATCCATCGTCGCCATATACAATTTTATCCTCGGGCTGTTCTCCGTTAAAAAGGTTAATCATTATGTTCCCTGGGATAGCAAGTCCTTGAGAATCATCTAAATATCGCTGAAGAATCGATTCTTGTTGTCGTATTCCACCACCATACATGGCAAGAATTACGTGGTCGGCCATTCTACTTCCCGATTGAGCGAATAATCTACCCGAAGGAAGGATATAGGGAACGGCAATGGCTCCACCCGCTGCAAGTCCCGTTTTCTTTATAAAGGATCTTCTCTTCATCTTAGTAGATTTTAAATTCGTTAGATAGGGCTACAGCAGCAATAACTTCTTTCGCGCCCACCTCAGGCTTATTTTGTTTGATGTAATTCACCAAAAATGTACGTTCTACTTCCGAAATCTCTCGAACGAAATAGGTGTTGTACACTTCCGTGAGAAAGCTATCCGGATAATTTTGGACGAATTCGTCAGTAGGCAGCTCCGTGTCTGGTCTTTGCAAATAGTTGGCTACAAGAATTTCATAGGCCAGTTGCTGATCGCCTACAGAGTAAATGGCGTCGCGTGCTTCAATAAGCTCGGGAACAGTTATCCCTCTTTTGAAAACATTAGAGTATAAAACCCCTATATATTGATCTGAGGTTTTCAATTTTTTCTTTCCACCGAAAATGGAGCCATCCTCCTCGTAAACACCACTAGGGAGGGCAGTTACGGGATTAATTTCATATAAATCGCGGTCTTTATTACAGGAAATTGCAATTAAAGAAGCGACAAAAAAGGATATCAGAACCGCGTTTCTCATTGACCTAGGTATTTAAATTGCGCATACTCATCGGTAATCATGAGTTTACGTTGAATTTTTTGGAAATTTTTCTTCTTGCTGTTGCCGTTGAGCATTTCAATAACCTGGAAACTCTCTTCGGAGCTGGGCTTTCGCTGCAGATAGGTGAGGTAAAGCCAAGTAGCTAGGCCATCGTAAAATTCCCAACTATGAATAAGATTATTTACAAATTCATCCTTGTTGGAAAATGGTTTACTAAAAACATAGGCTACTTCATTTTTATTAAGAGCTTGAGCGTAGTTATTTAAAACGTCATCGTTAATAATCCGGTAAAACAAATCGTTAAAGCAAGCGCGTACAAAATTTACATTCTGCATGTTGATTTCATCGTAGTTGGCATTGTTTATCATGTAACCCATCATGTGGTTAATGCCAATTTCTCCTTTGCAGAAACGATCTTTGGAGTTTAGAACTCGTGCTAATTTTCGAATCTCAATACGGGCAAAGCCAGAAAGAGCAGAGTCAAGAGTGTCTTGTGCACCGTCTTCGCTTACTATTGTATTGATTGCAGCCCTGAAGTCTGCATCATTACCCAATTCTAAGAAAAAACGGTTTTTAGCTTTTTCATACAGCCATATGCAATAGGCCTCGTTGTATTTTCCTAGTGCACGTGGAGTACTATCAACTTGTATAAAATGAATTAGTGAGTCTCTTGAGGCCCCGTTTAAATCGTTTGATTTTAAGTAATTAACGTATTTGGTTAATTCTGTATCGGCGGGCTCCCTTCCAACTAAATCTATAAAAAGACGATTTACGTAATTTTCTATGGCTATGGTAGGAACTTCTGAATAAGCCGGGATGGTATTATTCTTAATTACGTTGTCCTTGCTTTTTCCACACGCAAAAACAAGCAGTAGCAAGGTGGTAAAGTAAAAAAGGAGGTGGTGTCTTTTCATGCTATAAACTTAATAAAAAGACGAGGGGATATATCCTCGGTTGTCCTTAAATATATCCCCTCAACAAATAAAATATTTCGATTTTAACTATTTACCGAAATTTGTTTTGAAAACTTAGGCGCTACTACTAGTTCTTTCGATCCAGGTGTATATTTGTAGAATCCTTCTCCAGATTTTGCTCCTAATTTTCCGGCTGTAACCATATTCACAAGTAGCGGACAAGGGGCGTATTTCGGGTTTCCGAATCCATCGTGAAGAACTTCAAGGATACTTTTGCAAACATCTAAACCAATAAAATCGGCAAGTTGTAGTGGACCCATAGGGTGAGCCATACCAAGTTTCATTACCGTATCTATTTCCTCAACACCAGCAACTCCTTCGTAAAGAGAGTAAATAGCTTCGTTGATCATTGGCATTAAAATACGGTTGGCTACAAATCCTGGGTAGTCATTTACTTCAACCGGTACTTTCTTAAGATCTTTAGATAATTTAAAGATGGTTTCAGTAACAGCATCTGTAGTGGCGTATCCACGTATTACTTCAACCAGCTTCATTACGGGTACTGGATTCATAAAGTGCATTCCAATTACCTGCTCTGGGCGGGTAGTTACCGAGGCAATTTTTGTAATAGAGATAGATGAGGTATTGGATGCAAGAATAGCATGGTCGGGAGCATTTAAATCGATATCCTTAAAGATCTTAAGTTTAAGATCTAAATTCTCTGTAGCTGCCTCAACTACTAAATCGGCATTAGAAACCCCTTCGGCAATGCTCTGAGATTTTGCAATTCGTCCTATAGCTTGAGCCTTGTCCTCTTCGCTAAGAATTCCTTTGCTTACCTGGCGATCCATGTTCTTTTCAATTCGCTGAATAGCTCTATCTAAAGCTTCAGCAGAAATGTCTACAAGGGTAACATCAAACCCAAATTGTGCAAAAACGTGAGCAATTCCATTTCCCATGGTTCCTGCTCCAATTACTGAGATATTCTTCATAATTATCTGATTTATTTACCTGCTCCTTTTAGGATGATTAATACTGTATAAAATAAGATCTTAATGTCCAAAGCTAAGGACATGTTTTCTATGTATAGCAAATCGTATTTAAGACGTTGTATCATTTGGTCTACGTTTTCTGCGTAGCCATATTTTACCTGTCCCCAAGAGGTAATGCCTGGTTTCACCTTTAAGAGGTGCATAAAGTGGGGCGCTCTTTCTGTTATTTTGTCTATGTAAAACTGGCGCTCTGGTCTCGGGCCCACTATGGACATTTCACCTTTTAAAACGTTCCAAAATTGAGGTATTTCATCCAAGCGTGTCCTTCTTAATAAGCGACCAATGGGGGTAATTCTCGGGTCGTATTTACTGGATAACTGCGGGCCTTTTTTCTCCGCATCGGTATACATGGTGCGGTATTTAATAATGCGAAAAGGCTTTTTATGTATTCCAATGCGCTCCTGAGTAAAAAATATTGGGCCTTTAGAGGATAGTTTTATAAGTACGGCCAGGGCTAGATAAAGTGGAGAAAGCAGGATAAGTGCAATGGCAGATACCACAATATCAAAAGTACGCTTTACTGCAAACTCCCAACTCGACATTATTTCGGGGTTTACCTCAATAAGGGGCGTCCCGAAAATGCTAGTCATTTTAACCGATCCCGCCATAATATCGTACATGTCGGGAATGATTTTAATGTTGATATCTATATCCTCAAGTTTTGTAAGAATCTTACCAATATTCTTGTGTTCGGAGGATTCAATGGCAATTAAAACTTCTTCGATGTTTAGGGCATCGATTGTGCTTCTTAGGGCATCGAGTTCGCCCAAGTGCTGCATGCCCTTTTCTGTAAGCGCTCTGTCTTTACCATTAACCGAAATGTATCCTTTAAAGATATATCCAGGGTAGTTTTTAATAGATTCTATTTCCTGTATCGTTTCCCACGCAATTTTTCCACCACCAATTACCAGGGTGTTAAATCCAATTTGTCGGCTGAATATTTTCTTAACCGTTCGGTTGGTAAGGATAAAACGAAGTAAAAAACTACAAATAAAATGGGCGGTAAGGAGGAAAAAGTAGGACTTGTAGTAGGATTTATAATTGGGAATTTGGTCATCGAGAATAAAAACGAAGAACAAAATCGTTACCCCAATTAAACTGTACCATAATACCTGTGAAAGTTCTTTTAAACGGTGCCTTCGATAGATTTTATTGTACATCCCCGCTACAGCGTACAATCCTACCCAAAAAACAGGGATAATGCCCAGGGCCAATAAGAAGTTTTTATCTACGGTGAGGCTAGAAATATGGTCAATGGAAACCCCTTCAATTTTAGTTTTTCTGTATAGGAAAAAAAGGGTCCACGCAAGACCAGCAGCTAGAATATCGGCTACAACGTACTTGGTAATTTGTAAGCTTCTATTCATGCTAGTTTGGATAGAGCACTTTAACGTTATCTATTAGGTAGCTAGTGTTGGTTTGATCGAAGTTTGGAAAGCCTTCAATTCTAATATCAAAGGAGGAGGCATTGGGCTCGCTCGATATTTCATCCGAAAGGTTAACGTATATCTTATTCCAAACCAATTGGTTTTTATCGTTGTATTTTGGCCCTACAAAAAGGGCTAGTTTTCCCACATCCGGCTGCCCAGGTGTATGAACTAAAATTGAAATTTGAAGGAAGCCTTCAATTTTGTAGTCGAACTCTAAGAATACGGGTGTTCCGTATCTAAAATTAAAGTTCTCCTTGGTGAAAATTGCAAAGCGGTCGTTATCCCCATCCAAGAAAGCGTAGCCAGATCCATTACCTTCATAAACCATTGAGGAATCGGTGGTAGGCGTAAGTGAAGTATCTGCGGTTCCTGCGTTTTCAAATTTCATTCCCGCTTCTTCAAAGTCTTCAAACCAAACATTAATTCCCGATCTCAACTGCAATTGAGGAACTAATTCTAGGGTATCTCCAATTCTGATTTCGGTGTTTACAACCTCCCAATTTTCGAAATGAGGATGATTTACTCTAGATGCCGAAATACCATCTCTTTTAATTCCGGGTCTTATCATTACATCCCGGGTACCTGTTTCTAATACAGGGAACAGAGCAGGTAAATCGTAGACCCCTAATAACCCTCCATCTATGTATACCCAAGCTTCGGTGAAATTGTGCCGGTTAGTTCCTTGGCTGCTATAGTTTAGGTCGTTTTGTAGGGTGTCTATTCTAATAAAGCCAGGAATAGGTTCTTCCTTATCAAGCTTACAGGATACCAAAGCGGTGCTGCTCAGTATAATTAGAAGTATATAATATATGGGCCTCATTGTTAAAACGGGGGCAAATTTATTAAGAATTAGGATAGCTCCTAATCTCGTTTACCTGTGGTAAACGATTTGGGGTTGGAAATATTATTCTTGGTTGGCTATAATCTTTGCGTTAGCATCCATCTTTTCTAAAATGGTATGAGCTAATTCTAAAGCATTGGTGCCATCTTCTATGGAAACAACAGGACGCTTGTTGGATGCAATAGCTTCGAAAAAGCTATCTAATTCATCTCTGATAGCGTTTCTTGGTTCCACATCTGGTTGATCGAAAAGAATTTCTTTAGGTTTTTTGTTTCCACCTGGATCCAGGGTGATAGAGAACTCCGAAGTGTTTTCATCAATATCCTTCATAGAAACCGATTCAGCTTTCTTTTCCAGGAAATCCACCGATATGTAGGCATCTTGTTGAAAGAATCTTGATTTGCGCATGTTTTTCAAGGAAATTCTTGAGGCGGTAACATTGGCTACGCAGCCATTATTGAATTCTATTCTCGCATTTGCAATATCTGGAGAGTCGCTTAATACAGCTACACCACTTGCAGAAACCCTACGTACGGTAGATTTCACTACGCTTAATATAATGTCCAGGTCGTGAATCATTAAATCGAGCACTACACTAACATCTGTACCGCGGGGGTTAAACTCGGCTAGGCGATGTGTTTCTATAAATTTGGGAGCGGTAATTTTATCCACCACAGCTCTAAACGCGGGGTTAAACCTTTCCACATGACCCACTTGTACTTTAACTCCAGCTTCCTTGGCGAGTTCAATTAGCTCTTTTGCTTCGGAAACTGTGTTTGTAATAGGTTTTTCAATAAATACGTGCTTGGATTTACGAATGGCTTTTTTGGCACAGTCGTAATGCGAAAGGGTAGGAGTTACAATATCAATGGCATCGCAAGCATCTACAAGCTCATCGATGTTGGAGAAATTTTTAACTCCGAATTTATCTGATACTATTTTGGCTACTTCTGGGTTGGGGTCGTAAAAACCAACCAATTCCCACTGTTTTAACTCTAGTATTTGTTGAATATGAATTTTACCCAAATGTCCACAACCCAAGACTCCAATCCGCATGGCTAATAAATTTGTGGATAAAGTTACAGCGATATGTGGCAAAGCGCGGCAATCTTTTTATTTATTTTCCACATCCTTATTTTAATGAGTTTTTAATGGAAGATAGCTACCGTACCAAAGGATTGCGAAAAAGACTGGTTGAAGAATTAATGGAGATGGGAATTAACAACGAAACCGTATTAAATGCGGTAGGCGATGTTCCTCGCCATTTCTTTTTGGATACGGCTTTTTTAAAGTTTGCCTACACCAACAAAGCCTTTCCCATTGGAGCGGGCCAAACGATTTCTCATCCATATACCGTGGCGGTTCAGAGTACTTTGTTAGAGGTGGAAAGGGGGGATAAGGTATTGGAAGTTGGAACGGGTTCTGGATACCAAACGGCTATTCTCTGTGCAATGGGGATTAAGGTATATTCAGTTGAGCGCCAGCGTAGTCTTTTCTTAAAAACCAAGAAACTACTTTCTAAATTAAAGTACGACGCCTACTTAACTTATGGAGATGGGTATAAGGGGATCTCGGGATATGGCCCTTACAAAGGGATTATTGTTACCTGTGGTGCCCCAGAAGTACCAAAAAGCCTTTTAAATCAGTTAGAGATTAACGGTAAAATGGTAATCCCAATTGATAAGGAAGAGGGGGTGCAGGAAATGACTAGAATCACCAAAATCGCTGATAATCAGTACAAAGAGGAGCGATTTGGGAAATTCAGATTTGTGCCAATGTTGCCAAATCGAGCTATGGGTTAAAAATCGATTGTTAATAGCTTATGTCCGATAAGCTTGCACAATTGATCTGTAAAGGTAAATTTGTCGGCAACCAAAATTCTAAACTAGAATAAAAATGAAAAAAGTATTACTAAGTGCAGCGATTGCTCTAACTTCAGTTGCTGTAATGGGACAAAGTCTTGTTTCAAAAAAGGGAGAGCCTATCCTTCCACAATCTCTAGATTATGCTGTTGGATTTGACGCTGTACCTTTATTTAATTCTTTAAAGTTCAACGACGCTTCTGCTACAATCGGAGCGGCATCTCCAGTTTCTCAATTTACTTTCTTCGGAAAGCGTTTCGATTCAGAAAACTCGGCTTGTCGTTTTACAGTAATGTTGTCTGCAAATACGTCTAAAACTGAAGATTACAGAAGCAGCACGGAAAATCCAGATGAGTTTACAAACAGAAACTTCGACCTAATGGTAGGATTTGGTCACGAGTTTAGAAGAGGAAATACTCGTGTTCAAGGTTACTGGGGAGTTGAAGGTTTAGCTGGAATCGGAACTTCTAGATCTGAAGCTGATTACGCTGATAGAGATGGATTAACTGATGGTACTTACGACACTGATGTAAGACAAGGTACTGAGTTTACTCTTGCTGCAAGAGGTTTTATGGGTGTTGAGTACTTCTTCGCTCCAAAAATGAGCTTAGGACTTGAGTACGGTTTAACTGCTGCTCTTTCCACTCAAGGATTTGGAGAAGCTGAGTCTTTTGATGTTGCTGGTGGTACTGCTACTAACAACGATACAAGAGATATCGGAACTAAGTCTACTTCTTTTGGTTTAAACACTAACCTAAGCGGTGGTAGAGTTGTTATGATGTTCCACTTCTAAGAATTATTTAGAATAACATGTTAAAAAGCCCCGTTTCGGATTTCCGAAACGGGGCTTTTCTTTTATTCAATGTATGATTTACTCTAGTCGATACTTCCCTTTCCCTCTCGAATTACTTCGGGTTCTGCTCCGCTACAATCTATAATAGTGGTTGCTTCTAGACCACTCATTCCTCCATCAATAATCAAATCAACCCGGTCTTCCCAATCATCTGCTATTAAGCTTGGGTCACTTATGTACTCTAAGATTTCATCTTCGTTATGAACGGAAGTAGAAATAAGAGGATTACCTAATTCTCTGATTAGGGTTTGAGTAATCTTGTTGTCTGGAACTCTTATCCCAACCGTTTTTTTCTTGCTTCTAAAGATTCGAGGAACCTCGTTGTTAGCTTCAAGAATAAAAGTAAAAGGCCCAGGAAGTTTATCTTTCATCACCCTAAAAGTAGCGGTAGAAATGGGTTTGGTGTATTCCGAAATGTGGCTTAAATCCTCACACATTAGAGTGAAGTTGGCCTTTTCGGGCTTGATACCTTTTAATTGCGCAACTTTTTGCACGGCCTTGTGATCGAAAAGGCTACATCCAATAACATAAACCGCATCGGTGGGATAAATAATAACCCCACCTTGCTTTAAAATCTCTACGGCCTGAGCAATTTTTCTTGGCTCAGGATTTTCAGGGTGAATGCTTAAAAACATGCTTAAAAATTAAGCATTATTTTTCTTGTGATCCTCTAAAAACTTCTCTAATCCTATGTCTGTTAATGGGTGCTTAAGTAGCGCAACAATTGCAGAAAGAGGACCTGTCATTACATCGGCACCAATTTGAGCACAGTCGATAATGTGCATTGGGTGACGAACAGAAGCGGCTAAAATCTCAGTCTGGAATCCGTAGTTATCAAAAATCACACGAATTTGCTCTATCAGTTGAAGTCCATCTGTTGAGATGTCATCCAATCTTCCAATAAAAGGAGAAACGTAGCTAGCTCCAGCTTTAGCTGCTAAAAGTGCTTGACCAGCAGAGAAAATTAAAGTACAGTTGGTGCGAATTCCTTTATCAGAGAAGTATTTTATCGCTTTTACTCCGTCTTTAATCATTGGAACTTTTACAACAATGTTAGGGTGTAATGCAGCTAATTCTTCTCCTTCTTTGATAATTCCTTCGTAGTCTGTAGAAATAACCTCGGCAGAAATGTCTCCATCTACTACTTCGCATATCGCTTTGTAGTGATTTTTAACGGCTTCCTCGCCCTTGATTCCCTCTTTAGCCATTAACGACGGGTTGGTAGTTACTCCGTCTAAAATCCCAAGGTCGTTAGCCTCTTTAATTTGCTCTAGATTCGCTGTGTCGATAAAGAACTTCATGGTGTTTATTTATTTGCTGTAGTGATTTAACAATAGTTTCTCGAAAACCGAGTAGGGAAGGAATTTATGTAGTAAGTAGGAAATTCTTTGCAGAGGTTTTCCCACAATGTATTTGGCTTTTGGTTTAGCTAAGTTGGCAACGGAAATAATCTTTTTCGCCACTTTTTCGGCAGCAACTCCGTGGTTTACCTCCGAATTTATAATGTCCACTGTGCTTTTGTAATTCGATTGCCACAAGGCATTCTCATCCGGCTGTACTTCAGTTCTAGATTCCGCAATGTTGGTTAATATATCACCAGGAGCTATTACACTCGGATAAATATGGAATGGAATAAGCTCCATGCGCATGGATTTTACATATCCTTCTAAAGCGTGTTTAGAGGCCGCATAAGGTGCACGATAATTCAACCCGTAAGTCCCTGCTAAAGAGCTTACAAAAAGAAGTTTTACCCGATTTTTAACAATGTAATTTTTTAGAAGTGAATTGAAGTGAACAACACCTAATAAGTTGGCTTCCAGTATATTTTGGAATTGTTCACGATTAAAATCCAATGCTGCCCCCAGGGCTCCTATACCAGCGTTGTGTACGATGGTTAGGGGGCCAGAAATGTTTTGTTGAATATAATCTGTGCAGGTAGCAATGCTTTCATTGCACGTTAAATCGAGTTGAATCCAATGAATACTTTCTTTAAATGCTCCAGTTTCAGCTTTTCTACTGGTTCCAAATATTTGAAACCCTAGTGAATGAAATTGTCTTGCTGTTTCAGCTCCTAAGCCGGAGGAGGCTCCTGTAATGAGGGCTGTTTGTTGCATGAAGCAAAAGAAATAAAAAGGGGCAAGCGACCCTTATCGCACCGCTACAACCGCCTACCCTTGCTTGCTTCCGCACCTGGGGGAGTTCAGCAGGAGCTGGTCGTAAGAGACTTGCCCGTGCAAAAGTAGGGGTTTCCTTTCAATATTCAATAGAAAAATCACGAAGATTTTCCTTTTAATATATATTTGAAAAAACCTAAAATCCATGATATCACAAAACACCCTTAAGTACGGCTTTATTGCCGCTCTCGTAAACATTGTTATTGCCATTATTCTGTACATGTTAGGTCCATCTAGTTTAGGTTCTGGTATGTTTGGAGGAATAATTTTTATGGGGATCAATCTAATTGTCACCATAATTGTACTTAGCATACTTGGAGCTAGGATTAGAAAGGATGAAGGTGGACTTATTACTTTTAAAAAGATGTTTATTAACCTTCTGGTTATGGTAGCGGTAATGTTAGTGGTCGGAAGTTTGTTTGGATATTTATTATACGGTGTAATAGACCCAGAATGGATGGAGCAGGCCAAAGAGATGGCATTAGAAAATATGTATCAGTACAAAGATCAAATGCCGGAAGCGTCATTCGAAGATACAATTAAGCGAATGGAAGATGGTTTTGACACCTCTTTGGGTAATACTTTGAAACAACTATTAGGAAGTTTTATCCTTTGGACAATCTTTTCCTTAATTTTGGCCGCTATTCTTAAGAAAAAGGAACCAGATTTTGCAGAATAATCTACAATTATCCCTAGTTATACCGCTTTTTAATGAGGAAGAGTCGCTTCCAGAATTATTTAGTTGGATAAAAAAAGTATGTACCAGAGAATCAATCAGCTTCGAAGTTATATTTGTGGATGATGGTTCTAAGGATAAAAGCTGGGAGGTGGTTTCTTCTCTCGCTGAAGAACATACAGAAGTAAGAGGGATTAGATTTAGAAGAAATTACGGTAAATCGGCAGCCCTTAACGAGGGCTTTGCCATTGCCGAAGGTGATGTGGTTATTACTATGGATGCTGATCTTCAGGATAGTCCAGAGGAAATTCCCGACCTGATTAAAATGATTGTAGAGGATGGTTATGATTTGGTAAGTGGATGGAAGAAAAAGCGCTACGATCCACTTTCTAAAACCATTCCAACCAAACTTTTTAATGCCGCTACTCGTAAAATGAGCGGCATCTACCTTCACGACTTTAACTGTGGATTAAAAGCCTATAAGAACGATGTAGTTAAATCTATTGAGGTTTACGGTGAAATGCATCGCTATATCCCAGTATTATCGAAAAGGGCTGGTTTCACCAAGATAGGAGAGAAGGTTGTACAGCATCAAGCGCGTAAATATGGAACCTCCAAATTTGGTTTCGAGCGTTTTTTGAATGGTTTCTTAGACTTGCTTACAATAACCTTTGTATCCAAGTTTGGAAAGCGACCCATGCACTTTTTTGGTTTAATAGGTAGCCTTATGTTTCTTCTAGGTTCCCTAGTTACCGTGTGGATGGGGATACAGAAGTTATACTACGTTTTTTATGTTAAAGAAAGTGCTAGGCTAATTACAGACCAACCCATTTTTTACGTTGCTCTAACCCTTGCTATTATCGGGGTACAATTTTTCTTAGCTGGTTTCTTAGGTGAATTGGTTTCACGCAATGCGCCTGATAGGAACGTTTATCTATACAGAGAAACGATCAGAGCTGAGGAGAAACCTTGATGAATTGGTAGCCTAGTTTACTGGTATTCAGGTGAAACTATTGAATAACTCCTGAGCCGATAAGCTCTTCGTTTAAATAACAAGCAACAAATTGGCCTGGGGTGATTCCTCGCTGGGCCTCTCTAAACTTGTAGTATAAGTCACCCGATTTATTCTCAATAACCACGTCTTGTAGTGGTTGACGATATCTAATTCTTGCTTTACAATTAAGTGATTGCCCTTCTTGTATTTGGTAGGTAGGATTAATCCAATGCACGTCTTTTTCGGGTACTATAAGCCCATCTCTATATAGCCCTGGATGCTCTTCACCTTCGCCAGTGTAAATTTCATTGGTTTTAGTATTGGTTCCTATTACAAATAAGGGTTCTTTAAATCCACCTATTCCCAATCCTTTTCTTTGCCCAATGGTATAGTAATGAGCTCCTTGGTGTTCGCCTATTTCCTTACCCATTTCTGCATTTAGCGGGATGGCTTCAAAGGTTGGATTTATGCCATTTTGCTGCGCTTTCTTTTCCTCATATTTATTGGCATCAATGGCAAAAACCTTACCTTTTTTAGGTTTTAGCTGTTGCTGTAAAAAATCAGGCAGCTTAACCTTACCAATAAAACAAAGACCTTGACTATCTTTTTTATTGGCTGTTACCAGCCCTTGTTCCGTTGCAATTTTTCTAACTTCAGATTTCTGCAAATGTCCAATGGGAAATAAGGCTTTAGAAAGTTGTTCCTGACTTAATTGGCATAGGAAATAACTTTGGTCTTTATTGTTATCTGCTCCTGCAATTAGATGATGAATTTCTTTATTCCCCGCTAACGTGGTGGTTTTTTGGCAGTAATGTCCGGTGGCTACAAAGTCGGCACCTAGTTTTAAGGCCGTATCTAAAAATACATCAAACTTAATTTCTCTATTGCACAATACATCTGGGTTTGGAGTTCTTCCAGCTTCGTATTCTGCAAACATGTAGTCGACTATACGCTCTTTGTAGATTTCGCTTAGATCTATTACTTGAAAAGGAATACCTAACTTTTCTGCAACCAGTAAAGCATCGTTACTATCTTCTACCCAAGGGCACTCGTCATCTAGAATAACACTATCATCATTCCAGTTTCGCATAAAGATTCCAATTACCTCATAACCTTGCTCTTTTAGAAGGTAGGCACAAACACTAGAATCAACTCCACCAGATAATCCGACTACTACACGTTTCATTGTGCAAATTTAGGGATAAGCAGTTGGTGTTTGGCTTAATAAAATTGATTTACTTGCGTTGCAAGCTAAAAGGATTGTTAAAAATGAAAAGAGCCCTACTGTTTTTGGTCTGTTCTGTAATTGCAATTGCAGGGTTTTCACAAAAAAACACCATCGATAATCAAGGTAGAAAGCAAGGAATTTGGGAAAAGAAATACCAGGATGGAAGCACCAAATACATCGGACAATTTAAGGATGATAAGCCAGTAGGGGAGTTTATTTATTACTATCCAGGGGAACGAGTAAAGAGCGTTTTAAATTATAGGAAGCCAGGCGTGGCTTACGCTATTCACCTGTATGAAAATGGGGTAAAGCAAAGTGAGGGGATATACGTTGAAACTAAGAAAGACAGCGTATGGACATATTACGATAAGCGGGGCAGGATAATGAGCCGCGAAACTTATCGATTAGGTGAGAAAAATGGTTTAACCGAAAACTATTTTGAAAATGGCAATCCTTCACTTCAACAGAAATATGAAAATGGGGTGGCGATAGGAACCCAAAAAACCTATTTCGAGAATGGTAAGTTAAAAAGCGAAACCGATCTTAAAAAAGGGATATTCCATGGGAATTATAAGGTGTACGACATCAAAGGGAATCCCGTTTTGGTTGGTACTTACGATAACGGGAAAGAAATTGGCGTTTGGGAAATCTACGATCAAGGAATTCTTCGCAATAAGGTAGATAAGGACACCTTGGGAGGGATTGAATTAATTATTCCTATGAATGGGGAATTTACTGAAAACTATGCCAGTGAAATGCCTCGAGAGATCGCTAATTACAAGGACGGTAAACTACATGGAACCTACGAACTTTATTACGACAATGGTCGTTGGGAGTATGTAGATCAACAAGATCCAAGAACAGGTAGCGTAGACAAATACCGAAAAATGGTAGGGCATACCCTGAAAATGCGTTGCAATTACGTTTATGGTAAAAAGCATGGCAAATGCGAATACTTCTTTGAAGATGGCAGCCTTAAAAAAGTGGAAGAATATAAAATGGACACTTTGGTTAGCAAGTAGTCTTGGGCTTGTTATATCTACATTTGGGCAAAGCCCTCACAATTTAAAATTCACTAAAATACCTGTCGCCAATAGGGTGTCTGGTATAGATATTGCCATTTTTGATGCCGGTTTTAAGGGGGCAGAAGGCTTTCCTTGGTTTCAAAAAATTGTAAGTGAAGGCCGGTTAAAAGGAACCTATAATTTGGTGAATCCGAAGGAAGGCGTTTATAACTACTCGGATCATGGGCTAAAGGTATTGTCCATTATTGAGGGTGATGATAGTCTATTTTATGGCGCATCGCCCGGCGCAAATTATTACCTGTTTGTGACCGAAGATGTTTTCACAGAAAGTAGAAAGGAAGAGTCTTACTGGGCACAAGCTTTCGAAATGGCAGACTCACTTGGGGTGGACATTATCAACAGCTCATTAAGCTACACCGAGTTCGATGATTCTACCCAAAATTACACCCACGAGGAATTAGATGGTAAAACGGCCTTGATTAGTAAGGTTGCAAGACGGGCTTTAAACAAGGACATTCTTTTGATTTCTTCATCTGGAAATTACGCCAACGATCCATGGAACCACATTGGGTTTCCTGCAGATGCTGACTCCATTTTAACCGTGGGAGCCATAGATAGCTCTGGTGTAATTACTCAATTTAGTAGTTACGGAAGCACGGTAGATGGAAGAGTAAAGCCAGAGATTGTGGCCGTAGGGCAACACAGTTTTTGTTACCATGCAGAAAGGGGCTTTGGAACATCCAGTGGTACCTCATTCTCCGCGCCAGTAATAACCGGTTTTGCGGCACAGCTTTTGAATTTTTTTCCAAAAAGTAGTAAGGTAGAAATTTGGTCGGCCATGTTAAGGTCAGCCCAGCATTACCCCAATGCATTGGAAAAATATGGTTACGGAGTTCCTAATTTTGATAAAGCTAAGCAACTGCTTGAAAAACAGGAGCTTGGGAAAATTCAACTGTACCCAAATCCCGTTAAACCGGGCGGTTATTTATCCTTAACAACTACGGGATTTAAAGGGGTGAAAATATTGGATAGCAGGGGAAGGTTGCTCTTTGATTCCAAGCTTTCTGATGGTGCTAAAATTGAAATTCCCGCCTACGTGGAAGCTGGACTTTATGTGGTTATATTATCGGATTTAAACGGGAATATCGTTAGCAGATTAATTCAAGTAGAATCTTAACTAATACACCTTTACCTGAAGAATTTTTTCACCTTCTAATTCTCCGACCAATTCATCTCCAATTTCAACAGGACCCACACCAGCTGGCGTTCCAGTAAAAATTAGATCTCCAATTTTTAGAGTAAAGAATTGAGAAATGTAGGAAATAAGCTTATTTACGCCGAATAACATTAGCGATGAGTTTCCATCCTGAACCAACTCACCATTCTTGTAAATCTTAAATCGAGTATTCTCTATATCTCCAACAGGAAGAAATTTTTGACTTACCGGAGCGGAGTAATCAAAGGCTTTGGCTTTTTCCCAAGGCAAACCTTTTTCCTTGCACTTCTGCTGTACATCGCGAGCTGTAAAATCTATACCCAAACCTATCTCACTATAGTAGCGATGGGCGAATTTTTCGTCTATGTTTTTCCCTAAACGATTGATTTTAACCACTAATTCTCCCTCAAAATGCAGGTTTTTAGTGAAATCTGGATAAACGAAAGGGTGGCTCTTTGGTAGTAAGGCCGTATCGGGTTTGCAAAATAAAACAGGTTCGGTAGGAACTTCATTTTTTAACTCTGCGGCGTGTGCAGCATAGTTTCTTCCAACACAGATGATCTTCATTATTTTGTGCTGTTTTTCTGGTCTATTTGCTCCTTAATTTTTTTCAAAACGTCTTTGGTATTTTGGGGGAATTCGGCATTTAACATCCACCCATAATAACCTGGTTCATCTTTAAGAACGTCCTCTACTGGCTTACCTCTATGTTTGCCAAAATTAAAAACCGGAACGTCTTCATCATTTAAAGCAAATCTGCCAGCCATATCTAGCTTTTTAGATTTTCCTCTTGAGAATTCGTGTAATTCGGCACTGGATTTAGGCAATTCTTGGTAGCGTTCTACCTGGGCTAATAGCACATCCAAAGTTGCTTCGGAGTCTGCCAGGGCGCTATGCGCGTTCTCGAGGTCCTTATCGCAGTAAAACTTATAGGCCGCACTCAAAGTTCTTTCCTCCATACGATGAAAGATTACTTGAGCGTCAATTAATCTTCTTCCCTCAAGTGTAAAGGGAAATCCAACACGACTAAACTCCTCGTGAAGCACGGGGATATCGAATTTATTGGAGTTAAATCCACCCAAATCACATCCCTCTAAAAACTCGGCAATTTTAGGTGCCAAAGCTTCAAAAGTTGGTTCCAATGCTACTTTTTTATTGGTAATACCGTGGATTTTAGCGGCGTGATCCGGAATAATCATTTCGGGGTTTACAAGACTATAAAACTGCTCCCGTTTCCCATCGGGGTGTAGCTTTATAATTCCGATCTCTACAATGCGATCGGCTGCTTGATTAATTCCCGTAGTTTCTAAATCGAATACCGCCAAAGGACGGTCTAATTGTAATTGCATATTATTTAAAGCACTGATGCACAGGATAAGTATAATCCTGTAACATCACATCTTCTCTTTTAAGTACCACTTTTAGCCTGTGGCAAATGGAGTTGTCTTCTACCTGTACCTCAAAAATGTAATCAGTGGATTCTGGGATAAGGTTAAAATCGAACCTTCCATAGGGGTCTGTGCTGAAAGACTTTATGATGTTCCCATTCCTATCCAAAAGGTTTACTTCCATGTTGGGTTTGCCATAGGGGACATTATCTACAAATACTTGCCACTTTAATTTCCTGCCGCTTCTAGAATATTCAGATTCCAAATCCTTTCTCAAGCTTCTTTGCTTCAGTGTAAGTTCGATATTTCCGAAATCGGTTTGAGATAATTCTAATTTTCTATCGTCTAACCCAAGGTTACATGATGTACTAAAGGTTTCCTGCTTAGTAACTTTGTTGTTTTCAACAAACTCCAATCGGTAGCCTGTACAGGGTTGTAGAATGATGTAATATTTACCTGTGCGCTCCGATTTGCTTATGCGTTCTGCAGTTTTAGTTAATAAGTTATTTACCCGAACATAGGTGTTTCCAACCGAGTTGCTTTTTGCATCTTCTAGTCCTCTGTATCTATCTTCAGATTGATTTAAAGAGAAGTTAATGGCTTTGAAATTTACCTCGTAGATATCGAAATCTCCTTTGTGTTGTTTCCCTCCATTTCTAGATAAAAAGCCATAAGTTCCATCCGCACTAAACGAAAAGTAAAGATCGTCGAAGAAGGAATTAACCGGTGGCTTCATATTGGTAGGAGAAGAGAAAATTCCCATCTCGTTTATGGTCGACTTAAAGATATCGTATCCACCCATAGACTCAGGTCTATTACTTGAGAAAAAGAATGCTTTTCCGTTTGGATGAAAAGAAGGAGTAGTTTCGTCGTATGGCGAATTAATATTTTCACCAAGGTTAACTGGATCCGACCACTGGCCGTAATCGTCTTTACGAGTGAAGTAAAGGTCTAGTCCACCATAACCATCTTCAGCGCGCATGGAAAAGATTGCCATTTTTCCATCTGGAGAAATGCTAGCAAAAGGTGACCAAGCTTGAGATTGTTGGTTAGTAAAAACTCTTACCGGTTCTTTCCAGGCATTATTTTGTCCTTTAGCTTGGAAAATGTCACTATTGGCGTCCTTACCATTGAAATATGCCACTTTAGAGCCATTTTCATCTACGAAAACAGGATAATCATCGTAAGGACCAGAAATACGGCTCTTCTTTGGATTTTCCCATTCTAAGTACACGTTTCGTTCAGCCGTGTATATGTCAAAATCTGCTCGAGCCAATTTGCTGTTAAACCAAGTGGTATCATTAATTTCATTAGGAGAAATTCTTGCAGAGGCAAAAAGTAAGTTTCCATTGAAATTATAGGTCCTTGGAGCTATTTCGGCGTATGGAGTGTTGATAGATTCGGCGTTAATTACCTTACCGTTACCTGGATTTACAAGGTATTGTTTGGCACTATTGAGTTGTTCTAAGGAAAGAACGGCATCGTCGTATCCAATTCCGCCTTTTTTAGTTACCGATAAAAAGAGTTTATACTTTCTTTCAGCTTCCTCTAAATCACCCAAGCGATGATATGCCACTCCTAACCAATAAATGGCCTCAGTTGGGGCGTATTCAAAGTAAGGGACAGTTGGTTTATAGGTTGTATTTAATACAGCACTTTTAAGGTAGGGAAGGGCACGAGCTGGATCCCCGTATCCATTTAGTACACAATATCCAGCGTTAAATTGAACCCCTTTTAGATTAGGGTTTACCGATAACATTTGATCGAAAACGAAGTAAGCATGGTCGTAAAAACCTTGGTACATTAGCTCGTTTCCTTTTGCATTTCTAATGGCTTGCAATTGGTATCTATCCGCCGCGGCCTTAATAGGAATACCCGGTTTATCTTGCCTTATATCCTTACTTTTTCTAATGAGGTAAGCTCTATATTCTGCAGCCGTAATTTCATCTACAGTAATAGGTTCGGGAAAGGTATATTCACCTTCCTCAATTCGTTCCTTAGAATTAAAGGGGTTAAAAGTAGATAGGGTAAATCCCTTTTTGGAAGAATCCGACTTGTCACCCCCAGACATTTCAACTCCTAGGCTGTCAAGAAATCTTATTGCAGCTGCATCAATGTTAGGATTGGTCAAAGATGAGTTTTCATCTGACTTTTCCTCAGTTTTACTCGATTTCTTACTGTCCTTTTTATCTTTCTTTCCATCTTTATTGATGGAAAAAATCTGGGCGTGCCCAGCGAAAGAAAACATACAAAAGGCAATTACAAGGCCTAGAACTTTATTCATATCCGGGGATTAGGGTCTTAAATCTCTCTGTTGGGGTCGAAGGATTCCAGTAAATCTGCAACTCTTCTAACAAATTTACCTCCTAAGGCTCCGTCCACAACCCTGTGGTCGTATGAGTGTGACAACATCATAAAATGACGAATACCAATCATATCACCACTTGGTGTTTCGATAACCGCAGGTTTTTTCTTGATGGCTCCAACCGCCATAATTGCAACCTGTGGCTGGTTAATAATTGGAGTGCCAAAAACATTTCCAAAGGACCCAACATTGGTTACAGTGTAGGTTCCATCTTGAATCTCTTCTGGTTTCAATTTGTTTATTCTAGCACGGTTGGCAAGATCGTTTACCTCTTTGGTTAATCCAACAAGGTTATAGCGGTCTGCATTTTTGATAACCGGAACGATTAAGTCACCACTTGGAAGGGCTGTGGCCATACCAACGTTGATGTTTTTGCGGTAAACGATTTTGTTATCGTCTTTAACCGAAATATTGATTTCTGGAAACTCCTTAATGGCATTTGCAATGGCCTCGATGAAAATAGGAGTGAAGGTGATTTTTTCTCCTTCTCTTTTAAGGAAATCTTTTTTAACTCTATCTCTCCATTGCACCAAGTTAGTAACATCGGCCTCTACGAATGAAGTTACGTGAGGAGATACTCGCTTAGACATTACCATGTGGTCTGCAATAAGCTTTCTCATTCTTCCCATTTCCTGAATTTCATCTGAACCAGAAACTGATACAGCTGGAGCTTTTATTTCAGGGCTAGGTGCAGCCTTCTTGGCTGGTGCACTCGATGCAGCTGGTTTACTTGGAGCTGGTGCAGCAGCAGGAGCGGAACCATTAGATCGGTTTTCTACATATGCTAAGATATCATCCTTGGTAACTCTTCCTTGAGCACCAGTACCTTCTATTTGTTCCAACTCAGCCATGCTGATATTTTCCTCTTTCGCAATGGAGCGCACAAGAGGGCTATAGAATTTACCTGAAGGACCTGTTTTTCCTATATTTTCTTCAACTGCCTGAATATCTTCTTCGATTTTCGCTGCAGCTTTTTCGGCAACAGGCTCTTGTTTTGGTGCACTTGGAGCAGCTCCAGCACTATCGCCAGCACCTTCAACTTCCATAATGGCGATTGGTTTTCCAACCTCTACAACATCGCCTTCAGCAACTAAAATTTCAACTATTGTCCCATCTTCTGGAGCAGGAACCTCGCTATCTACTTTATCTGTAGCGATTTCAATTATTGGGTCATCTGCCTCCACAGTAGCACCAACCTCTGCTACAATTCCAGTAACGGTTGCCTCTGCAACACTCTCTCCCATTTTCGGAAGTAATATCTCTATCTTTCCCATGTTATTCGCTATTGCCTGCAAATTTATACGATTAGCCCGTGTTCACAAGCTAAGTTTCTATTGCGCTATCCAGTTGCGCTAAGTTTTGCCAAAATAGATTGAAATCTGTATTTAATTGATAATTCTTGCAATAATTTCTATTTAACAGTAGAATTTGCTCCTTTTCGAGGGCCGGATTGGCCACTGGGATGATACCCTTAAAGGATTTTTGATGAATCAAGTTCGTAGTAAATTCCTCGTTCAATCCTATCCAAGTGTACTTTCCTCTGATAACTAAAAACAGGTTTACTGCTAGTTTTAAAGGGTTGTTTCTAAAAACCAAGTAGGGGAGCAATACCAGTACATTTAAGCTGATAGCATAATCTACCAAACGCTTTTTTAATCTTGCGCTTCTGCTAAACAGGGGTTCAGGTTCTATATATTGTAATTCTCCTCGATGATCTTTAGATCCAGAACCAATTACAAAATCGGCTTCGCGAGGAACAATTTTAAAATGCACCGTTCGCGGCAATTCCATCGACATCAGGGTAATAATGGTTTCATTTTTGATATCACTGTTCAAAAAGATAACCTCATCAATCCTATTGATTTTTACCCATTCCGCTAGTTCCAACTCTAGTGTTTTTAGCGATTTTTCCTCCAAATTTGGGTTCCATGACAGGCATCTGTCATATTGTGAATCTTTTGGGAGTTTTTGAATGAAACTTTCGGTGTTTTCCTTATCACCAACAACGAGTGTAACGGTTTTCCAGGGCTTAAAATATTGGGTAACTCCAAAACGATCTGTAAGCGATCTCAATATTAGAATTGGAAGGAACCCTACTAAAGGAGAGCTTAGCACAAATAATCTCGAAAAACGCATAGTTTCTGGCAGTAAACTATAGATAAATCCGAGGCTTAAGACACTAAAGGCAACTCCTTTTACCAATTTAGCATAACCGCCAGACCTTTTGTAGGATCCAACAATTAGAAAGTTAAATACCACCAAAGCACCAATAACCGACGGTGCCCATTGATTTACAAGTTCTGGGAAAACCTTTTCGGAATATCCAGAATATTGAGTGAGGTAAAAACTCAATAATATCAGCAATAAAGCAAATTCAATCAGCGGTTTCCAAAGCGCCGAAAAAGCGTTTTTAATAAGCGCGAATATGGCTTTGAAATAAACGGCAAGCTTTATAAGACCAATAAATAACCTAGCATGCTGGCCTTTAAAATGCTTTTGAGCATATAAAATCATGGCCTGATAAAACACCCTTACGTAATTCAAGCTACCCTTTTTGGTACTCTCTCCTTTGTAGTGAATGATTTTGGTGTTCGCCAGATAAAAGTTCTTGTATCCACCTTTTAGAATACGGAAAGACAAGTCGATGTCTTCGCCATACATAAAAAAGGATTCATCTAACAGCCCGATTTTATCTAAAGATTCTTTGCGCATCCACATGTAGGCACCAGAAAGTACTTCAATGGGGTGGTTTTCATCTTTAGATAAATGCCCCATGTAATAGCGGGCAAATCTTTGTGATTTGGGAAATAGAGAGCATAATCCCACCATTTTATAGAAGGCGGTCCAAGGCGCGGGAAGTCCTCGTTTAGATTCAGGTAAATACTTACCTGAACCATCAATCATTTTAACCCCCAACCCTCCAATACTAGGGTCTGCTTCGCAATGATCGAAGCACAGTTTAAAGGTGTCTTCTTGTACCACCGTGTCTGGGTTAAGAAGCAATACATATTTTCCTGAGGCTTGCCGTATAGCTAGATTGTTACCTCTACTAAAGCCCAAATTTTCCTTAGACTCAATAAGCTTAACCCAAGGAAATAACTTTTTAACCATGGCTTGGGAGCCATCCACGGAATTATTATCGACAACAAAAACTTCGGTGTTGAGACCTTTGGCAGCTATTTCAACTGATTTAAGGCACTGTTCTAGGAAGTGCTTTACATTATAATTGACTACAACTACGCTTAAATCCATTGCTTAGCGATCGGCTTTATCAAAAGGGGTTCTATTTTGGATGGATCTTCCCAAAGAGATTTCATCGGCATATTCCAACTCATCCCCAAAACTAATTCCTCTAGCTAAGGTGCTGATCTCAGCGCAAAGCGGATTTAATTTTTTGTGAAGGTAAAATGCCGTTGTATCGCCTTCCATTGTTGCATTTAAGGCTAAAATAACCTCCTTTGTTCCTTCTTCTTGTACCCGTTTTAAAAGCGAGTCTATGTTAACATCGCTAGGGCCAATACCCTCTAAGGGTGAAATTACCCCACCCAAAACGTGGTAAAGTCCATTAAATTGTTTGGTAGCCTCTATGGCCATTACATCTTTTATGGTTTCTACAATGCAAATAAGTTCCTGATTTCGGTGGGGAGAAGCACAGATATTACACAAAGTACTATCTGATAAATTGAAACAGCGTTCGCAGTATTTAACCTCAGTTGCCAAATCTTTCATGCTGTTGGCAAATGCCTCAATTCTATCCGCATCCCATTTTAACATGTGCAGTACGAGACGCAAAGCAGATTTTCTTCCTACCGAAGGGAGGGAAGACAATTGCTCAACTGCTTTTAAAACGTGTTTAGATGGTATGTGGTCCTCCGACATGCCTGCAAAGAAAACAATAAAATAATTCTTACTTTTCGCCCTTCTGAATTATGAGCTCAACCGTTATTATTATTCTAATTGCAGCCTATTTTTTGCTGCTTCTTTTTATAGCTAAAATCACCTCCAAAAATGCCGACGAAGCTTCCTTTTTTATCGGGAATAAATCTTCTAAATGGTATGTAGTTGCCTTTGGAATGATAGGTGCTTCTCTTTCTGGGGTAACCTTTATTTCTGTTCCCGGTTGGGTAGGAAGTAGTGCTATGACCTATTTTCAGGTGGTTTTAGGGTATTTATTGGGATATGTTTTTATATCATTTATTCTAATGCCGTTATACTATCGACTTAATTTAACATCCATCTACACCTTTCTTGGAAAAAATTTGGGGAAGCCCGGAAATCAGGCTGGAGCGTCGTTTTTTCTATTTTCTAGGATTCTTGGGGCAGCATTTAGATTATACCTAGTATGCCTAGTACTTAAGAGTTTTGTATTGGTAGATTTTAATATCCCATTTCCTGTGATAGCGCTAATAAGCATCGCGCTAATCTGGCTCTACACCAATAAAGGTGGTATTAAAACCATTATTTGGACAGATACCCTCCAAACCGCGTTTATGTTAGTGGCGATTGCCTTAGCATTTTGGCAGTTGAGTAGTGCTATGAATTTTGGTGTTTTCGAAGCGGTTGGGGCAATTTTTGAAAGCGACTATAGCAATGCGTTTGTTTTTGATGATATCAATTCCAAACAAAATTTCTGGAAACAATTTTTAGGCGGAGCATTGATTACTATTACCATGACAGGGATGGATCAAGATATGATGCAAAAGAATTTGAGCTGTAAAAACATTGGAGATGCCCAAAAGAACATGCTCAGTTTTGCTGGGGTATTGGTGTTTGTAAACTTGTTATTCCTTGGATTTGGAGCTTTGATGTTTATGTATATCGATGCGGGAAATTTTGGAGCCGACCAATGGAGCAAGTCCGATGAGATTTTTCCAGCCTTGGCGCTTTCTGGTAATTTGGGAATGGCAGTGGCCATCTTTTTTATTCTGGGTCTAATTGCTGCGGCTTATTCTTCCGCAGATTCTGCCCTTACTTCTTTAACTACATCCTTATATGTAGATTTTTTAGAGGATAAAAAGGATACTCCCGTGCAAGCGAAAAAGAAAAGGCGGGTTATCCATGTAGGAATTTCTGTCGCCCTATTTTTAGTAATCGTAATTTTCGAAAAACTGGCGGACTCCAGTGTGATTGATCAGTTGTTAACGGTGGCAGGATACACTTATGGTCCAATTTTAGGGATGTTTATTTTCTGCCTTACGTCTCAGAAAAATCTTGCAAATAAACCTTGGGCGATTTGGGTAGCGGCCATAGCGGCTCCCTTTTTAACCTATGCTATAAAAGCAGGATTGGAAACCAGTGCACCCAATTATCAAATAGGATACGAGCTCCTGCTGCTAAATGGACTGATCAATTACGGATTGTTGATGTTGTTTGGGGTTAATTCACCCCGTTTACAAACACAGAATAAACCACCAGCGACGACGATAGGATAGATAAATAAGGGGCCAGTTCTTTCACTACCTCTCTAGCCAAATCTCTACGTGGTTGAACGTAAATAATATCATTAGCCTGTACGATCATATCAGCATGGCTAATTCCGCTAATTCTTGATAAGTCTATTCTATACACTTCCCTTTCTGTACCTACCTTTCGGATAAGCTTAATCTTCTTTGCATTACCTCTTTCCGTAATACCGCCAGCTAAAGCCAGCGCTTCCAGAACGGTGGTGTTGGTGTTTTGCAAGTAGATTACTTGTGCACTACCACCGGCCCCGGGAGATACAATAACACGGTTATTGGTAATGTTTAGCAGGACAAATGGTTCCTTCAAATACTGACTAAGTAACTCCTCCAATCTAAATTCAGCTTCTCTAAGGGTAAGTCCCGCTAGTTTAACACGGCCCAGGGCAGGGATATTTACCATCCCATCGTGCTCTATTCTGTAGGGGAAACCGATACCTCTTCCATTGTTGTTGTTTTGCAACATCATTTGGTTGTTATTCCCTTGTTGCTTCTCAGGGTCTATAATATCAAACCCCTCGCGGTTATACACCCGCATAGAAATAACGTCATTGGCAGATAAAACATAACTGTCGGAGTTATTTATCTCAGGTAACTCCATATCTAATTTTCCACTATCTCTAAAAAGTATGTAAGAGTTTATACCACAGGAACTTAGTAATAGAACAGGAAGGATAAATAACAGTTTTCTCATGATGTGTCTTGTCAACAACGGGCTAAAGTATAAAGTTTTGCTTGTAATTTGGTCGCCAAATGGAGCGTGATTCTGGATTTTTATGGGATTTGGTTGTAGTGGGTGGTGGAGCTGCAGGATTTTTTTGTGCCGCAAATTTGTTGGAACAACATCCCGATGCTAGAATTCTTATTGTAGAGTCTTCTCAAAAAATCCTCAGTAAGGTTAAGATTTCTGGAGGGGGAAGATGTAATGTAACCCATGCTTGTTGGGAGCCAAAAGAATTGGTGTTGAATTATCCCCGCGGCAAAAAAGAACTTTTAGGACCTTTTCATCGCTTTGCTTGCGGCGATACCATGGAGTGGTTTTCCAATAGAGGAGTGGAATTAAAAATAGAAGAAGATGGAAGGGTGTTTCCCATCTCCGATTCCAGCCAAACCATTATCGATTGTCTTATTAAACATACCTTGGATAAAGGTATTCGCCTGAATCTTGGTTGTAAAATAACAGCGATTAAAACGTGGGAAGAGGGCTACATTTTGGAGTCAAAAACGGGAATGTTGTCCACCAAAAATGTGCTATGGGCTACTGGTGGGACAGAAAGTTCATACAAGGTACTTGCTGACCTGGGTGTACAATTAGATCCCCGATTTCCATCCTTGTTCTCCATGAACATTGCCGATGCGAAATTGAAAAAGATGTCGGGTCTGGCAGTGCCAAATGCCGAGGTCGGTATCCCTCGATTAAAGCTAAATGCTTCGGGTCCGCTTTTGATTACCCATTGGGGAATTTCAGGTCCAGCGGTATTAAAATTATCGGCATTTGGCGCCGAAAAATTGGCTGAAATTGGATATCAAACAGAAATAACCATCAATTGGGTGGGGCTATTGGTTGAAGAAATATTGGAGATGCTCGAAGACGACCAAAAGCAGTATCCAAAAATGAAATTAGCCAAGCTTAGATGCTTTCCTGTGTTACCAAAACGTTTATGGAGTTATTTAGTCTTTAAGGCAGGCTTGGATGAAGAGGCCATATTTGGGTCTTTGGCACCCAAACATCTGAAAAAATTAGCCGAAGAGTTGGGTAAATGTGAACTCCGTATGGATGGTAAAACCACCTATAAAGAGGAGTTTGTAACCGGGGGTGGCATCCATTTAAGGGAGATAAATTTTAAAACTATGGAACTTAAAAAGCTTCCAGGTTTTTATGCTTGCGGCGAAGTTTTAAATATCGATGGAGTAACGGGTGGATTCAATTTTCAGAATGCCTGGACTGGAGCCTTTATTGCCGCTGAGGCCATGGCTAACGACCTCTAAGCCTTTGTTTAAAACGGTATAAAGCCTTTTTATACTTGCTAACCCTTCTGGAATTTACAAATGCAGTAACTATGGCAAGGAGAGACCAAAAGAAATCTAGAAAATTGTAATTCTTAATGGTGTATTGAAAATAGGCTGCCAATTTGGTGAAATTAATTCCCGCTAAAGCTTTGATTGACAAATTGAACTTGGAAAATTCTGGTTGAACGAAAAGAACATCCTGCTCGTAGTATGCGAATATGATGTATTTCCCTATGAAAATACCAATAAATGAGAACGAGGTTGCCACGGTAGAATAGAGCCAGGCATTCTGTCTTTCAAAATAAAGCGAGGCTACAAATCCCGATAAAAAGCCTATCGCAATTGCGAAAAAACCTGTTTGGATGTAGGTAGAAATAGCCACCCAACCCCATATAAAACCACCAAAACACACCACGAAAATAACGGCGAGTACAAAGCGAATTTGGTGGTTAAACAATTGCAACATGTTGCAAATAAATCAATTATTAAAAAGTGAAATGTGAATTTTTGGTTAAGTCAAGGAATTCTAAAGCATTAAATCCACACAAAAGACGTACTTTTGCCGCCTCTTAAAGTTAAAGAATTGAAGTTAAAGAACATTGCCATTATTGCCCACGTAGACCACGGTAAAACTACCTTGGTGGATCGTTTAATCGAGGCAGGTCAAATTTTTCGTGATAACCAAGATCGTCAAGACCTATTACTCGACAACAACGAATTGGAGCGCGAAAGAGGAATTACCATCGTTTCTAAGAACGTTTCGGTAAGGTACAAAGACACAAAAATTAATATCATCGATACCCCTGGTCACGCCGACTTTGGTGGTGAGGTAGAGCGTGTATTGAACATGGCTGATGGTGTTCTTTTATTGGTAGATGCCTTTGAAGGGCCTATGCCACAAACGCGTTTTGTACTGCAGAAAGCACTAGAAATTGGACTTAAGCCAATTGTAGTTGTAAATAAAGTTGATAAGCCGAACTGTGAGCCAGAATTGGCATACGAAAAGGTATTTGATTTGATGTTCCACCTTGGAGCAACTGAAGATCAGTTAGATTTTAAAGTAATCTACGGTTCAGCCAAAAATGGCTGGATGGGACCTGATTACAACACTCCAACCGATTCTATTATCCCATTGTTGGATATGATCGTGGAGGAAATTCCTTCTCCAAAACTAGACGAAGGAAATACACAGCTTTTAATTACCTCTTTGGATTATAGTTCTTTCGTAGGAAGAATTGCTATCGGACGTTTACGTCGTGGTACACTTAAGGAAGGGCAGCCTATTATCCTTTCTAAAAGAGATGGAAAGCAGGTAAAATCTAGAATTAAAGAGCTTTTTGTTTTCGAAGGATTGGAAAGAGCAAAGGTTAGCGAGGTTGAAAAAGGAGATATCTGTGCCATTGTAGGTGTAGAAGGATTTGAAATTGGAGACAGTATCTGTGATGCTGAAAATCCAGAGCCACTTCCACCAACGGCAATCGACGAGCCAACTATGAGCATGCTTTTTACCATTAACGATTCTCCGTTTTTTGGTAAAGAAGGAAAGTTTGTTACCTCTAGACACGTAAAAGAGCGTTTAACCAAGGAGTTAGAAAAGAACCTGGCACTTAGAGTTCAAGAAACTGATAAGGCAGATTCTTTTATGGTATTCGGTCGTGGTGTACTTCACCTTTCGGTTTTAATTGAAACCATGCGTAGAGAAGGCTACGAATTACAAGTTGGGCAGCCACAGGTAATTATTAAAGAGGTAGACGGTGTTAAAAGTGAGCCAGTAGAAGAGCTTACTGTTGACATTCCTGAGAATGTATCGGGTAAAGCAGTAGAAGCAGTTACCTTGAGAAAAGGAGAACTTTCTTCTATGACTCCAAAAGGAGACCGTATGCTGCTTGAGTTCACCATTCCTTCTAGAGGGATTATTGGACTTAGAAATTACCTACTAACTGTTTCGGCCGGTGAGGTAATTATGGCACACCGTTTTAAAGGATTTGAGCCATACAAAGGAGAGATCCCAGGTAGACAAAATGGTTCTTTAATTTCTATGGAAACAGGAACTGCTTTGCCATACTCCCTAAACAAACTGCAAGACAGAGGTAAGTTCTTTGTCGATCCAGGTGAGGAAATATACATGGGGCAGGTTGTTGGAGAAAACTCTAAAGCAGGAGATATGGTAGTTAACCTTACCAAGGGTAAGCAGTTAAATAACATGCGTTCTTCGGGAGCGGATGAGAAAAACAGAATTGCACCTGCAATTAAATTCTCACTAGAAGAGGCTTTAGAATATATCCAGGCAGATGAGTATGTGGAATTAACCCCAAGCTCATTAAGGCTCAGAAAAATTCTTCTTCAGGAGCATGAGAGAAAAAGAGCTGCAAACCCAGCGCTAGCGAAATAAGAATAGAAAAAGAGCCAGAATCCTGGCTCTTTTTTTTTCTCAGAATCTACCTATGAAATATGACCGTGAAAAAACAATACAAATTTGTTTGTCCCTAATTACCTTTTTGTTCTCTTTTATAGCTGCATTAAAGGTGCTGGATATGAGGTGGCAGCAAAGGCTGTAATCTTTTTTTGCTAATTCAATTAAATTTAGCTATTTCAGTCTATAGGGAATCAAAAAAGTGATTATTCTTTGATGCATCTACAGAAGAGCAAAGTGGTGTTAATATCACTTTCCAATCTATTGACCCCATTTTTAGGAGCTGCAAAGAAACGCACCCAAGCTATTCCAGATTCTACAGATCCGGAACTTGTCCAATAACCCGCTGTATATCCAAATTCTGGTGGAGAATCATCTATAATGTGACCAGCCGGGTGCACATTGAAACCATATTTATCTATTCCGTTTCCGTCCAATTTCCAATTATGTAGAGATTTTAGTAGGTAGCCATGTTTTCCTCGCCAGGTTGATCCTGGAAATACATTTAAGTTGTCTGAAATTAAAGTTTCCAGAATTGTCCAATCCCTATCGCTTGCAAGGGCCCAACCCTTGGGGCATGCTAAAAGAGCTTCATTCCAATGGTAAAGCCTACCATAATTTCTATTATCGGGACCATCAACTTGGACCGAGCCTTCAGTTTTAAAAGCTAGGTTTTCGGCCATCCACCACTGGTTTCCAATTAAAACAGTTTTATATTTTTTCCCATCTCTTATATCTACAAAATGAGATGTTTTCAGGTTTGATATTTCCTGATTTTTAATCTTTTTAGGTTGGGTGCAAGAGCTAAAAAAGAGGAGGAGGTACAAAGAAAATGGTGTAGCAAGATTTTTCATTGACAGTCTAACTTCGTATTGTCCCCGTAAAAGCCCAAATCTTGGTTCTTTATTAACTTGGTAAGTAGAGCAATCTGGCCCGTGTGGTAGGAAAAATGTTCAATTACATGTACCACTATTCCAAGCCCGGTGGTATTAATTCCTTGGATTTCGAACTCCAATCCCAAATCTTTTTCGGTAACTCGGTGGCAATTTGCTGAGATATCTGATCTCAATCCTTCCAAAATCTCTATCAAGTCTTTTTTTGAATATGTTCTGCTTTCGAACTCGTCCTGTCGTTTGCGTTGAAATTTAATTTCCAGCAGGTTGAATAGCAGCCATTGTCGGCAATTTCCGTTTAAGTGGAGAATTAGATTTCCCACGGTATTACAGTTTTGGTTGGGTTTAAACCAAACTTCTTCATCAGAAAGTAAATCCAAACAGTGTAAAATCCTAGGGATGGATTCCTCACAGATTCTCAGTTGAATTTCGTTTTGTAGGAGTGATAACATAAAAAAAGGCCTTACGAATAATCGCAAGGCCTAATTTCTAATAATTATCGGTTATCTACTTAGAAAAGTACGTTAACGTTTATGTAAAATACACCCGTATTACCATTGGCATCAACCGCAGAGAATAAAAGAGGAGTATCGCCTCCAGCTGCTGTAACAGGAACAAGTAGAGGAATTAGCTCTCCATTTTCGTCCAATAAGTCGTCTACAATTGAGAAAGTAAAATCGGCGCTGCCTGGAAGTTCTTTTTCGAAAGAGAAGATGTTGTGATCTCTTCCGATAAACTCAATCTTAATACGCTCCAGGTCGGTATTTGAATTAACCACTGCATCAACCTCAATTTCATTTCCTCTGTTAACATTAATGGTAATGGTTCCAGGTTGGAAATCAGGATTCACACTATTTACATTCCAAAAAGGTCTTGAGTTTCTTGCGGTGTCTTGATAAATAACATTCACCACGCGGCTAATTCCCTGGTTACCGTTTTTATCGAATACATCGAATACAAAGCGGTAGGTACCATTAGCTGCACCTGCAGCATTAACGCTTGCACTACCTGTTCCATTAGATCCCTCTAGTGAAAAATTGTTTTCGTAAGCCAAATCGAAATTGGTTCTGGTAATGTTTTTCTCATTCTTCAATCCCTTTACCGATCTTACAAAAACGCGGTTTAAATCGCCATTATCTACTGCGCTAAAATCCACTCTAAATTCATCGCCCAATCTAACATATGCGATGTTACCAGTTCCGTTTACGGTGGCAGATTCAAATCGTGGGCGGATTCCATCGTGCTTTTCGCATGCTACTAGGGTAGCTATTAATAGGGTAAGGGCAAGAATTCTTTTCATGTTTCTCTCAAATATTGCGGACGAAAATAAACATTATCTAATTACGGCGGGGTGCAAATAAATGCGACTTATTCCCTTAGTATTGAAGAGGCAAATGGCTATATCACCCTCTCCAGCCGTGTTATTTGTAAAAATATACCCCAATGCATCGAGGCGGGTACGTGTTACCAAGCTGTCTGGGGTTGACGTTCCCATGAAAACTGGAGCAGCTTGGTCGAAGTTGTTTCTAAGATGTAAAACGCTGTACCTGCTTACGGTGTCGGGGTCCATGAGGTAATACTTTTTTAGAATGATAGAATCTCTAAGGGTTAACTCCCAATTGGGTTGTGCGTGTTGGTAACCAACGGGTTCTAAAATGGAATCGGAAAGTGAAAGCCCTTCGGGATTATATAAAAACAGATGTTCTTTGGAACTTACATTTCCCGAGAGATCACCTACCGAAAGTTTAAGCAGATAAAATCCAAAAGGGGCTCCCTCTAAAGCTGTTCTACTTAGTTTTATCTCATTATTTACTTTATCACTGAAGGCATAGGAAAAAACCTCCTTGTTTTCCGCCCCATTGGTGGGGTCGTAATATGTGATTTTAAGTAGGTAGGGGAGTTCACTGTCCACAGCATCACTAGCGAGCCAATTGGTGGGGATTTGCGTGATCGTTTCTACTATGGAGTAGCTCTTTTCCCTTTCCCAGGATATAATTGGAGCGGTAATATCCTCTTGTTCCTTTTTGCAGGAAATACAGAGAATACTACTTAGACTTAAAACCGCTATGAATAAAGCTTTGAAGTTCATTGTGAATAGTACCGTTCGAAGCTATGATTTCTTCTCCAAATAAAAAGTCATTTCCGCCTTTAAAATCCGAAATTTTTCCACCAGCTTCTTTAACAATGATGATTCCAGCCGCAACGTCCCAGGGATTTAGGCCATACTCATAAAACGCATCAAATCTACCACAGGCAACATAGGCAAGATCTATAGCCGCCGATCCCAATCTTCTCAAACCTCTTGAATTGTGCATCAGTTTATTGAGGATTTCCATGTACTGTTTTTCTCGCTCAAAATCGTCATAAGGAAAACCAGTGGCAAAAAGGGAGTGCTCCATTTTTTCCGCCTTGGAAACCTGAATGGGTCTATTGTTAAGGTAGGCGCCTCCGCCTTTATAAGCGGAAAATAACTCTTTATTTATGGGGTTGTAGATCACCCCTAAAATTATTTCACTTTTAAAGGCTAAAGCTATGCTTATGCAATACAAAGGCAGGCCGTGAACGAAGTTGGTAGTGCCATCAATTGGGTCTATAATCCATTGATAATCTGCACTTTGTTTCGCAACACTTTCTTCCTCGGCAATAAACCCTGCTTCGGGTAAAAGTTTGCCTAATTGTGAAACCAAGCGCTCCTCGGTTTTTTTATCCACCTCCGTTACCAGGTTGTTGAAGGACTTGCTTTCAATGAGAAAATCTCTGTTTATTGCGGCGTCCTCTATGAGTTCTCCCGCTTTTTGGGCAACAAATTCAACCTTTCCTAAAAGGGTGTGTAAAGCCTGTATTTTCAATGTAGTTATGCTTTTTCGGTTACAACGGGAATGGCATTTACATTGCCATTGCTGTCTATTGATTCTAGCGCGATAAATTCGCAGCTATTTGCTTTATCGGGTTGATATGCCGCACTTACTCTTACGTAATTATCGGTATAGCCCTGCATAAATCCATCGTGGTTATCCTTTTCCCAGAGTACGGTACGGGTGGCACCTAACTGAGTATCGTAGAATGCTCTTTTAAGCTTGTCCGATAGGATATTTAACTGTCTGGTACGCTCGTATCGAATGTTTTTAGGTACAATACCATCCTTTCGCAATGCAGTAGTGTTCGCTCTTTCGGAGTAGGTAAATACGTGAAGATAGGATACGTCTAAATCCTTAAGATAATTTACCGTTACGTTAAAATGCTCTTCGGTTTCTCCAGGGAAACCAACTATAACATCTACACCAATACAAGCGTGGGGCATTAACTCCTTAATTCGCTTTATTCTATTCGTATAAAGTGAGGTGTCATACCTTCTGCGCATGGCTGCCAACAGCTCGTCATTTCCCGATTGTAGAGGGATATGAAAGTGAGGCATAAACTTTTTACTGCGCGCTACGAAGGCTATAATTTGGTCTGAAAGTAGGTTGGGTTCTATGCTTGAGATTCGGTAGCGTTCAATACCGGGAAGCTCGTCGAGCTGCATGATAAGTTCTAAAAAAGACTCTTGCGTACCCGCTCCAAAGTCGCCAATGTTAACTCCTGTAAGTACAATCTCCTTTGCACCTTGGTCTATTGCTTCTTTGGCCGATTTTAAGGTAGTGGCTATATCTGCCGATCTGCTTCTACCTCGCGCTAGGGGAATGGTGCAAAAGGAACAGAAGTAATCGCATCCATCTTGCACTTTTAAAAAGGTTCTGGTTCTATCGCCCGCACTGAATCCGGGAATAAACTCTTTGGTTTCTTTTATAGCTTCCCTGGCGATAATTGCCTGTTCTTCTTTGCGGTGAACGTATTCTAAAGCATTAAACTTTTCGTTGGCTCCTAAAACAACATCCACTCCAGGAATGCTGGCTATTTCATTGGGTTTAAGCTGGGCGTAACAACCAATTACAATAACGGTTGCATCGGGATTCAGTTTATTGGCTTTTCTAACAATATTGCGGCATTTTTTATCCGCATTTTCAGTTACCGAGCAGGTATTAATTATATATACATCAGCCGATTCAGAAAAACTCACTTTGGCGTAACCCGCTTCGGTAAATTGTCTGCCTATGGTGGATGTCTCCGCGAAATTCAGTTTACATCCCAATGTGTAAAAAGCTACCCTGTTCTGTTGCCCCATGAGGCTGCAAAGATAAGGATTGTTTTATCGCTTTGCCTAAGGTTCTTACATGTGGTAAAACAGAACAAATTATTAGGTTTCATCAATACAATTAACCACGGGGATTAATTAAAGTGAAGGACACTTTGTATTTATTTCTACAAATGCTATATTAGGATATGAAACGACGCGAGAACTGTTCAAGCAGTCGTATTAAAAGACTTTTAGTCTGGTCGATAGAGAGCCAGACATCTGGTAGGATAGAGGAAGGGAGCTTAGGCTCCCTTCCTTGTTTTTAGGTGAAATATTAAACTCTTGGAATACCTTTTTTTTGGAATTAAAACTTTTAACAAGGTGTAGAACTAATTGTCCTTTAATTTGCCTTGATCACCTGTAATTTAATTAATGATAAGGCATCTCTATCTATTTTCTGTTAGTTTTTTGTTTTGTAGCTCCCTGTTTTGCCAGTATGAGTTTGTTGTTATTAATACTGATAAAAATCCAGTAGTAGAGGCAATTGCTATATATCAGTCCTCAGATTTGGGTGAAGATTTATTTACAATAAAAATTGACTCCAAAGAAGACTTCTATTTCTTAAGGGATCAAAGTAGTTTGGCGCTGATTAAGTTTACCTATAAACAGGATAATAGGTGGGAACGGGACGGCTATTATTGGTACAACGAAAGGGATTCTTTAAAACCAAATGAACTGATTCTGAACACAGGTAAATTATTTTACTCTCCAGCCATATTGCAATCAAACTTTTCAAATGGGATTGCGGCGGCTGTATGGAAAATCGAGGAGCATCTAAAGGAAAATGGTTTAGCCATACCGGTTTTGTTTTCCAATACTAAGCTAGAGCTTATATCTGTTAAAGATGTAAGACTTAAGGCTTCCAATCGCAAAATCAATCGCATATTTTCGGAGTTGATAAGCATGCACTCAGGGAATCAGGATGTCTTGGACTATATTCTATTTCGTAAAAATTTATGTCTACTTCAAAAAGGTGCCATGGTATCAAGTGATTCCTTACAACCCATTTATAGATTTCTTTTTCATTTAGCGAAAGCTAGATTAAAACTAGTTGAACAGTTGGCAGTAATGGATCCACAAAGTATCAGGGATACAATTGCCTTTTACCTCGACCATAAATCAGCGTACGATAGATTGGCATTATTGGAATACGCAGAATCAAATTACCTTATTTCAGGTAGGCAAGAGGATTATTATAACCTTTTGGGTAGTATAATCCAAAAGGAGCATGACAAATCTGTTACCAGGTATATAAAGGTTCTACAAGATTCTTTTGAAGAGAGAAATTTGGTTAAGGGAGATCAAAGGTTACCATCGCTGGAAAATCTACGCTCTTTGGAAATCGTTGATCTGAATAAACCTTCTGGGAAGTTTCGATTATTAGACTTTTGGGCAACTTGGTGCAAGCCCTGCATTAATTCATTTCCTCATTTAATAGAACTTCACAATGAATTTGAAAATTTAGAAGTAATAGGAGTAAATGTCGAAATGGATGCTGAAAATCCTTTGAAATTCTTGGATAAGAACCCTGAATTAGATTGGTTGCAGTTAATAGATTATGGTAATCAAAAGTTTAAACAGAATTTTAAAATTATTGGTTACCCTTGGTATATTCTGATCGATCCAGATGGTCATGTTGTAAATACTAACCTTCCGCATAATAAAGAAGACCTAAGGAATTACTTGGGTGAGGTTTTATTATCCAAGGAATAACCATTACCTCCTGTACTTATCATGCAAGCCCTTACCTTCCAAAATCATGGGTATGGCCTTTTCCAGTCTCGAAATTTTGGTTTTTTCCTGTTTAGCCGAATCGATATGCTCGCAATATTCTCTTTGCTTAAAGGGCGTTAGCTGCTTAAACTTTTTGCTTAATTCCGCATTTTCATCCAGCTTGGCCTGTAGCAGTTCTGGAATCACAGTTTTCTTGCTTCTTTCTGGTTTAGGGGCTAGGTCTACTTTTTCGGCAGCCTCTATTAAATAAGGCTTTATTTTTTCGGGTTCCACTTGATCTCCCTCAAAAAATTTCCAATGGCGCATATGTTTGGTGCCCTCTTGGGCTTGCTCCAAAATGTTTAATGAATCGGCTAGAATAGCTCCATAGAAGAACCAGAGTCCGCAAAAGCCTTTAAATGCGCCCAATCCGACAACATTTTTGTTATCCACGCAGTACACCGGAATTCCCCATTTCATTTTTTCCTCCATACCAGTAGAATTAAGTACAGTTCTCAACTGTTCTAATTGATCCTTCCACTGAGGGTGTGCTTCTATATATTCTTCGGGGCTGCTATACCTTTTCATGAATTTCTGGATTGAATGCTAACTTTTTTCCTTGCAGTTCGGTTTCTGCGGGAGGCAAAATATCACAATTATCCCAAATTCCTGTTTCCAGAGTTTTTGCGTAAGCTTCTGGTAATTTTTCTTTGCGCATTTTTTCAGCGGCTAAGACGTTGTCGTATTTCAGTTGGTGAAACTGAACACTTAGGTCTTTGTAGGTTGTTTCAAGAACACAGCACCAGGTTTTGGTAGTACCATCATTTGCAGGCATACCAATTACTCCTGCGTTAATCCAGGCTTTGTTATCATTAAAATCATAAAAGGGAATACCGCCATGTCCCGATAAAATACAATCCGCCTCTAAAGCCTCAAAGTTTCGTGCTTTCGCGGTCCATGGGGTAGATTTGAATATGAATTCTGAGGTATTAAAGTAGGAGCCGTGCACCACTGCATAGTTTATTCCACCAAACTCAAATTTCAGGAATTCGGGGAGTTGCCCAATAAATTCTAACTCGTTTTCACCAATTCTTTCCTTTGCAAAAGGGTACCATTGTTTTGAGAATACATCACATCGGGAGTTTTCATCAAAATCGCAGCCGCAGTCGTCCTCATTGTTCTTTAATTGGAGTTCCACATTCCCAGCGATACTGTGTATTCCCCATTTGGCAACCGTTTCCAAGGATTCTTTAGGGTTGGCACAATAGCCTACAATGTCACCGGTACAAATTATTTCATTGGGGCTAAAACCATTAAAAGCGGCAAATTCTTGTAGGGCATTTAAAGCTTCTAAATTACTGTATACACCTCCAAAAACAAGAAGTCGATTTCCAGGAATTTTTATCGATTTGATTTTTTCCATAAAACGGGCAAAAGGTATCCAGAAAAAGTTAAAAATGTTCCTAAAATATTGGCGAAAAGTAGGTCTGCGTAGGGTCCATTTAATCCTGCCCAAGATCCTTTAATTACTCCAAAAGCCAATAACATTCCGACCAAAACTCCGGCTCCAACACTTAAATGAAAAGACAACTTGGGAGCATGCATTTTCTTTAGTAAAAACACGGGAGCAAGTCCTAGAACCATGGTTCCGCTTATGGTGGTTGCGGATAAGATGGTTGGGGAAAATAGAATAGGAACGGTTCCCGCAATACCTAGTATTAGCATGCTAATGCGTCCGGATTTTACAGAGAAATTTCCGAGTTTCAGATCCTGAATAGCCAATTTTGAAAAGGAGGAAAAGGTAGAATCCAAAGTACTGGCTGCGGAGGTTACCATAATTACATTCATCACCAGCATAAGACCGGGTCCAAAGTATTTTGCCACACTAACGGCTGCAGGATTTTCTAAACCGGTGAGCTTTGCATGAACGCCCACCAGGGAAAATAGAGATATGCAAATGATTCCAATAAAAGTGGCTAAGAAATACGACTTAAGGGTTACTTTTTCGTCGCTAACAAAACCACGATCCGTCATAACTGGATCGTGAAAAGGGTAGGAGAATATCTGAATAAAAACGACCCCTAACAGGTTTAGTCCATTGCTCCAGTGCCATGTACCCGTGGTGAAAAGCTTACTGGGGTTTTCGTAAACGGGAAATATCTTAAAGAGGATGATAGCCAAAAGAACAGCAAATAGTGCCAATTGAATAACATCCGTAAGTAGGGAGCTTTTTAATCCTCCTTTGATGGTGTATGCTAGGGTTAGGGCAGTAAAAACCAGAATAGAGGCATAATAGCCAGTGCTTCCCTGATCTCCAAAGTAAGATCCTATCACCATGGTGTTGCTCCAAACCTCATTAAAGAGGCGGAAACAGATTAAAATGGAGAAAAATACAAGGGCGGAACGTCCGAATTTCGTTTTTAAAAAATGGTGGATGGAGCTGTACCCAAGTTTCCTAAGTTGATAAATTATCCATCCACAAACGATAAAACTAAGGTAGTAGGCAGCATAAAAGAACCCTCCGGGAAAACCGTAACTATTCCCCAAATCGGCTGCGTTGGTTATGCTTTTGGCAAATATCCAACTGATAACCAAACTTGCCGTTAGGGTGTAAAGGGAGGGGGTATTATTTTTAATACCCCTCGCTTTAAAGAATTGGTCTGTGGTCTTAGACCAAGGTGAAATAAAAAATAGCACCAAACTTGATGCTATTATTAAGATCCATTGCCAGGAAATTAAGTCCATACGGCAAATATCAATTATTCATCCCACCAAACAGGTGCATTAACACTATTTCCATCGGTGTTGGCTGCAGCTTGTTGGTAGTTAAATGCATTGAGAGCCTCTTCATCCGTAGGGTAAGGCATACGAACAGGAATGAGGTTGTTATTTAAACTTGCCTCAATGGTTTTAAGAGCAGGAAATCCTGTTCTACGCCATTCTATCCATGCCTCGTAACCATTAATAATTTGAGCAATCCATTTTTGAGTAATGATTTGTTCTATGGTGTTTGCCCCATTTGCTCCATAGGCCGCATTTCCTGTGGTTAGGTAATCTGTAGGCATAGTGGTGTTCCAATAATCAAATGCTTGTTGCACCGCTTTATCGTAAAAAGATTTAGCGCTTCCGGTAACATATCCTCTTTCTATGGCTTCGGCAATAAGGAAGTTGGTTTCCCATGCCGTTAGGTAATTTGCTTCCAGAACTCCAGCATTTTCTCTGAAAATGGTACCGGTTAGGGAAACGGAATCCAAAGAAATAGAGTTAGATGCATTTCTTCCATTTAAAATTCCTCTGTACAGGCTCGATGTGTCGTTTTCGGTTCTGTAAAAGGTTGCAATTCTAGGGTCGCCTAGGTCATTAAGAATTTCTTCTGATGTAAGCGACAAGGTGTAAAGGTTGAAATCTCCATCTCTTAGGTTAGCCATTCTAAAATTATTAGGCTTTCCATCGGTGAAATCTACCACGGCGTTGTCTGCATTTTCGGCAATGTAATTTCCAGCGTTTACCAGAGTAGTTAATTCGGTAGATACATCCATTTTAGAACTTATGCGCATTAGCGCTTTAATTCGAAGGGAGTTAGCGAATTTGGCCCACTGACTTAGGTCTCCATTAAAAATAATGTCTCCAGCTAAGCTATTGCCACCCGTATAATTTTCAAAAAAGGTGGATGCTTTTCTCAGGTTATCTAAAATTCCACCCTCTGCCATGTAAATATTTTCCTGGCTACTGTATTTAGGGTTAATTATTCCTTCTTTGGCTCTAAAAGCTTCGAAATAAGGAGCGTCGCCATAAATATCGGTAAGGGCCATAGCAAAGTAGGCCTTAAGCACCAATGCAGGTCCCTCGTAGACATCGTAAACACTGGTTTCCTGAGATTTTGCTAAAAGAATCTCGTTGTCCCTTAAGTTGGTATATATAAATGGCCAGGGGTTTCCTCCTAATTGTGGTTCACTTAGACTGTGTCGGTCAAAAAGGTTAAAATCTACCATGGCAAAGTGTTGGCTTAGTAGATTTCCTGCAACGAATCCTTCGTAACTCATTTCCTCTGCAAAATCGTATGATACTTGTCTTAACAGGAATTCTGGTTCAACGGAAACCGGAGCGTTTTGGTTGGTATTTATATCCTCGAAATCCTTAGTACAGCCAACAAATGCAAGCGCTGAAAAAAGGATATTTATGTATAGTAATTTTCTCATGATAATAGCTTAGAAGTTAAACCCAATTTTAAATCCAATACTGCGGGTAGAAGCGTAGGACATATCCTCTACACCACTCACGAACTGGTTTCCTTGTACCGCAATTTGTTCAGGATCGAAGTGTGGAATCTCACTAAATGCAAATAGGTTTCTTCCTACCAATGAAATTCTAATGTTTTTAAAATTGTGAAGGAAGGTTCCATCTATAATTTCAGGTCTAAAGGTGTAACCAATAGAAAGTTCTCTGATTTTAAGATAAGATGCATTGTAGGTATTGTTCTCCTCGTGGTTTCTATCGTAGTATTGGCGGTAGTAATCCTCCGCATCAACGGGAGTTGAGTTGGGCGTCCAAACTGGATTCTCTGCGGTACCGGTATTCTGAACACCTTCTGCAACTATACCACCTTCGGGGCGATTTTCAGTTTCCTCTAATTGACCCGCCACACCGGCTAGGGCTTGAGTTCTAGATACTAAAACTCCACCATGTCTCCAGTCCATTAATAGGTTTAAAGAAAACTGCTTGTATTTAAATTGGTTATTGAATCCAATTATAAAGTCTGGGTTTGCGTTTCCTAGTTTTTTAAGGCGGTTATCTACAATATATTTTCCGTTTTCATCGATAACGAAATCGCCATTTTCATTTTTTAAATAACCTGTACCATACATATCGCCAATGCGACCACCTTTTTCTACAATAAAGAATACAGATTGGTTTACGTTATCGTATACTCTAGAGTAAGCAAGGGTAAGTTGATCAACACCATTAGGTAATTCCTCTACAATATTTCTGTAACGGCTGTAGTTAATCTGGCTACTCCATTGGAAATCACCTTTTCTCATGGCATTAACTCCTGCCATTATTTCCCATCCTGTGCTGTTTACTCTACCACCGTTTATAACCTGCTGTGTGTATCCGCTTGAAACAGGAACTGGCAAGGAAATAATTTGGTTTTCGGTAGTTGCATTAAAGTAGGTGAAATCCAAATAGAACAGGTTGTTGTAAAACCTCACTTCACCACCCAACTCAATGCTGTTGGTTTTTTCAGGAAGTAGGTTGCTGTTTGGAATAATGTTTTGATCCGAGAAAGTAGTTTCTCCTTTGTATGGAGTTTGTGCAAGGAATACACCTTGAGTTTGATATGGATCTGTATCGTTTCCAACCTGTGCAATACTTGCACGTAATCGGGCAAAGCTTATTTGCTCTGGCAATTCAATTACGTTGGAAAGGATGAAAGATGAAGAAATAGAAGGGTAGAAGAAAGATACGTTATCCGTTCCCGTTATGGTTGCTAGGGAACTAGACCAATCGTTTCTTCCGGTAATGTCTACAAACAAGTAATCTTTGTAACCCAATTTCGCGATTCCGTATATGGAATTAATTCTTTTTCTAGCTCCAAACTCAAAAACATCTAAAGGAACGGCGGCATTGGAGAAATTGAAAATACCAGGTTGAGCTAACTCAATAGATTGAATTTGATTAGTGGTCGCTTCCTGATCCATGCGGTTGGCGCCAACTAGAGCGTCTAGCGTGAAATCTCCAAAAATGCGCTTGTAATTTAAACCAATGTTACTATTCACCTCGCGGTAGAAAACATCGTGTTCTGCATATCCACCATTCTTAAAACGATTGGTACTAAATGCCCTTCTAAAGGTTCTCAGCTCGTTAGATAAATCCATACCACTGCTCACTTGGAGCTCTAGATTATCCAGAATTTTATAGCTCGCGTTAACATTCCCGAAAACGCGGTCTCTGTTAAAGGCATTTCTGTTTTCAAGAAGAATGAAATAAGGGTTGTCGAAGAAGGTGTAGTTAAATGAATACTGTTGGATATTTTCCAATCCTGGTTGCCAGTAATCTTTCATGGGCGCAATATCTAGGGATCTTGGTCCCCATGCTACCAATGAATAATTAACGTTTTCAGAACCATATCCACTCGAAGGCCTATTGTCGCTATTTGAATTGATGTAGCTAATTGCAGTACCTACTTTTAAGCGTTCGGTTGGATTAAAATTTAGGTTGGCACTGATGGTTTTACGCTTAAGATTTACTCCTGGGATAATGCTTTTGCTGTACAAGTCGGTGTACGACAATCTTGCACTTCCGTTTTTGGAGCTGGTTGAAATAGCAACGTTGTTGGTAGTTGTTACTCCAGTTTCATAGAAGTTTTTCAGATTATCTGGGTGCGATTTGAACTCGGTTGGAGTTATGGGAGCTCCTTTATGTACAGCAACGTCTCCACCTCTAACAACGGTACCATCAGGTAGGGTAACAGGTGAGTCGTACTGAGAGATAAGGGTTCCTTGGTCTAACCTTGGACCGTAACTGTAGCTGATATTGTCGTTTACACCAAATCTACCATCAACAAATTCAAACTGCCCTGAATTTCCTTGTCCGTATGTATTTTGAAACTTTGGAAGCTGAAATGGCCTTTCGAAGAAGGTGCTATTGGAGTAACTAACCCCGATACCGTCGGATTTGCTTCCATCTTTAGTCTCGATAACAATTACCCCGTTAGAAGCCCTGGTTCCATAAAGCGCTGCGGCACTTGGTCCTTTTAATACAGAAACCGACTCTATGTCGTCTGGGTTAATTTCCATGGCACCATTTCCAAAATCAACTTCTTGAAAACCAGCAGCGGCATCGTTGGTGTAGTTAATGATGGAGTTGTTGTTCACCGGGATTCCATCCACAATAAAAAGCGGATTGTTATTGGTGAAACTTTGCTCTCCTCGTATGCTAATTTTGGAACTTGATCCAACACCTGTAGCTCCCTGAGTAACCGTTACACCGGCTATCTTTCCACTTAAGTTATCTAAGAAATTAGGCGCTTTTACTTCGGTGATGTCCTTGCTTTCTAATTCCTGAACGGCATATCCCAGTGATTTTTTAGATCGTTTAGTTCCAAGCGCAGTTACCACTACCTCATTCAAATTAACCTGGTCGGGCTCTAAGGAAATGTCGTAAGCCTTTTTCTCTGTAATCTCCACCGCTTGAGGTTCGTAACCTACATAGGTGAATATTAAGGTGGTTGGTAGTTTTGCAACGGTTAAGGTATAGGATCCGTTTTCGTTGGTGGTTGTACCATTAGAAATTCCTTTTTCAACGATAGTTACACCAGGAATTTTGTAATTAAGTTCGGAATCTTTTACAATTCCGGAAATGGCGACTTGTGCATTTACTCCAAACGTAAGCAATGCAAAACACCATAGAAGATACCACTTCTGCATGATGGTTTTGGGTTTAGTTAAATTTTAATGTAAGGGTGGGATGGATGGTAGTGAATCAATGGAACTACTGAGGTGGAGCCCTAAGTAATTCATTTACTGTTTTACTTTCTGAGGCTTTAGAAACTCCAGTATTTGGAGAAGCAAATTTTTCTTTGAAAAGTAGCGCCTTAATTACAAGGCCTAAAAGTTTATTCTGAGGATTTAACAGCCAAGCCTCAAGCGTTTCTTTCGCATCGATATCGGGGCTACCTGCGAGTAAATACAGGTTTTGAAATTTAGCTCTACAGGTATCTACAAATTCATTGAGCAGCTGTTCTGTTTGCCACGGCAGCGATTGAAATTCTTCGAAGTTGAAGTGTTCCTTGTGGATACCAAAAATATTAACTCCACCGTCTTCACTTGGTTCGATAACCCAATCGTTGTCCGCTAATTTGTCGGCAACAAATTTTATGGTGTTGTGGTGTAAGTTTGGATTGTCAACACCTAACAATATTACCTTTTCGTATCCTTCTGAAAAAGTACTTTGTACGGCGTTGGCAATCTTTTCACCGAAACTGGTACCTTCTTGTAAGGTATATTGGATGAGGTCTAATCCACTGCGTTCTACAGCCTTGGTGGTGTGATTTTTAAACGCACTCCAAATCTTCCTATTAAGGGTTACGTTTTGGTCTCCGTAAAGGGGTTTTGCAACTGCCTCCAAATGGGTTGGGCGAGAGAACAAAAGAACTGCGGTCTTTTGCCTATCGGTTGATTCGCTTATGTTTTCGCTCGGTGTAATAACGTAACTTTTTAATCAGCTCGAATATCTCTACGCAATTGCCTAGGATTTGGTTCGCTAAACTAGAATTATTTCTTCCTGATTGGATAAATAAATAGAGAAAGTTTAGCTGTAAATGTGTGATTCTTAAAAGTTTACTGCTGTGCGACCAGCTCTAAATTTTCTGCAATATTTTTTGCTTGGCTTAAGTGTCGGGTGTTGTGGAAGATTACCACACGATACACATCGCCAAGTCGTAGTTTTACAAATTGGCTAAGGCTGAGCGGACATTTAATTTTATCGAGTGGGATATTTTTACTGCGTTCCAGTAGTTTAATAAGTTGGTTTTGATGGGCAATAAACCCATTTATAATCTTGGGGTAGAGTTTGGAGTAAATAGGGTCTTTATCGCGTGGGGAACGCATGGGGCGGCTTTCTCCCGGCAGCATAGATTTGGCAAATTTATTCCCCCAATATCCAGGCTTAAAAAGACCATTTCCTTTTTTGTTTTCGTTTTTCTCTACTAAGGCGTGGAATTCTGGGTGGTAGAACTCTGCATAGAGATTTAAATGTTCTATACACTCTAAAATACTCCAGGTTTCCGGTCGACTTCTGTAATTCAGCGCTTCTTCTGGAAGTTCGAGTAGACTTTCTGCCACTGCAATGTGGTTTTGTGTTTGCTTAATGAGTTCTTCGATGAGGAAATTTTGGTCTATCGTTTTCATAGGGTAGGGTTATGCTTGGTCGTCTAAGTTTTGCACTTCTAATAATTCTTGTTTTGCAACTTCAATGGTTATGAAATCGTATTCTTCAACCACTTTGCCTGAAATGCGATAGTGTCCTTTTCCTCGAAAGGGATATGCAGATGCGGCAGGTGGAAAATGAACGGTATCTATCCATTGTCCTTGTCTATCTAGCCAAGTTCCAAAATGCATGATTTTACCATCACTGGTTTTGGTTCGTTTAACGTGAACTAGATATGCAACTAATGTAACATTTTTGTTTAATAGGTCGGGTAAATCGCTAGCTTTTAAATTTTCGCTTGGGGGAAATTTTAATAAATCCCATGGCGATTGTAAGGGGAAGCCGAGGAGTTCTATTTCGTCGTAAGCATCTTGTAGTTGATGATGCCATAATTGGGGTAAGGCATAGTTTTTAGTGGGAGGAGCAAAGAGTTTGGCAGTAGGTTCAGCAGCTAAACTTTCTGTACTCAACAAGGTGTGAGCTCTCCAAAGAAGTTTTTTCTTGTCGGGTTCAAATGCTCTAAACGCTCCAACCCGAATTAACAGGGTAACTTGTTCTATCCCTATTGAAAGTCGGTCGCAGAAGTCATCGAAATCGAGAAAAGCACCATTTCTATTTCTCTCTAACAGTATTTTCTCTACTATTTTAAACTCTAGTCCCTGTATCATTCCCAAACCAATAAAAATGGTGTTTAAACTCCGGATGTTGCATAGAATATCGCTTCTATTAATGCATGGAGCTTCGACTATAGCGCCAAATTTCTTGGCCTCGTGGAGGTAGAGGGAGCGAGAATAAAATCCACCACCATTGTTAATGCAAGCCACCATATACTCAGTGGGGTAATGGGCTTTTAAGTAGAGCGCCTGAAAACTCTCGACGGCATAGCTGGCCGAGTGTCCCTTGGCAAAAGCGAAACTGGCAAAGGTTTCAATCTGACTCCAAATTTCTGAAACCACCTTTTTGCTATATCCTTTTTTGAGGCAATTGGTGAAGAACTTATCCCTTACTTCGGCAAATTCGGTTCGCTTTTTAAAGTTCCAAGACATTCCTCGTCTTAATATATCTGCCTCGGCCAGGCTGAGTTCGGCAAAGCGGCTTGCAACTTTCATCACATCCTCCTGGTAAACCATTACTCCGTAAGTTTCCTCTAGGATGTTATAGAGTTCTGGAAGTTCTTTTTTAGCTTTTTCCCGACGTGCTTTATCTCGAAAACGGATGATATATTCCCGCATCATCCCACTTTTAGCAACTCCTGGTCTAATAATGGAACTAGCTGCTACCAGGCGCAAGTAGTCATCGGCTTTTAGTTTGGTGAGTAACATTCTCATGGCCGGAGACTCGACATAGAAACAACCTATGGTTTCCCCAGTTTTGAGCATTTTTTTCACTTTGTTATCCTGCCGAAACATGAGGGTGTTGTGTACATCAATTTCAACGCCATGCCTTTGTTTAACTAGCTTTACCGCGTCGTATATTTTACCTAATCCCCGCTGACTAAGTATGTCGAATTTATGGAGCCCAACGTCTTCGGCTACCTCCATATCGAATTGGGTGGTTGGAAAGTTTTTAGGTGGAACAAAAGTGCCACAGTAATAATGGATGGGTTTTTCAGCGATTAAAATTCCGCAGGCATGTACGCTTAAGTGGGAGGGGAGTCCCGCAATGTACTCGCTATATTTTATAATCCATTTGGCATAATTATCACTTTGGTTGGGGTCGGGATTTCGTTGAATCTTTTCAATTTCGTCGCCAGGTAAACCAAACACTTTCCCCAATTCTCTAAAAACCGATTTATGCTTAAAGGTTATATACGAACCTAAGAGCACTGTGTGGTCGTATCCGTATTTATTAAAAAGATAATGGGTGATGTCGTCTCGATCTGTCCACGAAAAATCAATGTCGAAATCGGGAGGAGAGGCGCGGTAGGGGTTGATAAAACGCTCGAAATATAAGTCGAGCTCTATGGGTTCTACATCTGTTATACGCAGCAAATAAGCCGCCAAACTATTGGCACCACTTCCTCTTCCCACATAGGGATAACCTTTGTGTAAGGCGTATTGCACCAAATCCCAGTTGATTAAAAAATAAGCGGCAAACTCTTTTTGTTGCAATACATCTAGCTCATGTCTTAACCGTTCTACTGCATGTCTTGGTCTTCCTCCAAACCGGTAGTCCATCCCTTTCCAGCACTCGCGTTCCAACAATTCGAAATCGGCTTGGGGACTACCCGTAAAAGTTTTCTTGTTTTGGTTAACCCCAAATTCAAACTGTACCTGACAGTTGTCTAGGAGCTTTTCGGTATTGTAAATCAGCTCGGGGTGATTGATAAAGCTGGATCTCAGTTCGTGATAAGGGGGGAGGTTTTCGCTCGGCTTAGCTTGATGGTCAGGGGGTAATTTGCTCAGCAATACGTTGTCGTGTATCGCTCTTAGTAAACGGTGTGTGTTGAACTCCCTTTTATTGCTAAAGGACACTTCTTGATGAACAACAAGCTTGCTGGGTTTTAATCGCAAGGGGCTAAACTTTAGTTTCCCCAATTCGTGATGCCCTACTCCAATAAACTCCCAATCCTTTAGTAGGCTATCTTGCATTTTATTAAAGGGGTAAACAATGTAGCAGTGCTCAAAGTCTGGAGCGCGATCTGGGAAGGGGGCTTTGCTTTTTAATACTGCACTTAGGTAGCGATTGAGCTCCATAAAGCCCAGGTTGTTTTTGGCTATGCCTATAAATTGCTGTTTTACCCCATTTCTGAAATCAATCCCAATTCGTAAGCGTATTCCAAAATCTTTGGCGATGCGTAAACTCTCCAGGCAGGCCGATGTATTGTTAATATCGGTAAGGCAAAGATCACTATGCCCCAGTTTTGAAGCTTTTTCGAGAAGAGCGTGTGGACTTAAAGTCCCGTATCCCAAACTATAATAGGAATGGCAATTTAACAGCATTGACTAGATTATAGACATTTATCTGTTTATAATATAGTCATAAAAATGTCATTACAAGTTAAAATTGATTGTTGGTGAAAAAAATATTTTCAAAGCGCGGGCTATGAACGATCTATAACCGATAAAGCCATAAAAGTATAGCCACGTACAAGTATTCTTTAACCATGAGGGAGATAACTAGCGAAAACGCAACAATAACTTAAAGTAAACCGTAACTCCCAGCGTTGCTCCCTCAAACCTCGATAGCCTCTGCGAAAAATCGTGGAGGTTTTTTGTTTTCCGGGTTAAGGGTTAAGAGGCAAGAGTCTTGAGTGGAAGGTTAGAAGTGAGAAGAATAAGAGTAAATGAACCTCCACGCGCTTGGCATGGCCTCCAGACGTGTAAAGGTGAATAAAAAAAGGGACTCAAAGCTAAAAACTCTGAATCCCTTGTAAATCTTAGTCGGGATGACAGGACTTGAACCTGCGGCCTCACGCCCCCCAGACGTGTACTCTACCAGCTGAGCTACATCCCGATTGGGTGGCCGCAAAACTAATCGTTTTCTTTAAATCAGAAAATAATTGTCTATTCCTTTTTATGATGGAATTATTACTTAGGTAGGGCGGAAGTAGCACTATTTATATTTCCACCTACAATTACTTTGGAGTCCCCAAAAATGGTGATTTCTGCCTTAACAAAATCTTCCTTTTTTGCATCCTTGTATATATTCTCCACATATTTTTGAGGGTTGCGGTCGATGTAGGGGAACCAAGTACTGTGAATTTGTATCATCACCCTATGTCCCTTTTTAAAGGTATGCAGGATGTCTTGTAGCGGAAAACTCACCTCATCCTTTTTATTGGGTGTAAACGGAAGGGGTTTTTCGAAACTATCCCTAAAACGACCTCTAAATACCTCTGCTCTAACCAATTGCTGGTAACCACTTAAAACGATGTTAGATGGTAAATTGGGGTCCTGCGCAGTGGTGTCTGGATACACATCGATTAGTTTTACAATAAAATCGGCATCCGTAGAGCTAATGGCAACCTTCAGCTTTGCCAAAATCTCCCCACCCAAAGTCAGGTTCTCATCGAGTACGTCACTGGTAAATGTTAAAACATCGGGGCGGGTAGAGGCATGGCGTTGATCGTCTGTCATGTAGGCTCTGGGGGTAAAGGTTAAACCCTCAATTTCTGACCTGTATGGAACAGGTTTATTGGGGTCGCTGGTGTAGGCAAACTTTTCTTTATCTGAGCCATCTTGGTTAATTAGCAGCTTTCCACCCTCGGTAAATCCCAATTTTACAGGTGGAATAGATGGGCTGGGCCAATTTTCAAAACTCTTCCATTGCTTTAAGCCGGTATCAAACATGTATGCCTCGGGAAGTTTAGGGTTAACGGCACCCTTAAGGTGATGAGCAAAAAATTTGCGCTCAATTTCCCTTAAATAATGGGTGGAAATGCTATCTCCAAAATAAATGTGGTTGTGGTAATGTTTCCCTTGTTCTCTCGCCCAACCGCCGTGCGACCAAGGCCCCATGATTAGGCTGTTTTTAGCCTTGGGGTTATTTCTTTCTATGTGCTTATATATGTTCAGTGGTCCGTATAAATCTTCCGCATCGAACCATCCGCCCACGGTTAAAACGGCATGGTCTATGCCCCTCAAATGTGGCAGGATATTGCGCTTTTGCCAAAACTCATCGTAGTTCGGGTGATCTATGGTTTCCTTCCAAAAGAAGTTATCGTGGTGATATTTCTCGGTTACGTTTTTAAGCGGACCAAGATTCAAATGAAACTCATAACCGTTGACCACTTTATTTCTATCAAAACGGTTTAACTGGTCAGTATACCAGGCTTTATCCGTTAAACTGTCTTTTTGGTAGCCAAAAACAGCATATGCATAGGTGTAACTTTGTAAATAGGCGCCCATGTGATGAAAGTCGTCGAAGAAAAAATCTGAAATGGGTGCTTGAGGGGAAGATGCTACCAAAGCTGGATGTGCATTGGGCAAGGCTGCGGCTGTATAGAATCCAGGATATGAAATACCGAATTGCCCCACTTTACCATTATTATTTGGGATGTTTTCAAGCATCCATGCAATGGCGTCATAGGTGTCGGAGCTTTCATCTATATCTTCCGTATTGTTGAGGTCGTTTCCAGGAATGTTAGGTGTCATGGTTGTAAACTCTCCCTCGCTCTGGTACCTTCCTCGCACATCTTGAAATGCAAAGATGTAGCCGTCTCTCACCAGATATTTAGAAGGGTGACCACCCGTCTTCCAATTTTTATACCCAGATGCATTATAACAAGTTCTGTTAAGCAGGATAGGGTAGGATTTACTGCGGTCTTTTGGGATGTATAACAGCGTGTATAATTTTTTCCCATCCCGCATAGGGATAAAATGCTCTACTTGGTCGTAGTTCTCACGCATGTAGAGGGAATCAACATTTTGACCAGAGGCAATTATGGCCAATTGAAGGGATATAATTAAGGAAACAAAAATTTTCATGGCGGCAAGTTAGAGAAAATGTTGTGGCTATAGTGTTGAGGTTAAGACTTTGATAAACAAATAGATAAGCCCAAATAAATAAGTTTAGTTTACAGTTGATTTACGCCTCAACCGACATTTTTTTTCGATTATCGAGAAAAAGTGCTTGGATATATGAAAAAAGCGCGTATCTTAGCATCAACGATGACGAGCTCTGTGGTAGGTGCTTGTTAGAGTGAAAAAGGAGATTAACTTGTTAGTCTCCTTTTTTTATGCCCTAATTTTTGTTGGATTTAATTCTATACAGGTTTAGGAATATGTTTTCCTCACCTTCATTAATCATCATCAGTTTTAGCGTGTCGTAATTTTTTGTTGGTTCTCTTAGCACGGCCCATTTCTCAAACTCATCATTTTTTTGCTCTTTTAACCACAGAATAGAATCGCTTTCTAGTTTGTACTCAAAGGACTGTTCACTGTCTAAAGGTTCGTCTGAAATGGAAACTGCAAACTGAAAAACGCCACCTTCAAATTCCATCTTACCTTTATTCTCCGGATAAAAATGAATCTTCAGTTTTACCGCATCCAGAAAGAGACCTGCAAGGCCTTCCCCAATTTTTGCAATGTTTTCATTTTCATTTAACTCCTCTGTAACGTGGTCTACGATGGGGGAGAAATCTACATTGTAGGAACCAACTAGCTGCGCTGGTTCGGGATTTGGAACTTCTTCGGCGGGATTAGCCGTTTGGCAGGAAGCCAAGACTAAAAGAATTAATAGGGAATAGATCGTTTTCATATGCTTAAATTAAAAATCAGTATTTCCCAGTACAATGTACTTGTGATAGTCGGTTAAACTGATTTGATGTACGGAGAGGGGGCTGTGAAACAACAGCGACCGAGATTAACGTTGGAATAGAATTAATGAATTTGGGCCAAATATTCCTTAGGAGATAAAACTGGAATATTGGAATGTTTGAAGTCCTTTTTGTTTCGCGTAATTATAATTTCCACATCATTTTCCAAAGCAGAATAGTATTGGAAACCATCTTCGAAGTCTGGAAACTTATTATCGCTTAGGGTCAGATCAACCACTCTATCATTGAGATTTAAGACCTCTACCAGTACTTTAAATTTTCTCAGAATTTCCCTTGCTTCATTTGCTGATGTCAGTTTGGTTAAAATGTAATTAGTATTGGCGAAAGTAAGCGAGGAAATAGTAAGGGCAATTTGATGCTTGTCTGCTAAGGAAAAAATCTCCGCAGCCTCTTGGTAGAATCCATCTCTTTGTGCTAAAAGATCGAGGACAATATTAGTGTCTATTAAAACTCGATTCATTTGTATTTGGACGTTAAGTAGTCTGTGTAATCCTTTTTGATATCTACTTTTTTATCCAAACTAATTACCCCAGATAGGCTTTTTACCAATGGTGTAATCTCGGTGGAATTCCTCTTGGTACTGGTTAGACTCTTTAGGTAAGATTCTATTAATTTTGAAACACTGATATTGTTTGCCTTGGCGTATTTTTTTGCTCTTTCAATTACAGATTGATCCAGACTTAGCGTTAGTTTTCTGTCCATGATAATAGTTATACGTGTAAAAAAAATAAATATTCACGTAAAACTACTTGTATTGACCTCTAGTTGCTTTTGTGTAGGTTGTGAGCTGGTGTTTGAAGCAGTTTGATCTGTTTTCTACATTGAAACTTGAACCAAGGTGAAGTTCTTGGAGAGGATCCTTATTATTTATTAAAGCTCAATCTTTTCTATTTTATAATCAATGGTAATAGTATTCTGAACATCGAAATTGAGAGTGTCAACGGTTTGAAGTATGGACTTTAGTTTATTCAGTGATTTTTCAGAAATTTTAGGTTTAGTTATACAGTCCGTAGGTTTTCCATCCACCACAGTAATTTCAATTTTCATCATACTCTCAGTTTTTCTAGATCGGATGTCAAAATTGTTTTTGATGAAACTTTCCAATTCCTCCCTTGAGTTGATGACAACTTTAGGAGCATTCATTTGCCGGAAATTTGCAAGACCCGCGGTGAAGAAATTTTCTTTGATTCTAGCTCCTCTTTCGAAAACATAGGATTCAGTTATTTCTAGCTTACCGGGATCTGAAATGAAAGAAAATGCCCTGTCATTATCGAAAGGATACTCCCTATTGCCAACCAGCATGGATCCTTCTAAAAATTCTCCCTCATCGTATTTAAGGGTCACATACTTTTTCTGGTTTTTGTCAATTGTCCATTTACCATGGCGTAAACCATTTTTAAGCACACCCATGTACAGCAATTCATATTGATCCTCTTGGGTAGAACTAAAAAAGTTATGTAGCTCAGATTTTTTTACGCTGTATTCTATTTTTTTTCCTTCTAAAATGCTATTACCATTCTCGTCATTAAGTTCAATAACTAGCTCCTTTCCTTCGATATAATTCAAAGCGAGCCTCAGTTTACCATTCGGATAAAATTCTTTCCACTCACCTGCTCTTTCGCCATCTTTAAATTCCATAATGAGCCTGGTTGTACCCGCTGGATCATAAAAACGGAAAACACCATTTCTAATTCCATCTTTGTACACGCCTTCCATCTGAACTTGGTTGGTTTCAGCATAATAGTCTGTTACCTTACCATCAAAAGCGGGAATGGTATCATTAAACCCTGAAATTCGGTAATAAGTAGCCTTATCCATTGAGGTAATATTCCACATTTCATTGTAATAAAGCTTATCGAAATCCTGACCAAGGATGGTGGTTGAAAGAATAATTAATAGAAGGGTAATTGTATTTTTCATCAGGTAATTAGTTGGGGTATTTAAGTATTTGAGATTGGTTGGTGAAAATACAGGAAAATAAATTTTTGTTTCAATTACTCCTATTGAAATGGCTATGACTCACCAAGAAGATAGTAATGGCATATGGTCACTTATTTCTAACCATTTTTCTGCATTACCTATTTCAAATGTTTTCAGGGCATTTGCAATGTGTTCTGGACCAAATATATAATCGATATGGTAAGGCTTATCTAGTTTTCTTTGCAGGTAAAGGGTGAGAGTGCTCTCTTTCCCTTGCCTTTCATTAAAGAATTTGTGGTAGAAGCTTTCAATATGGAGTTCTCCAAATTCCCTTAAAACGTCCGAGTGATTCCACCAACGATCCCACTGATCCCAAATCACATTGCTATTAAAGTCACCAACAACCAGAGGGTTTTGAAATTCGGCCTTGTTTATTTGAAGGTATTTCCACATTTGTCCGATGTACCCGAAGTTTGGAGAGTTATTCTTGTGTAGCCAAACTGCTAATAATTGCTGGTTTCCATTTATCAATATTGGTAGAAAGTATTTAACCGAATGGCCCTTGTAAATATTAGACCAAACTAAAGGTTGGAGGTCAACATCATATTTAGCAAAAATACCTAAACCCTTGTTTTTGTTATCTCCAATCCAAAGGTGGTTCGAAGCCCACTGTTTATAGGCTTCATTATTTGTTTTTTTTGGGTTTTCGCACTCTTGTATTACGTTTATATCAGCGTCAAAATCTTTGAGCCATTGAAACTTTTTTCTGAGGGCTCCATTACAATTCCAGGTCAATAATCTCAACTATTTGGGTTTTACATTCGTGGTACACTTTGTCTTTTGCGATTACCGGTGAATTTGTTTTCCCCGGAAAGTAGTAATAAAATAACGTTGTAAATCCTTTCAATCGCACCAAATTTTGTGCAGATTCAGTCCACAAATTATCTGCTGTTTATGATACTTGGTTGAGAAAACTACCCCAATAAAAAAGGCCCCATTGGGGCCCTTTTTAAAATAGTTGATAGTTAGTTATTGGCTGCTGAACGGTGTCTATTCTATGGTTTTGCTTAGCTCCTTTAATTGTGCTTTATTCTTTTCTACTAGACTTTTCATTTCCGCTAGCTTTTCTTCGGCTTGTTTTATTTTCTCCGCCTTTTTCTTTTCTTCCTCGGCAGTTATTGTCCCTTCCGCTTTTTCCTTTTCTACTTTGGCTTTAGCTTGTCCTATTTTTTCTTCGTAATTGCGGATTTCGTCTTCCTGTTCCTTAATTTTCTTTTCGGCTTCTTCTTTTTTGGCCGCAGCAGTAGCTCTGGCAGCGTCAGATCTGGCTTTTCCGAATTCCTTTCCTTCTAACTCACCCTTATTTTTCCCATAGGCGTTCCCTTTTGAGGAGTCATCTTTGTCGTCGTCCTCGTCGTCATCATCGTCTAGCTCTTTTTTGCCTTTTGCAGCGGCAGCAGCCTTTTTCTCCTTTTTTATTTTTTCATCTCGGTCATCATCGTCGTCGTCATCGTCGTCTATCTCATCATCGTCGTCGTCTCTGTCTTTAACCTTTGCTTTTTCTCTTTTAAACTTTTCTTTAGTCTCTTTTTCCTTTTTCTCTTTCTCTTCTTGGGCTTTTTCTTTAGCTTCTTTTTGTTGTTCTACTTTTTCTACCTTTTTCAATTTTCCCTTTGCCTTTTCTTGTGCAAACATTGGGTTTAAGGCAAATAGTAATAGGGCAATAACAATGAGATTTTTCATAATTCTAGATTAAATATCCTTTAACAAACTGTCTATTTCAGATTGGTTTTCTTCCAATTTACTTTCACTTGATTCTAGGGTTTTATCGAGCTCCTCTATTGATTGCTCCACCTTTTGCTGTTTCATTTCTAATTCGGTATCCTTAGTGGCATCCGAGGATTGAGAACATGCAAAAAAGAGGGTTGATAATGCGAGAACCGCTAATGTTTTTTTCATAGTTGTCGGATTTACAGTTGATTAACAGGGACTTGTATACGCGTATAATATTAATAAAGCTTCCTTTTGGATTTAAAAAACTGTCGGATGTCACGGAAATGGAATAATGTACCAATGTACCAATGTATCAATGTACCAATGAAACAATGGATTAATGTATTAATGGAGAAATGTGGCAATGTAATAATGCAGTTGCATTAAAAAATAGCCATGATGGAGTCGAAATTAAGGGCCAGAAAGAGAAAGCTGGTAAGATTGGCGTAAATAAGCATGGGGAGCAGCCAAATTAGTAGGGTCGCCAAGCCAAAATGAAGGTAGATTAAGGAAAGAGGGAGAAGAAGTCCAAGGTACAGATCCCAGAGTATTTGATGGCCCCAGTATTTTTTAGGATGCCTTTTAGGCTTTTTGCAAAAGATTCTTTTCCATTTACATAGGGGGAGTATAAAAGGAAAGATAACCCTAGAATCCACGCGGTTATCTTTCCAAAATTATGTTGGTTTGCGATCTTAAAAATATAGGTGTCTGTTCGAGAATAAACGGCGAACACTATAAAGGCCAGAAATAAGCCCCAAACGCCCCATTTTTTAAGAAATAGCTGAATGGATGGGTCTAAATTTCCTCAACCGTTCCGGTGCTGTCAGATTCAACTACCTCCATGGTTTCCTCAGGGAAGTAATCAACAGTATTGTTCTCTACAAGAGTTTTTAAGTTAGTCATGTTAAGGTTTTCTTGGTCTTCCATAGCTCCGCCCATGAAGGCTAGCATAGACTTAGCCATCATTCCATTCCCAGTGGTAACAGATTTTGACGTTACTCTGGTTTTACCACCTAAGTCTTCAAGCTGAATCCTATAATCCATGGTCATAAAATCCATTGTGAATGTACATTCCATGTGGTCTTGTTCTTCAATGGAGTTTATGGTTTCCACCATAAACATTTCCTCACCGTTTTGCTCAACATAGATTTTAGATTCCGCACCAGCTTTTCCTTTTTCACCGCTGATGTGTTCTATTTTCTTTACCTCTTTTAACCATTCATTTATGCGCGATTCATCCTGCATAATGGCCCATACTTCTTCTATAGGTTTTTCTATAACTACCTCGCTTTCGTAGGCTATTTCAGGCTTCAAAAAGCCAAAGCTTAGGAATATTAAAATCAATACCAGAAGGCTGATTCCGACAATTTTTAATGCTTTCATGTTCTTATGGATTTATATTTAAAACTAGGATTATTTTTAAACGGTATTAATAAGTTCCATTCATTAAGGCTCCGCCTATGGTAGATTGGGCTTTAAGACCTAATTTTTTCATCATTTCATAGCTTGTACAAACTGCGGCAGATGTAACAGGTATGCCAATTTCATCCTGGAGTTTATCAATGGCTTCTAAAGATGGCATTTGTACACAGGCTGAAGCTACAAGGGCATCTACGCCCGTTAAGTCTAGGCGCTTATATATTTCCAGTAAGTTCATAGGGTCTTGTGCTGCAACTTCCAAATTATCTGGTATTTCCAATGCAATACTGTCCTTTACGTTAAACCCTTGATGCTCTATGTACTCCACAACTAAATCCGTTAATGGCCTCATGTATGGGGTAATAACCGCAATGTTTTTAACCTTTAAAGTTTTTAGTCCACTCACCAATGCACCAGCGCTTGTGACAATAGGAGTAGGAAAGCCATTCTCTACAGTCTTTTTATTGAGGTTTTCCTCAGAAACGCAGTGGTAGCCTTTACCCATACTCATAATTGCAACCAAACAGGCATATCCCATTACATCCACCTGAGCATCGGAAAGTTCTGTTGCACACTTCAAGCTTTCAGCATCCATGGCTTCCAACTCCTCTTTGGTCACCTTTTTCATGCGCATTCTGCTGGAATGAAAGGTGAATTTTTCTGGAAACAATTCCTCTCTACCTCTAAATAGAGCAGGGATTTCGGTTTCCATCGTAATGTTAGAAGAGGGCACAATTTGCCCTATTTTAAATCGTGTTTTCATCGCACTACCTCCTTTACGGTGTTTACGATTGTTCCAATGCCCTCTACGGTAGATTCTATAACATCGCCAGGCTGTAACCACTCTTGTGGCGTTCTCCCAGCTCCAACTCCTGCAGGGGTACCCGTTGCAATAATATCTCCTGGTTCTACAGTAAATACGGTGGAAATATCCTCTATTAAATCGTTGACATTAAAGAGCATAAACTTGGTATTGGAGTTTTGCTTTTCTACTCCATTCTTTTTCAACCAGAGATTTAAGTTATGTGGGTCTGTTATTTCATCGGCCGTTACAATTTCGGGTCCCATTGGAGCAAAAGTGTCTTGCCCTTTAGAAACGATCCATTGTCCCTGCCTTCTACAATCTCTTGCAGAAATATCGTTGATTACGGTATAGCCATAGACATAATCCAAGGCCTTCGCATTTTCTACATACTTCCCTTTCTTGCCAATAATCACGGCCAGTTCGCATTCCCAATCTAGTTGTTTGGTGAGTTTGGGATCTAGAAGCACGTAATCGTCTGGTCCACAAACTGCCGTGGTTGGTTTACAGAAAATTACGGGTTGTTGGGGCAGTGCTTTATCGGTATCTAAAGATCTGGCAGATTCGGCAACGTGTTCGGTGTAGTTTAGACCAATTCCTATAATGTTTTTGCGAGGTTTTGGAATGGGGGCTAACACCTTAAAGTCGTTCTGACTTACCTCGCACTTGCTCAAGTCTCCTGTAGATGCGTGTTTAACGTCCTTTCCAATCTCAACTGCTTTTTCAAGCCCCAGATCTATAAATTCTAACATAGAATTTGGCAAGGATTTACCAATGGCCTTACCAAATGCCTCCATGTTGTATACTTTTCCATCGTACTTAAAACCAAGGTTTTCCTGGTTATTCTGTCTATATGTAAGTAATCTCATTTTTTATTGTGGTGTATTATGCAATTATATCTTGGTGATCTTTTTCGTGAGGGCGTTCTTGGTATAGCCCTAAATTTTCAATTGTTGGTAGGTCATTAAAGGAGAAAAGGCATGCATCCTCGGTATCCGATAGGTTTACATGCTCGTGCACTGCCCATGATGGTACACAAAATATGTCTCGCTCTTTCCAATCGAAACGTGTACCATTAATTACCGAATAGCCGTTTCCTTTTGCACATTGATAAACAAAGGAGCCCGTATGTTGGTGAGCTTTAGTATGCTCACCCGGTCTTAACATCTGCATGGATGCTCCCATGGTTTGCATAACATGTCCTCCAGTGCATGGGTTGCGGTAATGCATAAGCACCCCGTCGTAAGGCGATGCCTTTCCGAATTTAGCCGCCTCCTTAAGGGCGGGATAAACATCCTTCCAGCGGTATTTAAAAATTGGAGAATATGGCTTGTCCCAATTTTCATACGCAGGCATCAATCCAGCTGCGGATCCAAACGAATCTGGAAGATAATTGGTAGGCACATCTGTTGGTTGTTTTCCGTCGTATACAGCATAATCGTTGGCCTCCAATGCATTTACAAGCGGGATGTCTAATCCGTCTTGCCAAATACAGGTTTTACCATCTTTTGCTACTCCATGTTCGTGCCAGGTGGAGTTTGGGGTAATAACAAAGTCGTTTACTTCGAAAGTTACCTTATTGCCATCTACCACAGTGTAACCACCTTCTCCCTCCATGATAAATCTGAGGGCTGAGGCCTTGTGTTTATGTGCTGAAGTACTTTCGCCTGGTCGAGTAACTTGAAGTCCAGTGTAAAGCCAACCAACCGCCGCCGAAACATCTCTTCTTTTATCGTTTACTAGGTAAACCACTCGGCGCCCGGCTTCCTCCGGGGAAACCAATTCAGAAGATCTTAAAACAAGTTCCCTTAAATCCTCATATTTCCATAACATGGGGATGGAGCTGGTTCTCGGTTCCCACGGTTCTATATCGTTGGCAACGGTCCAGAGGGCTCCGGCGCCAAGTCCTTCTAATTCTTTGTAGTAGGCCTTAAGTTCGTCGTTATCTTTAACTCTTGCTCTACCTAGAATATCATCGCTATACTTATTATCCATACTAATCGAGATTTTCTGTGAATGTTATCTTTTTGGTAGGAGAGGTGTTTACCCGCAAATCAAATATGTCGAAACGGTTGTAGTGCCCCAATATATCGTGCATTTGCTTGGGTTGAATGCATTTTGATAAATCGATCTCGGCATAAACAATTCCCTCATCATCAATAAGCGGCTCGCCGATGCAAGCTCCATTTGGGCCAACGAATCCAGTAAATGCCGAGTTTTTTCTTCCAAATCGCTCCTCTATGTCCGGCACTTCGGGCTTTAGGGCTTCCATTATTTCCTGTGAAATGGTGGAACAGGAGACAATGGTAAACAATTTCCCTTCGAAGGCATGGGCTGCTGCACGTATTTTAATGGCTTCTGCCATGTTGTAATCGGGTGGAGCCACGGGTAAAGAAATGTAGTTAGCTATATGTACCAATTCCCCTTGACTTAGTAGGGTAAATCGGGCTAGCGTGTTGGTGTTTTCGCCACATGCGAGGGTTCCAAGAGGCCCAACCGAAGTGTCGTAAACTTTTAAACTCGAACCATCGCCACTGGTCCAGGTGAGCTTTTCTGCCCAGGTTGGAACTAGTTTTCGATGTCTCCCTAGAAGCTTTCCTTCATCAGAGATAATTAAGTTGGTATTATAAATTTCTCCATAGCTTTCTCCACGTTCATTTATTCCAAGAACTATGTTTAGCTTCAGTTCCCTTGCTGTTTCGAGAACTCTATTGATTTGAGGTGAATTTACCTCCACCGAATTTCTGTACAATCTTTCGTACCACTTGGAACCATCTATGGGATTAAGTACCCAATTCCAATAGGGGTATCCAGCCACAAATACTTCGGGGAAGGCAATTAAACTTGCACCGTTTTTGGCCGCTTCCTCGCAAATAGTAATCACCTTATCAATGGTTTTTTCTACATCTAGAAATACCGGAGATGCTTGAACTGCAGCGGCTTTAAATTTTTTAAACTCCATTAGCTATGTAGGGTTTTATTTTGGCTCTAATCGATTCGCTAAAGGGCTGCGGGGCAATAGCTTTTCTATCCTCGCTAATCCCAACATTTACTAGGCTAACTTCGCCTTCTAGGCATATGTCTGATTGGTTTTTAAATTGAAATCCACAACGCATTGATGAGTTCCCCAACTTTATCACCCACAACCTCTTAGTAATGATTTCACCCAGTCGGGCTGGTGATTTAAATTGAACATGTAAATCTACAGTTGGAATTCCGGCGTCGTCATGCATTTGGGCAAAACTGTAATCAAGTGCCTCTTCGAACCAGTCTTCAACCGTTGCATTTAGCATCTCTAAAAACCTCGGGTAGAATACTATTCCAGCCTTGTCTATATGCTGAAATCTTATTTTTTCCTCCTTTTCAAATACCATTTGCTTCGCTTTTAGGTGCCTCTTGCTTTAGCTTGTATCGCTGTATCTTTCCAGTTTGGGTTTTTGGCAGGCAGGAAGTAAACACAATTTTTCGGGGATACTTGTACGGGGCGGCATTTTGTTTAAACCAGTCTTGAATTTCTTTGGCTTTTTCATCCGATCCCAATGCCTGATTCTTCAATACAATATGCGCGCATACTAACATTCCACGTTCCTCATCGGGTATTCCAATTACTCCACATTCAAGAATATCTGGATGCCCCAGCAGAGTCGCCTCAACTACCACAGCGGAAATGTTATATCCCGAGGAGATAATCATGTCGTCGCTTCTAGAAACATACCAGAAATAGCCGTCTTCGTCTCTAGTGAATATATCTCCGGTTAAATTCCATCCGTTTTTAACATACTCGCGCTGTTTCTCAGGGCGATTTAAATATCTGCAGCCTGTAATTCCTTTCACCGCAAGCTTGCCCTCGGTATTGGGCGGGACTTCATTTCCATTATCATCCACCAGCTTGGCTTCATAACCTGGGACTGCAACCCCCGTGGCACCGGGTTTCATGTGTTCCCCATTGGCTGAAATGAAAATGTGCAGCATTTCCGTTGCCCCAATTCCATCAATAATTTTTAACCCCGTTGCATTATGCCAGTCGTGCCATACTTTTTTAGGTAGACTTTCTCCAGCGGAAACACATTTTCTTAAACTGCTAATGTCGTATTCTCCCACTTTTGTCTGAATAATTCGCCAGGCGGTAGGAGCTGTAAAGCAAATGGTGATTTTCTCCTTTTCAACTGCCGATAAAAGGATGTCTGGACTAGGTTTTTCAATTAGATAACTGCTTGCACCAAAATACATTGGGAAAAGCACCAGGCCACCAAGTCCAAAAGTAAATCCTAGTGGTGGGCTGCCGGTAAAAATATCATCGGCATGGGGCTGCAGGGCGAAGGGAGGAAAGGCCTCACAAATATTAAGGATATCTCTATGGTAATGAGCGGTCATCTTTGGCTTTCCGGTTGTACCACTGGTAAACCCAATTAGGGCTACATCATCTTGCAGGCTATTGAAATTAGAAAATGTTGTGGCATGTTTTTCCATGGCCATTTCCAAGGAAAATTTCTCCCTCAGGGTGCCGTCAAAAAAGGCCTTGTGCTTAACAAAGGTGCCATTGCAGGCATCAATTTCCTCATGAAGGCGCTTGTCGCATAAAACATGACTTATCTCTGCGTATTCAATAATGGTATTTAACTCCTTGCTTCTTAGTAGCGGCATGGTCGTAACTACAATTCCTCCAGCTTTTATTACCCCAAACCAACAAGCTACGAGCATAGGGTTATTTGCAGACCGTAACAAAACACGGTTTCCGCTTTTAAGTCCAAGGTCTTTGGTAAGCACATGGGCGATTTGATTGGATTTTTCCTGTAACTGTTTGTAGGTCCAGTTACCATATTCGCTGCGAATACAAATGCGATTGCCATCACCCTTGTCGATGTGGTGATCTAATAATCGGTACGCGCAATTCAATTCTTCCGGGTGCTGAAATTGAGGATTATCCAACAAAAAGGAAGGAAGATGTTCTTTGGGGAGATTTTGTTGCGCAAATAAATCTTGATAATGGGACATGGAAAATGGGATTAGGATTTCTTATGGCTTTCCGGCTTAAGCGCCTTCTTCATTTGTTCTATTTGTCTGCGTTCTTTTGTTTTTTCTTGGAATAACGACCCCTTAGCAGTTTCATAGGGCTGCGGAACCTTATGCTCCTTATAATTTTCGTGGGCTGCTGCGTGATTTACGAAGCCAGGATGTAACAATAGCGGTTTGCCTAAACCAACTAGGTCTGCTCTTCCGTTAAGAATTATGGTGTTGATTTGGTCTATATCCGTAATTTTTCCAGAGGTGATGGTGGCAATGTTCGCCTTGTTTCTAATTTCTTCCGAATAGGGCGTTTGGTACATTCTTCCTCCGTCTACCTTTTGATGGCTAACAGTGTTTCCAGTGGTAACATTTATGATGTCAGCACCTGCATTTTTAAAAGCTCTAGCAATCATTTCTGCATCTACGGCGCTTATTCCTCCTTCGGCCCAGTCTTCAACTGAAATGCGCACCGAGATGGGTGTTTTTTGATCTAATTCCTTCCTAATTGCGTTAAAAACGGCCAGTGGAAACCGTAGCCTGTTCTCAACCTTCCCACCGTATTTATCTGTTCTTAAATTGGTTAAAGGTGATAGAAAACTTGCTAGTAATTGCCCTTCATCCGCTTTTATCTCAACCATATCGAAGCCAGCATCAACTGCATTTTTAGCCGCACGCACAAAGTCATTACGTACAAATTCCATATCCTTTTCGTCCATTTGTTTTGGATGGACGCCTGTGTTCAAAAATGGAATGGGCGACGCAGAAAAGAGAGGGGCCTCATTTTCTTGGGGAGAGGCTTTTCTTCCTGCATGAGCTAGTTGCGCTGCAATTTTACAATTGGAATTTTGGTGTATAAAATCGGTTATTCTTCGCCAGCATTTCGTTTGTTCCTTTTCATACAACCCTGGGGCATTTATACCGCAAGCTCCATCTTTATTTACCGCAATGGGTTCGGTTATAATTAATCCAAGACCCTGGCAAGCTCTGGATCCATAATGTGTTAAATGCCAATCGTTTACAAGTCCTTGTTTGGCTTTATTTTGAGGTAAACCAAACATGACTATTCTGTTGCTAAGGCTTAGTGCTCCCAGCTTAAAAGAAGTAAAAGCCGGCGGGGCTAATTCGGGATAATTATTCTGTTCTATAAACTCTTGCAGAACCTTTTTAGTAAAGGAACTGTCGCGCAATTGCAAATTTTCGAAGGTTACCTTTTTGGCACGGGTCATTACTCCAAAAGCGAATTGGTAGAAGGGGTGGCGTATATGCCTATCCATATTTTCAAACCAATGTAACGATACGTTTGCGGCGTGCTGTATCATTTCAACGCGTTGCCGCCTGCTCTCTTCGTATTTTTCAAAAGCGAGTTTAGGCTGATCGCCGAACTGAATAATAGCATCGGATAAGGCAATTGCACTTTCCATGGCCAGTTTGGTACCAGATCCTATAGAAAAATGGGCGGTTGCCTTAGCATCTCCCAGTAAAACTATGTTTTTATGGTGCCAGTTGGCATTTGTAACATGGGGGAATTGACGCCAATACGACTTGTTTTGAATGAGTTTGTGGCCCTCTAATTCGTCTTTATAGATTTCTTCGAGAAGCTGTTGGGACTCATCCTCGTTAAGTTGATCGAAGCCCCATTTTTTCCAGGTTTCTGGCGAACACTCAAATATCCAGGTACTTTTACCTTTTTCGTACTGGTAGCTATGGGCAACCATGGCTCCGTTTTGAGTTTGTTTAAACCAATAGGTAAAAGCATCAAGAGGGCGGGTAGATCCCATCCATACAAATTTGTTGGATTTAAGCTTTACCTGCGTTCCAAGTTCCTTTTGTAGTTGTTCCCTTATTTTACTTCCAATACCATCTGCTGCAACAACAATGTCGTATTCAGCTTGTATGGATAAGTCGGTTTGCTCTGTCTCAAAATGCAATTGAACCCCTTCTTCTTTGCAACGCTGTTGCAGTAATTGAAGTAATTTCTTTCTAGAGCAGCCGCAGAATCCGTTACCGGTAATTCTAACTTTCTTCCCATCCCTGGCTATGTCCAAATCGTCCCAATAGGCAAAATGGGTTCGGATTAGCTCATAGGATTTAGGGTCTCTTGTTAAGAACTCACTTAGGGTTTCATCCGAGAATACCACGCCAAATCCAAAACTATCATCCGCTTTGTTTCGCTCATACACCTCGATATGGCAATCGGGGTTTGCTTTTTTTGTTAAAATGGAGAAATACAATCCTCCGGGACCTCCGCCAATAACTGCTATTCTCATTTTAATTGTCGTTTTATTGAGAACATTTCTCCCAGTTTCGAATAGTTAGAGCCAGCTAAACGGGCTACAGGTCGGTATTTAGATAGATCGATGTGAAATTTTTCATTTACTATTTCATCGTTTACGTGGATGCAGATAATCTTGCCTATCACCACACAAGCGCCTCCATTTTTATGATCTTCTAGAAAGTAGTGGTGCACCATCTCACATTCAAAATGCACAAGAGCTTCCTTAACGCGAAAGGGTTTGATAAAATCGCTTGAAAGGGTGGTTAATCCTGCGTATTCAAATTCATTTTCCTCTGGAAGCAGGGGAGCAGAGGTAGCATTCATGGCTTCTACCAATTCCTCGGTTACCAGATTAACCACAAACTCTTTATTTTCCAACACATTGTTAAGCGTATCCTTGTTTTTATCTCCCGTCCTTACCGTAGAAAACATAACGTGAGGAGGATCTTCGCCAACGGCGTTGAAAAAAGAAAATGGGGCCAGGTTGTGGTTTCCAGAGTTACTTCGGGTGGATATCCAGCCAATGGGGCGTGGGATTACCGTACCGGTAAGCAACTTATATAATGTAGATCCTTCGGTTTCCTTAGAAATGAATCGCATTTAGTAGGGTTTGCAATATTAAAGTTGCTGTAAACTAAATAATCCTAGAATTTTTGTTGGAACGAGAAGAGGAGAAATAATTAACAAGAGCATCCATTTTCGTGCTCAACTTGGTAAGCTAACCCTTTGTTTATTTAGGTTTAAATCAATTCGATATCCCTGACAAAAGCAAAAATTTTTATAAAAAACCCGAAGATCTGTCAGGTTTTGTTTAATCCGACATCATGTCAGGTTAAACAAAATTCATCGATAAAAAAAAGCCTGCTATCCAACCTATAGTGGTGTATAGCGAAGATTCGCTTTTTGTGATTAAGGTACCTTATTTCGAAAAACCTTTTAAAATCAAGGCTTTTCGCATGGTTATTGCACTGACATGTACCGTAAACTAAACATTAATCCAAAAAATCAAGCCTATGAAAGTTTTAGTCATTGGCGGAGGGAACATGGGATTAACCTATGCCGAAGCCATTGCCAAATCCAAATTTTTATTGTCCCAAGATGTGATGATTTTAGATTCATCCAAGGACAAAACCGAATCACTTAAAAAGAAGAGTCACTTCGATGTCTACGAAGATCTCACCGACTGTCTTCCAAAAGCAGATGTAATTTTTGTAGCGGTAAAGCCTTACCATGCCGAGGAGTTATTTACCGAAATGCGACCGTTAATGGCCGAGGGGCAAATTGTAATTTCTCTAATGGCCGGGGTAACCATTGCCTTTATCAAAGAAGGTTTAGGTATAGATAAAGTGGTAAGAGCAATGCCTAATTTACCTGCCCAGGTAGGTCAGGGGTTAACATCGTTTACCGCGTCAGACGAGGTCTCCAGGCTGGAATTATCTACGGTGGAAAACCTTTTAGATACCACTGGAAAGTCGGTGAAATTAGATACTGAAAATGATATAGACGCCTCAACGGGTATCTCTGGATCTGGTCCAGCGTACATTTTCTATTTCATGCAATCTATGATAGAAGCCGCGCTGAAAATGGGATTCTCAGACCACGACTCGCGTGTTTTAGTAGGACAAACATTCCAAGGGGCGGTTGAGCTATTTAATTCATCAAACCTAGAGCCAGATGCCTGGATGGATAGAGTAGCCTCTAAAGGAGGGACTACCCGAGCTGCCTTAGATTCTATGGACGATAACAATGTAAAAGAACTTATTAAAGAAGCTGCGTTTGCTGCCTTTGAGCGCGCAGTAGAATTAGGAAAGGAGTACGATCATGTCGGCGAAAACGCATAAGAAAAGAGTGGTTATAAAGGTTGGAACCAATGTGATGACCAACAGAGATAATCGCATCGTTCAGCCGATATTGAAAAAGTTAGTAGAACAGATTGCCGTGCTATATGAGCGCGATATAATGGCCGTTTTGGTCTCCTCGGGTTCTGCCATTGCCGGTAAAGAAGTAATGGGGAAACTGCAGGTGCCTATTGAGGATAAGGCCACGCGAAGACAGGTTTTTTCGGCGGTAGGACAACCTAGAATGATGCGCCATTACTACAGTATTTTCCATGACTACGGAATGCGTTGTGCGCAGGTGTTAGCTACAAAGCGGGATTTTGCCCCAGGAAAGCACCGCGAAAACATGATCAATTGTTATGAGGCGCTTCTAGAGCAAGGAATTATCCCCATTGCAAACGAAGACGATGCCGTATCGTTATCCATGTCTATGTTCACCGATAACGATGAGCTCGCCTCTCTGGTAGCGGAGTTAATCAACGCAGATATGCTCATCCTCCTTACCGATACCGATGGTGTTTTTAACGGACACCCCGACGATGAGGATAGCGATTTGATTAAGCACTTAAAAGCCGATCAATCTGTTAAGGAATTTATTCAAGAATCGAATAAAGGCGAAGGAGAAGGTCGCGGAGGAATGGAGTCTAAATTAGGAGTTGCGCAAAAAGCAGCCAAAAAAGACATTCCAACTTTTATTGCCAATGGAAAGTGGGACAATGTTATTGTAGACATTGTAGATGGCAAAGAAGTGGGAACTCGAGTTACAAAATCGTAAAATCAACTATGAAAATTTTAAATACAGAAACTAAAAATAAAGTGTTGGCATCGATGGAGCGTATTATCGATGCAAAAAGAGAAGAAATATTAGCAGCAAATAAACTGGACTTGGAGGCTTTTAGTAAAGACGACCAAGCGCTCTACGATCGATTGGTGGTAGATGATAGAAAGATTAATGGAATGATTCAGGCTGTGGCCGAAGTGCGGTCTCAGGAAGATCCAGTAGGTAAAGTTATTTCCGAACGCAAGTTGGATAATGGCCTTACCATTACCAATAAAACCGCACCTTTTGGTACCATTTTAATTATTTACGAATCCAGGCCAGATGTTACCATAGAAGCCGCAGTTTTGGCTTTTAAAGCCAATTCTAAAATCCTTCTTAAAGGGGGGAAAGAAGCTATTAACAGCAACAAAGTTTTGGTTGACTGTTGGCACGAAGCCTTGGAGGAAAACGGTTTGTCTAAGGATTGGATAACCTTGTTTACTCTAAATAGGCAAGAAACACAGGAATTCTTAAGAAACCCAAGCGAAAAACTAGATCTCATTGTGCCCCGTGGTGGTGAGCGTTTGATTGCTTTTGTGAAGGAGCATGCCCAATGTGCTGTTTTGGTAAGTGGAAGAGGAAACAATTTCGCCTACGTTGCCGAAGATAGCGACTGGGAAATGGCTAAAAAGGTGATCATCAACGCTAAAACCAATAAAATCTCTGGTTGTAACGCCTTAGACAAGATTTTGGTGGATAAGAAATTACCACATAGAGCCGAAAAATTAAAAGACCTAGAAAACGAATTCCGCAATTATCAGGTGGAGCTGTTGGCTGATAAAGAAAGTCTTAATTTCTTGGATCATGCCAAGGAAATAGAAGACAGAGATGTTTGGTATGAGGAGTTTTTAGCCCTAAAAGCGGTTGTTGGCCAGGTAAACGGACTAGAAGAGGCCGTGGACAAGATAAACACCTTTAGTGGAGGGCACTCGGCCACTATTCTAACAAGCGATACCGAAAAGGCCGCTGCATTTATGGAAAAGGTAGATGCTGCTGCGGTATATCATAATGCCTCAACCCGTTTTACCGATGGAGGACAGATGGGAGTGGGTGCAGAATTGGCTATTAGTACCGATAAACTGCATCACAGAGGACCACTTGGATTAGAACAATTAGTAACCAATAAATACTACGTGTTTGGTAACGGGCAGATAAGGGATTAATGTTTAGTTACCAATAGAGAGATGGGGCCGTTTCCGATTATGGAAGCGGCCCCTTCTTATTTTAAGCTCGTCTATGCGCAGGGATAATCGGGGGCTGACCGTTGAAGGGGTTACTTCTACCTATGGCTTTAGACCCCATGGCAACTGCTCGCTTTACAGCATCTTGTCCGTATCTATTTCTGATATTGTCCATGGCTTGGTATAGCGAAAGCATTTTTGGAGCATCTTGAAATAAGTCCATCTGATAATTTCCCTGCACCAAATGCGAAAAACGCACTCCAACCAAGCGTACCAGCATTCTTCGGCTATAAAGCGTTTCGAAAAGTTCTAGAGTGGTTTTAATTAGCGTATCGTCTAAGGAGGTGTAGGGAATGCGCATTTGTTTGCTGTAGGTTTGGAAATCGGTATATCGAATACGTACAGCAACGCAGGCGGTTAGTTTGTTCCCGTTTCTTAACTGATAGGCCAGATTTTCGGCCATAGCTGTTACAATGCTTTTTAGTTTTACCGTGTCTGTGGTGTCTTTCTCAAAAGTACGCTCAATAGAAATGGATTTTCTTTCGTGGTAGGGTATAACAGGACTGTTGTCTATGCCTTGTGCTTTTTTCCAAAGCGAAACACCGTTTTTTCCCATTACTTGACGTAGTAAATCGGGGTGCATTTGCTGTACGGTATAGATTTTTTCTACGCCCATATTTCTGAGCATTTTGTAGGTCTGGTCTCCAACCATGGGGATTTTCTTTACCGATAAAGGAGCGAGAAAGGGCTTTTCTGTACCCTGAATAATCTGCTTGTGGTTGTTGGGTTTGGCTAATCCTGTCCCCACCTTAGAAACCGTTTTATTTATAGAGAGCGCAAAGGAGAGGGGGAGGTGGGTTTCTTTAATGATTTTCTCGCGGAGTTCTTGCGCCCATTTATAAGCTCCAAAAAAACGATCCATCCCTGTAAAATCAACATAAAATTCATCGATAGATGACTTCTCGTACAGCGGAGAGTTTTCTGAAATGATTTCGGTAACCATATCCGAAAACTTGCTGTACGTACCGCTGTTTCCGCGTATTACAATGGCGTGTGGACATAGTTGTCTAGCCATGCGCATGGGCATTCCAGAGTGAATACCATAGGTTCTGGCTTCGTAGCTACAGCTAGCCACAACACCACGGTCGCTAGTTCCACCAATAAGAACAGGTCTGTTGTGTAACTTTCTGTCCATCAGGCGTTCGCAGGATACAAAAAAAGTATCAAGATCTAAATGTAAAATCGCGCGCTCCATATTTTGACTATTTTATCGACGTTTAATCGTTTATAAGATAGTCATTTTTTGGTTAGGAGTGAGGGGTCAGTAGTTAATGGTTAATGGTCAGTGGTTGTACATCCTGTAATAGCGTTGACCGTTTTCATTTTACTTTTATACCAGAAAACTAGTTTACCAGTACACTAGTAAACTAGTGTGACTCGAAATCACTAGGAAAAAAGGGGGGGATCTAATACCAAAAAGCTCTCATTTCTGAGAGCTTAATGTTATGCAGCGGGCTTTATTTCTTTGTTGATGGTTTTAACCCATTTTTCTAATGAAATTAATTCCCCAGACATCTGAAAGCTTTTTTCAGCATCGTAAAACTCCCAGCGAATTTCCTCTTTCCTGTTCTTGGGTGTAAAACATAATTCCAGTCGATCTATTACACGGTGATTTTCTCCGTCATAATTAATTTTCCTTGAAACATTTAAAATTTTACACCCTGCTAATTCCTGAAGATTCACTGTAAGCACCTGCTCAATACCCACACTTGGGTTATAAAAAAACAAGTGTTTTTTAATGTTGTCGAATCCTATGGCATAGGAACCTACAATCTCTGTTTCATTTATGCTACATTGAAACTGGACAGCAGCCTCTTTTAATTTTTGAAGTAGTTTTTGTTCTACTGCTTTCCTTTTTTTGTTCGTGATAACAAAGGGAAGGGTACACCCGATTATTGACAAGGCTCCAACTAAAATGGTGCCTGCATCTATATCCATTTAAGAAAAATATTGATTGTTTATTCCACTTTAAAATTGATTTAACCAAGCGTGGAACTCAGTTAAACAACATCCTGAGAACTATTGAAAGGGGGCTATTTAAAGCTGTGGAAGGGATACAAAAGAATTCGCTTTTTGTGGGAAATATGAGTTTGGACCCACACAAGATGACATAATGGTACACGCTGATTATCTTGCGCTGAATACCCAGTTGCCAACCATTTATGCCCTTTGTAGGATTTGCTTTCGCTACTTGGGGTGCTATGAATAACATTCCCACTAGTGGAGATGCATAATAGTCCTTTGGAAAGCTGCTTTAACTCCAGATCAGTAATTATGTTACCGCTATTTCCATGTTTTAATGGGTAGGGCCCTTCGATTTTATGAACGGCCGATTTACCCAGAAAGCCAATGGCTATAAGGAAAATAAAAAGACCGAAATGTTTAATCAAAGATTGCACGGCACAAATGTATTTCGGAAAAAAATCGCTTTTACATGGACTGGAAAATTTTTTGTTTAAGGGTTAGGAGCAGGGGGTGAAGGGTGAGTAGTTAATGGTCAGTGGTTAATGGTCAGTAGTTAATGGTCAGTGGTTAGTGGTCAGTGGTTAGTGGTCAGTAGTTGTACATTGTACATCCCTGATTAGCGTTGACCGTTTTCAGTAAACTGGTGCGGATTGACATCATTTAGAAAGAAATATGGTGTAGTCCCTTCCACCAAAAAAAGGTCACCCATAATTGGATGACCTTTTGCAAAGACTGACTATTAAAAACTACCTCAATACAACTTGTTTCGCGATGCTATTGCCTTTTCCATCCATAACCAAAACAGTGTATAAACCAGGTGCCACTGATAATTCAATTTCTTTTTTCAGCGTATTTTTTGCATCTGCATAAATTGCTTTACCCGTCATATCTAACACCTGTATGCTAAATGCAAGCTCAGCGGTTATGGTAAAGGCCCCATTGTTTGGATTTGGATACAACTCAAAAGTAAAGGCCTCCTTTCTTTTTATTCCTGTGGTTGGACTGAAATTAAATGGTTCTGATTCCTCCGAAAGACAGTTAAACTGGTTTTCCGAGATTACGGTGTAGGTTCCATTCGTATCAGGAAGAAAGAAAGACTGGGTGGCTCCAGCAATTACGTTTCCATCCTTGTACCACGTGTGTAATACCCCAGCTGGATTGGCAAATAGCGTGTCGCCAGATTGAGTGATGCTTGGCTGAACCGGATTGGGATTTACGTTAATTACTACACTGTCGCTTAGGTTTGAGCATCCTGCCGCATTGGATATTTCTATAGCGTAATAGCCCGCGTCACTTATTTGTAAAACCAGATCGGTTTCGTTAAAAGGACTTCCGTTCTTGTACCACTTGAAAAATCCAGTACTGCTACTTGTTATGGTAGTACTTTCTCCCTCACAAAGCTCCGTGTCTGTGTTACTTAGATCTAAAGTAGCCTCCGGAGTTTCATTTACCCTTAATTCTTCGGTATTACTGGTGTCCGAACATCCGAATGCGTTGTATGCTACCAGGTATATCTCTGTGCTGTAACCTATTTTAATTAGGCTGTCTACACTATTGTTAGGCCCATTACTTAATACCCATTTAAAGGTGCTTTCGGGTGGTAAATTCACAAGGAATTCTCTCGATTCTCCCTCGCAAATGCTTAAACTCCCGTCGATATCGAATTGAGGTTGAGCAAACTCTCCGAGGGTTTCAAGTACGGTAGTGCTGCTGCATCCTAATTCGTTGTATACGGTAGCACTGTATGTTCCTGGGGCACCAGGAAATAAATCGGTAGAATTTTCATTTGGAATTTCCACGCCATTGTATAACCACACAATTGAATCGGTACTTTCCGTACCTAAGAGACTGAGTTGTGCATTTACCCCTTTACAAACAAAGGGACCAGTTTTATTTTCCAGAATTGCATTGGGAACTGGAAGTTCAGCAACATTGAAAAATCTTTTTTCTGATAAACACCCTTTCGGTGTAACGACTGTTGCGGCGTATTTTCCGGGTGAAGAAATCCATAATTCGTTCTTATGAGCTAGCACACTACCCGCTCTTTCCCAAATAACCTCAAGGCCATTGGGTTCGAAAAAACGAATAGAATCCCCGGTGCAATAGGTGGTATCCAATAGGTTTATTTCATTCTCGGGGGTAGGAAATACCTCAACCGTTTGTCCTAGGCTGGTTCCTGTGCACCCATTTGCATTGATTTCGTGTAATTGGTAAGCTCCACCTTCTTTGATATAAAAATCCTGCTGTGTATAGGTTGTATCCGTTTGGTTGTGGATCCAGGCTATGGTACTGCCACTTTCTACTATGGGTAAGGCCAATAAGCTGTCACCGTCGCAAAACCCAACGGTAGTTACCATAAAGCCAAAGGATGGAGTAGGATTGGGGTTTACAGATAATTCATAAGGATCTGTTTCTAAAGTACATGTCCCCACGGTTACCGTTGCTGTAATGGCGTATCTACCTTCTGGTAACTTAACTGTTAACAGATTGCTGCTTCCATTTTGAACCGAAGCACCCTCCACCTTGAAATTATAATTGCTAGCTCCTGGGGTTGCGCTCAAAGTAATATCCTGTTCAGCACAACGAATAGTAGATATGAGATCAATTCCAAACGAATTGTCCAAAATTTCGGTAGCAATTTTAAAAGTGTCCTGAGCATTATGTATGGTACCTGACATTCCATCTTGAGCCTCAGTAATACCTCCAATACCAGCTCTACCACCGTCTACCTTCAGGTTGCCAGTAAAGTTGTTGCTTTCTGAGTAAAACACCTTTATTCGGCCTCCACCGGCTCCGCCACCGGCGTAATAAATTCTGTCGCTATCACCTCCGCGACCGCCTTTTGCCGTTATGGTTCCGGTTCCAGAAATAAATCGGGTTTCTATAAGGATACCCCCTCCAGCACCTCCACCGGGGCTATACGATGCTTGTGTACTTAATCCAGGTAATCCATCGGCGATTAATTTTCCATTTACCGTAAGGTCCTGACAACGGATAACGTATTTAATTCCTCCTGGAGCGCCTGGGTTTCCACCTCCAACAAGACCAGCGGCCCCACCGCCAGATCCCGGTTCAATATCTCTTCCTGAGGCAGTTCCGTATGCAGTCCCACCAACCCCTGCAGAGGTTTGGTTACTTCCATAAGACCCATCGCCACCGTCACCACCGTAGGCACCACCGCCTCCTCCAGTTATTTCCATGGTTCCACCTCCAGGTCCTTGTCCATCGCCATAAATGGTCCCAGGATATCCAAATCCCGCCCCATTAAGGGTTCCTGAAATCTCAATTTTACTCGCGGTTAAACGCAATTGCCAGGGCAAGCTTAGGGTAGGATCGAACTTAACCAGAACGTCTTCAGCAATTTTAATGTAGTTGTATTCCCACACCGAATCAGCGATTAAGCCCGTTAGAGTGTCTGTTGTTTCAATGAGTAATTGATTGGGGAAAGTTGCGTCGAAATCCGATACGTCTGCTGCACCAGCATTACCATAAAAAAGATAAATAACGGTGTCGGAAGCAGCTGGAATTTCTGGTAAAAGACACCATAATTTGGTGTTAGTTGTATTAATTCCAGACTCTAAAAAGTGAGGAATTACAGCGTTTCCTTCACAATCCATCGCAATTCTAATGTCTTTTCCATCGGTAGCCATTTTATTGTCTCCAACCAAGCTTTGCGTGTCAATGAGTAACAAATGACTGTAGTTGCTTTTGGCTACATTTTGGTTGTTAGAAATCTTAATTGGAATTTTGTGCTGCCATGCGCTCAGTTGGGCCTTAGACTCTTGATTAACAATAAGAAATAGGCCTAGTGATAGGAAAATAATAAGGTGCTTCATAGGTGATAAACTTGGTGCAAATTTCCTCCAATTAATACGGATTTAATATTCAATTTACCAGTGCTTTTGGAAGTCCATTAATCGAGATTTGCCTTCGTGTTTTTAAACTAATTTTAGTTAATCGGGAGACTGGCTTCCAAGCTGGAAAACAATAATTTGAATTCACCGTAAATAGATTGAGGACCGCTAAATTTCTTTAGCCTAAAATTGTTTTGTGAAATACGCAGTAATCGACATTGAAACCTCTGGTTTTTCGGGTCTTTTTAATAGAATAACGGAGATATCTGTTTTTATAACGGATGGGATACAGGTGCTGGATGAGTATACATCGCTAGTAAATCCGCATTGTAAGATTCCGTATAGCATAACTCGATTAACAGGGATAGACAATTCCATGGTGGATGAGGCTCCTGATTTTTCGGAAATCGCAGATAAAATTGATGAAATTACGCAAGGCTGCGTATTTGTAGCCCACAATGTGAATTTCGATTACTCCTTTGTAGAACGCGAGTTTAGAGAGGCTGGAAAAAGTTTTAAGCGCAAAAAACTGTGCTCTGTCCGCTACGCTAAATCGGTTTTTCCAGATCATCAATCTTATAGTCTTGGGAATATTTGCCGCGATTTGGGAATTCAAATTACCGACAGACACCGGGCCCGAGGTGATGCCGAAGCTACGGTGGAGTTGCTGCGTCGTTGTCTTAAAAAGGATGCGAATAAAACGGAGCTCAACAAAATGCTTAATCCCCGATTACGTGGAGCAACGCTACCTACTAACATCGATTTCGAATTGTTTAATAGTCTACCCGAATGTCCGGGAGTTTACCATTTCTTAAATAAATCTGGGAAAGTAATCTACGTGGGAAAGGCCCTTAATATAAAGCAGCGAGTTACTTCCCATTTCACCAGTAAAGCGGCCAAATCCATTAATATGAAGTTGGAGATTGCAGATATACGGTGTCAATTGAGTGGAAATGAGCTTTTGAGTTTCCTGATGGAAACGCACGACATTAAACGCTATTATCCTAAATACAATAGTGCTCAGAAAAGGTATACCAAGCTTTTAAACTTGGCTGTTTATGAAAACCAAAAGGGAATTCTTCAATTGGGAGTGCTCGTAGGTCGACCGCGCGAACCCTACATTCAATTTACCAATCGAAGTGCAGCATACCGTTTTATTCAAGATTTCATAGATGAGTACGAGTTATGCATTCACCAACAAGCAATGCAACCCCTGAAGAAAAATGCCGAGGTGATAAACCATGATGCATGTAGAGGGGTATGCGCTGGAAAAGAATCTGTAAAAGATTATAATGAAAGAGTTAGAGATGCTTTAAACCAGCAAAAACCAAATTTAGACCAGGAGTTTATCGTTTTGGAGGGTAGAACCGAAGATGAAAAGGCGGTAGTGCAACTGGAAAATGGCATTTATGCAGGTTACGGATTTATGTCAATGGAAATAGAAGAAGAGGAGTATGCCAACTTTATTCAGCCGCAGATTAATGACCCCGACACGCAAAGTATAGTGTTAGGCTATCTTCAAAGACATCATCTGCAGGATGAAATGGAAAAAGTACAGTTAGAGCCGAATTAAGATGATACCTTTGCACCACTTAGAAGGTAAGTATGGAACAGGTATTGAAATCGCTAAAACCAGCGGATAGAGAAAGAATCACTGAACTAAAGAAGGAAACTGAAAACGCAAGTGAATTTTGCATTGGGTATCCGGTAGCAAGAGACTTCGATTATTCAGAAATAGCAGATTTTCTCTCCCTAGCCATCAATAACATCGGTGATCCATTTGAGGAGGGTACTTATAAGGTTGAGACCCACCCGCTAGAGCGAGAAGTTATAGGTTTTTTCGCCAAGCTGTTTAGAGCTAATCCAAAAGACTATTGGGGATACGTAACCAATGGAGGATCTGAAAGTAACCTTTATGGTTTGTATTTAGCTCGTGAATTGCATCCCAAAGGGATAGTATATTATTCAGAATCAACCCATTACTCAGTTAAAAAGAACATTCACCTTTTAAATATTCCAAGTATAGTAATTCGATCTCAGGAAAATGGAGAAATGGATTATGAGGACTTTGAGAATACCATAAAAATGAACCGTCATAAGCCCGTCATCGTGCTGGCTACGTTTGGAACCACAATGAAAGAAGCTAAGGATGACGTTTCTAAGATTAAATCCATCATAAAAAACCTAGCGATACAAGACCATTACATTCACTGTGATGCAGCGCTAGCAGGTTCTTTTGGTGCTTTTATGGAACCCAAATTGCCTTTCGATTTTAAAGATGGATCTGATTCCATATCTATCAGTGGTCATAAGTTTATTGGTTGTCCAATTCCTTCAGGGGTTATTGTGGCGAAAAAATCAAATAGAGATCGCATCGCTCATGGTATTTCCTATATAGGCTCTTCGGACACTACCATAACTGGCTCCAGAAATGGTCACAGTCCTTTATTTCTTTGGTATGCCCTTAAAAAGCTAGGCTTAGAGGGAATGAAAGCGCGCTATCAGCACGGTTTGGAAATGGCGAAATACTGCGAGGCCAGATTAAAGGATTTAGGCCTTAACGCCTGGCGAAACCCCGGAGCATTAACCGTTGTAATTCCCAAAGTCCCTAAAACAATCAGGGAAAAGTGGCAGTTGGCTACCGAAGGCGATATTTCACATATCATCTGTATGCCAAATGTTACTAAGGATCAGCTGGATATGTTTTTTGAGGATTTAATTAATGCTAAGGAGGAAGCCGAAGACGACTTCGAGTTCGATTTTTAATCCTCCTCTATATTAAAGGCTCGATAATAGTTTTCCTTGTTGTACCACTTGTATTCCTCTGGTTTGTTAAACAAGGAAAAGGAGTAATACTGAGCACGATCCCCGTATACTTCATCCTTTATAAATCCTGCAATAAATGGTATTCTAAAATTGTAAAAGGTGGTTTTTCCATTTGCTTGTATGGCTGGAATCCATCTTAAATCTTCCTCTAAAATAAGCTCTTTCATGCGCTCTTTATAGGAATCTGGGATGCCTATCAATTTCAATTTTTCGGTATTGCCATATGCATCGATGGAGAATTCTATAAACCCCACATGATTTTCCTGCCAAAAGAAATCTCGTAGGTTAGACGCGTAAAATCCATCTTCCTGCATGGCCTTGATCAAGGATTTATAAATACAATCGTAAAAATCGGTGTAATTGCCGAGTGGTATAGGTGGGTATATATTTTGCTCGTCCGGATAGCGTTCCTGACTGTAATAATGGCAACTGCCAAATCTTCCCATACCGTTGAAATAGTAAGTAGGGTAAGTAAATTTACTTTCTAAATTGATAAAAGTGATTTTATCATTCGTGAAGTTATACCCAAAAATGCTATCTCCACTTACATCGTAATAGGTCCAGTTTCCTTTCTTTTCGTTGTCTATATACAAGCCCTTTTCTATGCAGACTTTGTTTTCCGAGGAATAAAATAAAAAATGCTCGTAGGTGCCGTGCTTTACGATTTCTTTATTCTCATTCTTAAAGTATTGGTATTCAATAAATTCACCTTTTTTAAACTCCTTCTTTCGCTTAATTCTTTGGGCATGGGTGGTGGAAAAAATTATTAGACCTACAATAAATAAGAAAATTCTCATGGGGTGGGTAGTGGTAATTTATGGTGGGTAAAAGTAATGAATAGCAAGTGAACTATACCTTTTAAAACAATTGTAATTACTAGGAAAATCAGTTTTAATAGATTAAAACTGAACTAAAAAAGTACTTCAAGGCGTATATTTTGTTAAATTCCTGCAAAATAAATAATCCCCTACACTATGAATAAGCTTTCAAAATGCTTGATGCTTCTAGGCTTGGGCGGAATTTTATCCCACCCAATCTATGCCCAGGAGCTCACTGAAGAATGCGGCTCAAAAATGAGTCCAGCCCAAGAACAAATCTTCCTTTCAACGTTAAAATCTCGACAGCAATTTACAGTCGATTTTACTCAGAAATCGCAGCGTAGTTTGCCGGTTCAACATCATATTATAAGGCGATCAAATGGCACAGGAGGATTGGATCCAGCGGAGATTCCCAATTTGATGAATGAACTAAACACCTACTACGCCAATGCTAATATCGATTTCTACGAATGCTCTTCGGTAAATTTCATTGATGACGACACCTATTATGATTTTCAGACATCCCAAGAATCTGCATTGGCTTCGGCCCACGAAGTTCCCAATGTAATTAACATTTACTATGCGAATACCGTAATGAGTGGTTCTAGTAGTTATTGTGGTTACGCTTATTATCCTGGCGGGCCGGATAGAATTCTAATGAAAAATAGTTGTGCACTTAACGGTTCAACTTTAATCCACGAGGTGGGTCACTTTTTCTCACTGAGACATACCCATGGAGGAACACCTAATGAGTTGGTAGATGGATCTAATTGTGCAACAGAGGGAGATTACATCTGTGATACCCCTGCGGATCCTAATCTTAGTGGAAAGGTGAATACAGCTTGTCAATACACCGCTAATGAGCAAGATGCAAATGGCGATACTTATGTACCCGATGAGAATAACATCATGTCATACTCGCGAAAATCTTGCCGAAATGTGCTAACCACCGGCCAATATAACAGTGTGGCGTACAGCGCTTTAAATCAACGACAAAATTTAGGATGTAATCAAGGAGGAGGGAATTGTGTCGCAACAGTAAGTAATTTCCCTTATTCCGAGGGTTTTGAAGCTAGTTTAGGTGCCTGGACTAATGCCTCGGGCGATGATTTTGATTGGACGAGAAGAACAGGGTCAACACCTTCTACAGCTACTGGGCCAAGTTCCGCCAAGGAAGGTAATTATTACATCTATACAGAGTCTTCAAGCCCTAATTATCCATCAAAAACGGCAATATTCGAATCTCCTTGTTTCGATTTAACAAGTGTTGCCAGCCCAGAGTTTAGATTCTCTTATCACATGTATGGATCTGCTATGGGTACTTTACGCATTGATGTTAGCTCTGATGGTGGAGCAAACTGGACGACGGGAGTTTTGACTAAATCCGGAAATCAAGGAAATGTTTGGCTAGATGCATCTGTAGACTTATCAAGTTTTAAATCTAACCAGGTAAAAATTAGGTTGCACGTAAGTACGGGTTCAAGTTATACCAGTGATGTTGCCATTGATTATATTGCAGTGGGTGCAAAAAGTGCATGTCCTGTAACGGTAACAAACTTTATGTACAGAGAGACCTTTTCATTCAATAACATTGGTTTATGGAGTCAATCCACCAGTGACGATACCGATTGGAAAGTGCATTCAAACGGAACACCAACGGTGGGTACAGGACCATCTTCAGCTTCACACGGATCATACTATGTTTACATAGAATCTTCCTATCCAACCCCGGCTTATGCAAAGGCCATTATAGAAAGCCCATGTTTTGATGTGAGCAATATGAGTAGTCCTGAGTTGCGTTTCGATTATCATATGTATGGCGCCAATATGGGAACTTTGGCGGTACAGGTTAGTGAAGATGGCGGGCAGACTTGGAGTTATAATGTTTGGTACAAATCTGGAGACCAGTCCAACGGGCCACAAATAAGCTATTTGGATAGGATAGGAGAGGTTATAGATCCTGGATTCACCCCAGATTATGAATTGGCTTTAACGCATCAAGAGCCATGGATTGAGGGTGTAGTTGATCTAGGAAGATACGCCTCTAGCTCTCTTAAAGTGCGTTTTGTCGGAACCACAGGATCTGGTGTAACAAGTGATATGGCTTTAGATAATATTCGAGTGCAAAGTGCACCTTGTACTAAAACAGAGGAGGTGTTTCCTTATTACGAAAATTTTGAAACTAATATTCATGGATGGACTCAAGAAACCAACGATGATATAAGCTGGACCGCCCGCCAGGGGAGTACTCCAAGTTCTTCCACTGGTCCTTCAGCAGCATCTTCGGGTTTAAAATATATGTATGTAGAAGCTTCAGGTCAGTATAATAAAACAGCTGGATTTGTAAGTCCTTGTTTCGATTTAGAACCGATGATTAGAACCTCAAGAGGATGGGAAGATGCATTGATGCCCTTCGACCTGGTAATTAGCTTTGATTATCACATGTACGGATCCACCATGGGGAATTTGAAAATGCAAATTTCGGATGATGGAGGAAATTCGTGGGTGGACAAATGGTCAAGATCCGGAAACCAAGGTAATTACTGGAGAAAGCAGAGCATAACCATTTATCAATATACCAACTCCAACATAAGGGTGCGATTCATGGCTACAACGGGTAGTGGCTATTATAGTGATATTGCAATTGACAATTTTGCTATTTCTGCACCTATTAATATTACTTTAACCGAGCCGGCAATTGATGCAGGAATTGAAAATACAACCATTAAATTATACCCAAATCCAAGCAAGGGTATAAGCACGCTTAATTTTGGAGACTATGATTCCAACGCGGAAATAAAGGTATACAACGCCCTTGGAAAACTAGTCCACGAAACGATTAAGCAGGAAGGCGAGTACGAGAAGCAACTGAAGCTAGATCATTTACCTCCAGGTTATTATCTGGTGGTGATATCGGGGGATGGACTGGATGTTCCACCGAAAAAGATGATAATCAACTAAATAAAAAAGGCTGCCATTTGGCAGCCTTTTTTATTTCACATCAAATCCTTTAAGATGATGCCAATGGAACGGAAACTCTTGTTTTGTCCCACATTAAATGCATGGTTAAATCGTCGCTAAATTTAATGGTGAATTGTTCTACAGTCTGGGGTAACTCTTCTGTAGGAACTGATACTTTTAGAGCGTCATGCTTAGGTTCGCGGGCCGCTTTGGCGGAAAAGTCAACCCCCCAATCATATAGTTTTTTAGACCAAATAATGTCCCATTGATCCTTGTTTGGGATAGTCCAAAGCGTGTACTCTCCAGCCTTTAATGTTTTACCGTTTATGGTAAGGTCCTGATTGGTCTTAAATCTTGTTGCTTCATTTGCACCCGTTCTCCATACTTCTCCATAAGGAACAAGTCCACCAAAAATTTCTCGGTCTTTCTTAAAGGGGCGGCAGTATTTCACCTCTACTTCTGTATCGTTAATGGCTATAACCTCTACGGCCTCTGGACTGTGCTTTTTGGTTTGCTTTTTAAGAATATTAAAACCTACAAAACCGATTACAATTAAGGCTCCTACAATAATGAGAGCCCATTTAATTACTTTGCTCATGGCACATAAATTTGGTTGAATGCCAAAGTAGCAAAAATCTATTTTGGATTGTAGGAGCATGATGCTTATTAATCGTGAAACCCAAGCCCATCAAGTATTTTGACTGTATATCGTTCTATCCGTTTTACACGGGTTGCAGCTTGTTTCGCTTGATTAAAATGCAGTAAGTAACCCCTTTGTCTTCCTGGAGTCAGTTTGTAAAATGCCGTTTTAAAGGCTGGATTATTTTCAAAGGCTTGCATTAATTCCTCCGGAATGGGTTCAGACTCCTTCTTGAAGTCAACCTTCTTTCCCTCTTTCTCAATTGCTATAGCTAAATTAATAAGGCGCAATATTTCCTTTGCGTTATCCTTTATTTCCTTAGTCGATGTGAATTTTATTAAACGTACGGCCTGGCTATTTTCCCCAGGGGCTTCAAGTAGAGTAGATTGGGATTCTATTAAGGCACCTTTGAAAAAACCAATACATGCAGCGCTTTTCAAAGCACTTATGTTCAACACGTTTTTATCCTTTAGGATGTAGCATGGTACTCCCCATTTAATGGATTCCTCCAACTCGGTTTGTTGAATGATCTCTCGTAAAAGCAGTATTTCTTTCCGCCAGCTATTTACTTTGCAATCAGGGGTTGCGCCATACTTGCAGCGCATGCACCCGTTTTCTATGTAATGATTAAAGGAATCTGGCAAATGACCCATATGGGAGTTTTCTGCCTAATTAAATAAAAAAAGCCATCGTTAAGGATGGCTTTTAAATTCTATAATTTCAGTTAGATGATTAATGCGCCTCATCATCTTCATCAGCAGGCTCAAAACCAAAGTCTATTTGCCCTTTCAGCTTAAGCTTATCGAGTAATATATCTCCAAGTTGTACCACTCCGATTTGCTTAGCAATAATTTTCTTGTCTTCATCTAGTAAGAAAACCTTAGGATAAGCAAAGATGTCGTACACCGTTCTAAAACCATTTGGACGCTCGGGAGTATCCGAAACATTAATCCATGGAAGTTCATTCTTCTTAATGTATTTTTTCCAAGAGTCAGTCTCTAATTCACCTCCAACAGCATAAACCTCTACACCGTACTTATGTAGTTCTTCGTATATCTTTTTAAGTTTTGGAGTAGCTTTTTTACAATGCCCACAGGTGGAGTCCCAGAAATACAGAACCGTATACTTAGCCTTAACCGAGTATAGCGATACCAGCCTGTTACCGGTAGTATCAAATAAGGTGATGGCAGGTGCTTTTTTTCCAATTAACGTTGGACTAGCGGCAATAACCTTTTCGGTTAATTTGGCTACCGTAGCAGAATCCGCCCAATAGGCTCTTCCTGTCATATAGTAATTCTTGGCCATGTGGATGTACACGGCATCCATCCCCATAATTTTAGATCTGCTGTAATGGTTTATTAACCAGTTTACCGTGATTTTAAACATTTCGCTTTCAGGATCTAGCTGGGAGATATATTTGTCGGCATATCTAGAAATAGTGTCTGGATGTTGCAGAACAACCTTATCAAAATAGGTCTCTAACTTTTTAATGTAAGAAGGGTCTCTTACCAATGCATCATTGTTCAAATTGGTATTGTCCCAGTAGTGATCGCGGTAATAGTAATATTGAAAAGTGGAATCTATACTTCCATCTTCATTTTTAGGTGGTTCAGGAATTTCAATGTCCATGGACATCTTTACAATTTCAGAAATAAGAGCAGTAGGGTGGTCCGCAATCATCTTTTTCTGAAAATCGATTACCTCTTTGTTCTTTGCCGTGATTTCATCGGACAATTTCTTTTTCTCCTTTTCTGATTTACTTGCTTGGTACTTTTTGTTTAGCGCCTCTATTTCGGTTTTCTTATTGTTAATCAATTTTATGTATTGATAGAACAATTGGTTCTCCAAAGAATTTTCCACCTGCATATTTCCAATCAGGTTGCTGGTGTCTCCTTTAAAGGTGAACTCTGCTTCGTTAATGATTAGCTCGAAATACATCTTACCCGGTTGGACAATAGCAAACTTTCCAGGCTTAATGCTTCTCTTTTTAGAAAAAATAAAAGTTCCGTTTTTGTCGGCAACAGCGGTATCGTTGTAATAAAGCTGTTTACCAAAGTAGTTGGCAAGGAAAATGGTGTCCTTTGCTCCCTGTATTTTAAAGGTGTATTTGTAATTACTTAACTGTCCGAAAACAGTAGCACCGATAAATAGTGAAAGAAAACCGAGCAATAATTTTTTCATAGGGTACAATTAGTGGTTTCAAAAATAAACTTCATCTCCAATAAGGAGGGGGGATTAACAATTCTTAATCAGCTAACTTAAATTCACTATTGAAATGGAATTTAATATCTGGATTGTTTTCTTGTTCTACCTTTAGTATCCATGGAGTTTGGGCAAGGAAAACATCAAGGTCATCTTTGTCCTTTGCCATAAAGTTTCCTTTAACTCGCTTAAAATCGTCTAGTTTCTTTTGGTCATCGCTGGTGATCCAACAAGCTTTATGGAATGACTTAGCTACAAACTCACACTTCGCTCCGTATTCGTGTTCCAATCTATACTTAATAACGTCGAACTGTAATTCTCCAACAGTTCCAACTATTTTTGCAGAACCATAATTCATTATAAATAGCTGAGCAACACCTTCTTCTGTTAGCTGTCTTATACCTTTTTCTAGCTGCTTAGTTTTCATGGGATCCTTGTTTAAAAGCTCCCTGAATATCTCTGGAGAGAAGGAAGGAATCCCCTTAAACATAAAATCAGAACCCTCTGTAAGGGTGTCGCCAATTTTAAAATTCCCAGTGTCGTATAATCCAATTACATCTCCAGCATAGGCCTCCTCAACGGTTTCTTTACGCTGAGCCATAAAAGAAGCAGGGTTAGAGAAGCGTAATTTTTTACCTAGCCTAACGTGGTGAAAGAATTTATTACGTTCGAAAGTTCCACTACAAACGCGAAGAAACGCAATGCGATCGCGGTGTTTTGGGTCTAAGTTGGCGTGGATTTTAAATACAAATCCGGAGAACTTTTTATCGGTTGGAGCGATTTCTCCCTGATTTGTCGGTCTGCTAACAGGAGTAGGGGCATAGCGTACAAAGGCTTCAAGCAATTCTTTAACCCCGAAATTATTGACAGCAGATCCAAAGAAAACAGGTGCAATACGGGCATTTTCGTAGTCCTTGGCATCAAAGTCTTCGTAAACCCCGTTAATTAATTCTATATCTTCTCTAAGCTGGTCTGCATCCTCCTCGCCAATTAATCCTACTAATCTTGGATCATTTAAATCCTCTATCAATACCTGGTCATCAGCAACTTTTGTTTTGTTTACAGAAAACAACAGTAGGTTATTGTCGTAAACATTGTAAACTCCCTTAAAACGCTCGCCCATATTTATAGGCCAGGTCAATGGTCTAACCTTTATATCTAGCTTGGTTTCAAGCTCATCTAACAAATCGAATGGATCCTTCCCTGGACGGTCTAACTTATTTACAAAGATCATTACTGGGGTGTCGCGCATTCTACACACCTCCATTAAACGCTCAGTTTGTTCCTCAACACCCTTAACACAGTCAACCACCAGAACAACACTGTCTACGGCAGTTAAGGTTCGGTAGGTATCTTCGGCAAAATCCTTGTGACCCGGTGTATCAAGTAGGTTTATTAAGGTGTCCTTATACTCAAACCCCATTACAGAGGTTGCAACGGATATCCCTCTTTGCTTCTCGATTTCCATGAAATCGGAGGTTGCTGTCTTCTTTATCTTATTTGATTTAACGGCACCTGCAGTATGAATAGCTCCTCCAAATAATAAGAACTTCTCGGTTAGAGTAGTCTTTCCTGCATCGGGGTGACTGATGATAGCAAAGGTCTTCCGTTTATTTATCTCTTCTAGTAATGCGCTCAAACTGCTGTATTTTAAGCTGGCAAATTTAGAATTTTAAATAGGAGTGTACTAAACTGCTTTGTATCTAGTATAGGTGCCATCAGGATTAAGTACCACAAGTTCTTTGTATACAAATGTCGCAGGATCTGAGTTTACAAGTGTATCGTTTGTAGTTGTAGAATCTTGTTCATTTTTGTTTTCTGCTGTAAACAGATTTTGCTCATTTATGAACTCCTTTGGTTTGGCGCTATACTTACCTAAAATAAGGTAATCCATGCTGTATTCAGGGTAGTGTTTATGAATCTTTAATAACAAATCTACCGATGGTTTATTACGTCCATTTAACAAGTGTGAAAGGGTTGATCTCTGAACATCTATCTTATTTGCAAAGGAACTTGGCGTGTGTCCCTCATCGCTTATTAACTTTTGTAACCTGCTTATGAATCCCTGATCGCTCATAAGGCAAAAATAGCATTAAAATTTACCCTATAAAGCGTTAAAACTAATATTAATTAACCTTTATAATCAACTGATATTTAGCCAATTATAGTTCTGTCCAAATTTTATTCGGAGATAAGGTGAGTGGATTGGATGTATGAAAGATAGGTGTTGTGGGGTGTGAATGTGGTCTGTTTAGACGAATGTTTACTTAAGTAAACCTATCTCTTTAAGTCGTTGTGTTAAGTAATCGCCAGCGGTGATGTCATCCCATATTTTAGGATTTCCTGGAGTTACGCAATTTGGGAGTGCATTCAATGGCATTTCAGGACGAGGGTGTAGAAAAAATGGAATGCTAAATCTTGGTTGGCTCCATTTTTCACGAGGTGGATTAATTACACGGTGCGTTGTCGATGATAATTTGCCATTTGTCAATCGTTGAAGCATATCCCCAACGTTTACTACAATCATTTCTTCCCCAGCCTTAATATCTATCCACTCATTGTTTTTGCTTAGCACTTGTAAACCATCGGCACTAGAACCAATTAATAAGGTGATAAGATTTATGTCTTCGTGGGCTGCAGCTCTTACTGCATCTTTTGGTGCGCTAGTTATAGGAGGGTAGTGTATGGGGCGTAGAATGGAATTACCGTGAAATATGTGAGAATCGAAAAAATGTTCATCCAAATTCAGGTAAATAGCAATTGCTCTTAAAATTTTGGCGCCCATGGCTTCCAAGTCTCTATAAATAGCAATACACCGTTCATTAAATTCAGGAACTTGCTCACAGTAAACATTTGGAAGGTGGTTTTTGTAATCTGGATGTTTGGAGTCTATCTCTTGTCCAAAATGGTAGAACTCTTTTAAATCTCCTACATTGGAGTCTTTTGCGTGCTCTTTCCCAAAGCTGGTAAACCCTCTTTGCCCCGCAATTCCTTCAATTTCATATTGCTTCTTAATGTTTTCTGGAAGCTTAAAAAACGCTTTTACCGCACTGTATAGTTCGGAAATCTGCTTTTTGGATATTCCGTGGTCCTCAATAGCGGCAAATCCTATTTCGGTATAGGCCTTACCTATATTTTGTATGAATTCATTTCTTTTTTGCTCACTTCCTCCGGTAAAATCTTCCAATTTTAAAACGGGAATCCCAACAATACTCATATCAATTTCCTTACAACATTTCGTTGGCCAAATTAGCCAATTCGGAGCGTTCTCCTTTTTCTAAGTGAATATGTGCATACAAGTCTTGTCCTTGTAATCTGTCTATTAAATACGTAAGTCCATTACTGTGTTCATCTAGGTAAGGAGTATCAATCTGCCTTACATCCCCAGTAAACACCAATTTGGTATTGTCTCCTGCACGGGTAACTATGGTTTTTACTTCGTGAGGGGTTAAATTTTGAGCCTCATCGATAATAAAGATAACATCAGTAAGGGACCTACCTCTTATAAATGCTAAGGGGGAAACAACAATTCTTCCTTCTTCCTGCATTTGCATTATTTGCTGGTATTTTTTCTCCGTTTCTTTAAACTGATTTTTAATGTAGCTCAAGTTATCCCATAATGGAGCCATGTAAGGATTTACCTTGTCGTGCGCTGATCCTGGTAAAAAACCAATTTCCTTATTCGAAAGAGGAACTATGGGGCGAGCCAATACTATTTGATTGTAATTATTGCGTTGCTCTAGCGCCGAAGCAAGTGCAATGAGTGTTTTTCCCGTACCCGCAACTCCGGTAATGGTAACCAGTTTAATGTTGTTGTTCATTAAGGCGTGAATGGCAAAAGCTTGTTCGGCATTTTTTGGTTTAATACCGTATACAAACTGCTTTTCTACGCGTTCTACTGACTCGTTTAACGGGTTGTAGTATGCCAGTAACGATGAGGAACCGTTTTTAACGATGTAAAACTGGTTGTTTTTAACATTACCATTAAGCACAGTGAGGTCGTCGCTTACTTTGTCTTTAAATACTTGTCGGATCGCATCGGGGTCGGCATCGTTAATGGTCTCAATACCTTTAAAGGTTTCCATTTCTACCTTTACCTTGCCCGTTTCGTAGTCCTCCGCTTGTAGTCCAAGTGCTTTGGCCTTTAATCTTAAGTTTATATCCTTAGTAACAAGTACCGTTATTCGGTCTTTATTTTCTTCCTGTAGCTCCAGGGCAGCATCTAATATCTTATGATCCGCTTTTTGTCCCATAGATCGCTCGGCGGTAGATTCCATCTTTTTTGTAAAGTGGATTTTAAATCTACTTTGTCGCTTTTGATCTAGCGTGATCCAATTATTTAAGGTGTTTTTCTCCGAAAGCCTATCTATTATTCGAATAAACTCACGTGCTTCGAAATTTTTTGATTCATTTCCTCGCTTAAAGTTATCAAGCTCCTCCAAAACCATAATGGGTATGGCTACATCGTGCTCTTCAAATTCGTGAATAGACCTGTGGTCGTGTAGGATTACCGAGGTATCCAGAACAAATAATTTCTTGGTTTTTTTAGTGCGAGGCATAGGCGAAGAATTTTCATTTAAGATAGTGCTATCCCTTTCCCTTTTTGTGGGGAGGAAAATGGCTTATTCACTTTAAATTTTTAATAACCCGAATTCCCTAAGCTAAATGTCTAGTAAACAACAAAAACGGATACATTTGCGCCCCCAACAATTAGTTATGAAAGTTTTAAAATTTGGTGGTACCTCAGTTGGTTCGGCTGAGCGTATGAAACACGTTGCTGACATTTTAATGCAACACCCTGGCAACAAAATAGTTGTTTTATCGGCTATGGCAGGAACAACCAATAAGTTGGTTTCCCTCTGTAGTTATTTAAATCAAGGCAATAAATCTGCGGCTCAAGAATTACTATGGGCGCTAGAGCAGGATTATAAGAAAACAGTAGATGAGCTTTTTGAGAAAAAAGACTTTATAAAATCTGGTAATGAGGTAATCGACGAGCATTTTTCCTACTTGCGAGAGGTGGCTCTTGGAGAGTATAATCCACGCATGGAAAAAACGGTGCTTGCTCAAGGTGAGCTTTTAAGCACCAAGTTGTTTCACCTTTTGCTTTCTGAACAAGGTAAAGATGCTGCTCTGATTCCCGCTTTGGATTTTATGAAAATCAACGAGGATTCAGAACCAGAAATAAATTACATCAAGTCGAAATTGGGTAATCAGTTAAAGGATATGGCTTCTAAAAGCCTATTCATTACCCAGGGCTTTATTTGTAGAAATGCATTTGGAGAAATAGACAACCTTAAAAGGGGAGGAAGCGATTATACCGCAAGTTTAATTGGTTCTGCTATTTCGGCCACTGAAATTCAGATTTGGACGGATATAGATGGGATGCACAACAACGATCCAAGATATGTGGAGCCTACAAAACCAATATCTAGATTAAGCTATGATGAGGCAGCGGAGCTTGCCTATTTTGGCGCCAAGATCCTTCACCCATCAAGTATCTTACCTGCTCGCTTTGCAAACATTCCAGTAAAACTTAAAAATACGCTTAAACCTGATGCCGAGGGTACCCTAATCTCTTCAGATAGTGAAAAGGGGAAAATTAAGGCAATAGCAGCTAAGGATGGTATTGTAGCCATTACAATTAAGTCGAGCCGCATGCTTATGGCCTATGGTTTTTTAAGGGCTATTTTCGAAGTTTTTGAACGTTATAAAACACCTATAGACCTTATTACCACTTCTGAGGTAGCTGTATCAGTTACCATTGACGATACAACCAATCTAGATGCGATTGTAGATGATTTACGAACCTACGGAATGGTAGAGGTAGATGATCAGCTAAGTATTGTATCTGTTGTGGGGAATTCCATTGGAGATCAGAAAGGAGTGGCCAATATGGTAATGCACGCTTTAAAGGATGTATCCATCCGAATGATTTCATACGGTGGAAGTAAGCATAACGTGAGTATTCTGATTCCGACGGAATACAAACAGGCGGCATTAAAAAGTTTTAATAAGGAAATCTTTAAACTTTAGGGTTTGAGAGCATATATAGATAAATTAAAGGCCTACGACACTCCTTTTTATCTCTACGATCTCGATTTGCTTAACGCCTCTTTATCGGCGTGCAAAACTCAGGCAGATAGATTTGGTTATCACGTGCATTACGCAATGAAAGCCAATACCAATGATATGGTGCTGCGCGAAATTGTAAAAGCAGGTTTTGGTGCAGATTGTGTTAGTGGTAATGAGGTTAAAAAGGCTTTTCAAAGTGGATTCGATCCAAAAGCCATTGTCTTTGCTGGAGTAGGGAAGAGCGATAAAGAAATTACCGATGCCTTAGAAATTGGGATTGGTAGATTTAATGTGGAGTCGGTTCAAGAGTTAGAAGTTCTGAACGAGTTAGCCGCAAAGTATAATGCAATAGCGGAGGTGAACATTAGGATAAATCCAAATGTAAAATCCTACACACATGCCAATATCACTACCGGGCTAAACGAAAATAAATTTGGGGTTAGCGCGGAAGATATCCAAGAGATAATTCAGCTTACTGAAAACCTAAAGCATATTAAGTTGGGCGGTCTACATTTTCATATTGGATCGCAAATTACCCGCATGGAGGCCTTTAAAAACCTTTGTCTACGCGTTAATGAGATAAATGAGAATTGTAAGCAATACGGTTGGAAACCCGATGTTTTAAACCTAGGAGGGGGATTAGGGATTGATTATGTTAATCCAAAGGATAACCCTCACGCCGATTTCCAATTGTATTTCGAAACTATAAATGGGCTTTTAGAAGCAGATCAAGACCAAGAAATTCATTTCGAATTGGGACGATCCTTGGTAGGGCAATGTGGTCAATTAATTACCAAGGTATTGTATGAGAAATTAGGTAAAACCAAGGATTTTCTAATTGTAGATGCTGGAATGACGGAGCTAATGCGTCCAGCCTTGTATCAGGCACAGCATTTTATAGAGAATCTTAGTTCCGAAGCTGCAGAGCAAAATTACGATGTGGTAGGCCCCATTTGCGAGTCGACCGATTGCTTTGGAAAAGAGATGCCTTTACCGAAATCTAAGCGAGGGGACTTGCTGGCTATATACAGTGCAGGGGCCTACGGGGAAAGTATGGCAAATGCCTATAATCTAAGAGCTCAAAATCCCAGCGCTTACATTATTAATGGAAAAGTGGTTAGACCATAGCTCAATTGTAATTGCATAAAAAAAAAGGGACCTCGTGGTCCCTTTTTTGTTATAGCTTCATGCCAACATGTTGCATGACAAATGCCCATTGGTCGGCGAATTCTTCTACCTGTTTTTCTACGGGTTTTCCAGCTCCGTGGCCAGCGTTTTTATCTACGCGTAGTAAAATGGGTTCGTTTCCTTTTTGATGCGCCTGCAAAGTTGCTGCAAACTTGAAAGAGTGTGCAGGTACAACCCTGTCATCATGATCTCCTGTAATTACCATTGTAGCGGGATATTCGATTTCCTTCACATTGTGAATGGGGGAGTATCCTTTTAGGTAATCAAACATTTCCTTGCTTTCATCACTTCTTCCGTAATCTCCTGCCCATGCCCATCCAATGGTAAACTCATGGTATTTAAGCATGTCTAAAACCCCAACTTTTGGAAGTGCAACGGCAAATAAATCTGGTCTTTGTGTTAACACGGCTCCAATAAGTAAGCCTCCGTTACTACGACCGTGAACCGCCATTTTCTCCTTAGATGTGTATCCTTCCTTTTGAAGATATTCTGCAGCAGCGATGAAATCATCGAAAACATTCTGCTTGTTCATCTTGGTTCCTGCTTGGTGCCAAGCCTCACCGTATTCGCTTCCACCTCTAATATTGGCTACAGCGTAAATACCACCAGCATTTAAAAAGGCCATGCGATCTGGTTTGTAATGTGGTTGTATAGATATATTAAATCCTCCATAGGCATAGAGAAAGCAAGGGGTGTTCGGTGATTTTTTCAGTCCCTTTTTCATGACCAAGAATAGGGGAATTTTTGTGCCATCTTTTGAGTTGTAGAATTTTTGTTCTACGGTGTAATCCGCTGGGTTGAATGGAAGTTGTACCTCCTTAAACGGCTCTGGTTTTTTCGTAAAATCCTTATACACATAAACGCTATTCGGATTTACATACCCTTCATAGGTGAAATACAAATGTTTTTGTTCCTTATCAAAGCGTAAACCACCAATATTCCCCATTCCTGGTAGGGCCAACTCCGACAACTCGTTATTCTCTAGATTTAACAAATAAAGCTTGTTAACCACATCTTGTAAGTAGTTTAAAACCAATCCTTTATGAGTGAGTTTAGCGCCTTGGAGCAGTGATTCTTTCTCTTCTACAATAACTTTCCAGTTTTGCTTGTCAGGATTATTTGGATCCACCCAAATAATTTGGTTGTTGGGCGCTTTTGCGTTGGTAATAAAAAGAAAACCTTTATTCCAGTTTCCTAGATAGTTAAAGTCATTGTCGAACCCACTAACCATGGTAGTGAAATCCGTCTTACCTTTTTCTCTGAAAAGCACGTTGTTGCCACTGGTGCTTTGAGATCCGTAGATGAAAAGGAATTTTTTGTCATCATCAAGTTCTGCTCCAAAGGTTTTTTGCGCATTTTCTTTATCCTCGAAAACTAAACTGCTTTTATTCTCCGCTAAATTGTGGTAATAGATTTTGTGGTATTCATTCTTGGCAGAATACTCATTACCCTCTTTAGGAGCGGGGAAAGAAGCATAGTAAAAGCCTTTTTCATCCCAGGTAATGCCCGAGAATTTCACCCATTTTATCTCGTTAGGTAATTGTTTGCCTGTGCTAATTTCTTTAACCTTAATAGTAACCCAATCGGATCCAGAAGCGGAAACTCCGTAGGCCAGATATTTTCCATCTTTAGATACACTCCAGGCGTTTAGCGAAGCCGTTCCATCTTCTGAAAAAGTATTGGGGTCCAGTAAAACCGATTCCTCTCCGTCCTTGATCAACTTTAGAACCGAGTGGTTCATTTTACCGTCGTTATAACTGTATACCAGTCCAGCTTTGGTTCTTTTAGGTGAACTGTAGCGCTCATAATCCCAATATTTGGGAAGCATTTCTACAAGCTTTTTACGTTGAGGGATATCTTTAAGGTAGGATTGAGTTAATTGATTTTGTTGATCGACCCAAGCCATGGTTTCCTCACTATAATCGTCTTCGAGCCAGGCGTAGGGGTCTGCAATTTGTTCTCCAAAGTAGGTTTTAGTAGAATCTACTTTTTTAGTTTCGGGATAATTTAAGCTGGATGCTTGGTCCTTGCATCCGAATAACAAAAGGGCTACAGCTCCTAAACTTAGATATTTTGCTTTCATTTTTAGGGTTTGATTTTAACTTTCATAAATACATTTTCATCAGGCCAATCCTGCGAATCTGTGGGTAATTTCGAAATTTTTTCAACTACATCCATACCGCTGGTAACATGACCAAATACTGTGTGTTTACCGTCTAAATGCGGGGTTCCTCCTGTAGTTTTGTACAACTTCCTTTGTTGTGATGTGAAAGTGATGTTGTTTTCTCTTTCCAAACGCTGAAGTGCCAGTTCGCTTACTTTTTTACCAATTACTATGTAAAAATCATAGCTAACACTTAAACCATCATTTTTATTATCGTAATGTCTGCACATGGCTACAGCTCCGGGTTTATGGTATAAGTCAGGAGAAATTTCCTGTGGTAAAGCGTATTCTCCAATGGAATACTTGCGTCCAGAAATTAGGTAGTTGTCCGCGTCTCCGCCCTGGATAATAAAGTCTTCTGCAACCCGATAAAAAAGGGTGGAGTCGTAATACTGTTTCTCTTTTACCAGATACAAGAAGTTTCCGGTGTGGATAGGGGTTTTATCAGAGAGTCTTATTTCAATTTCACCGTATTTAGTGGAAATTACAAAATCCCTTTCCGGGTTCTTTTTAAAATATTCCCCCAAAAACTTCGGAGCATTTTCATTGTTGAGAAAAAATGCCTTTTTTTCTTCCTTTTTCTTTTTAGGAGCAGGCTTTTTAATCTCCGTTTTTTGTGCTTTATCCTTTGTCGATTTTCGGGGGTCGCTGCACCCAAAAAAAACGCCCGATAAAATACCGAGCGCAGCTAATTGAATGAGTTTAACCTTAGTACTTAGGATCATTGAATTCTAAATCGTAAAGTTTATCGTCAGTTAAATAAGGTAAATCGTCGAATACCAATTTTGGATAAGCATCCATTAAGCGGCGATCTAGTTCATTATTCATGGGCAAGTTTTTCATGGCACTCTTTTCGCTAGCTCCGTATTCCCAGTGTTTAGGTTTAACATCGTTTTTTACATGGTATACGTTAAAAGCTAACCTTCTAGCGTAATCAGAGTGGTGCATTGCATTTAGAAACTCACCATCTAAAAAAAGCTTTCTGGCATAGCGCTGATGCATTACAGCTTGGTCAAAGGTTCCATCTAATTGTTGCTTTTCCATGTCTCCCAAAAATTTGTGAGACTCCTTTATGATATTGGCTGATTTAATCAGGAAGGTTTTACTTCTCTGCTTTAAATAGGTTTGGCCCTTGGCATTAATACCTACAGCAAGCAGGATGGTGCTTAAAGCAATTAATTTAAGCGCTAGCTTCATTTTTCTTTCTTTTTTTGGTTGCGTTAATGTTGATGGTTTCTACGGCTAGTGAAAAGAAAACCGCGAAGTAAATATAGCCTTTTGGAATATGGATACCCAGAGCTTCAACCTCCAAAATCAGAGTAAACCCTATCAATATTAAAAAGGAAAGCGCTAGCACTTGTAGTGTGGGGTACTTATTGATAAAGTCGGAAATTTTTCCAGCGAAAACCATCATGATAATTATGGATATGATTACAGCAATAATCATAAGAATGAGTTGATCTGTCAAGCCTATGGCGGTTAGAATACTATCGAAGGAGAATATCAAATCAAGCACTATAATTTGAAAAATTGCCTTGGCAAACGAGTTATATGCCTTAGCGGTAACCTCGTGTTCCACATCCGTTACTTTGTGGTGTAATTCTTTTGTAGACTTAGCAATTAAGAATAATCCTCCAACAAAAAGTATTAAATCGCGCCAAGTTATGGCGTATCCAAACAACTCAGTAATGGGCTGCGTTAACTGGGTTATATAGCTAATCATACTAAGCAAGATCAACCTCATTATTAATGCAAGTGAAAGTCCAACCATTCTCGCTTTTGGCTGTTGTTCTTTGGGGAGCTTTCCAGATACCATCGAAATAAAAATTATATTGTCGATGCCTAAAACTATTTCTAGGAAAGTAAGCGTAAGTAAGGCAATCCATGCCTCAGGCTGGGTAAATATTTCTAGCATGTTATGGCTTTTATAAACCATGCAAGTTTAAACAATTATTATGCCAATGAAAGGGATTAACTACATAGATATTGGACCTTATAAAGTAGCTTTCGAGGTGAAAGAAACTGCTAATGCCAAAGCTTGTATACTCATGGTGCATGGAATGGGAGAGCATTGTTGGAGGTATAATCATGTGGTAGATTATTTCGTTGAGCAGGACTTAAACGTAATAAGATTCGATCTTCCAGGACATGGGTTAAGCTCTGGGAAGCGTGGTCATATAAAAAGCTACGATGAGGTGCTAGATTGTGTAGATTATTTTCTTGGCCTACTAAATGATTATAATGTCCCAAGTTTCCTTTTTGGACATAGCATGGGGGGAAATATTGTTTTGGGGGAGTTGATGTATAGAAAACCAAAATTGGTAGGTGCCATTGTGGCGTCCCCTTGGGTTGCACTAACCTTTAAAATGGGCTTTTTTAAAAGCTTAATGGCTACCATAGCCTCAAAGCTGATTCCAGCGGCAACCAAAAAAAATGCTCTGGCACCAGAAATCTTAAGTAAGGATATTGAGGTTGTAAATCAGTATCAATCAGATTCATTAGTACACGACGCTGTAAGTCCCAGGCTTTTTGTTGAAATGAGTAGGGTAGCTACAATGGTTCAACTTCGTGCTTCCCGAATTAGAACCCATACTTTATTGTATCACGGTAGTGGAGATCAACTTACAGCACCATGGGCTACTAAAGCTGTAGCGGATGCCATGCCCAATTCTAAGTTTATTTTATACGATAGTGGATACCACGAAATGCATAACGAGCCCAATAAAAAGGAGGTGCTCGAGAACATAGGTCAATTCATTAATGAGCGACTGGCTACGCTTGTCCCTCAATTTCAAACAAGCTAATTTCTGGTGGCATACCAACCCTGCCAGGAAATCCAATGTAACCAAAGCCCCTGTTTACGTATAGCATCTTGTCTTGGTGCATGTAGGTGCCTGCCCATTTCTTGTAGCGGTATTGTACAGGACTCCATTTGAAACTACCTAATATCAAACCAAATTGCATACCATGGGTGTGTCCAGAAAGCGTTAAATCTGGTGCTTTTTGGTGGGTTTTTACCTGCTCATCAAAGTGGGTTGGGTCATGCGACATTAAAATTCCAAAAGCGTCTGGATTGTATTTTGCCAAAGCTCTTTCTATATCTCCGTGCTGAGGAAAAGGAGGGAGTCCCCAATTTTCAACTCCACCCAAATAAATCTGCTGACCCTCTATTTCAATGTAGTCGCCTTCATTAAGCATTAGGGTAAAGCCCATTTCTCCGTGTATGGTCTTTAAGCGATCTAAATTGGCTCTTTTCTCCTCAACAGAATCCCATTTGTAGTAATCTCCGTAATCATGGTTCCCTAAAACGGAATACTTCCCATATTTTGCTTGTAACTTGGAAAATTCAGGTACCCAGGGCTCCGCTTCCGATGCGATATCGTTTACTAGGTCTCCTGTGAATAATATTAAATCGGGCTCTAGTTTGTTAATTTCATTAATCGCTGTTCTAACGGGCTTTTTGTGATCTAAAAAAGAACCCAAATGAGCGTCGGATATTTGAACCACTCGAAGTCTAGTTCCCGCATTCAGTTTACTAGTTTTTATAGTTTTCTTTTCCGTTCTAAATGCAAACCTTCCGAAAACAATTCCATATAAAATGGATGCAAAGGGTAGTGCGGCAATAAAGGTTCCGAGTATTCTTAAAAACTCTTGTCGAGTGATTAAAACTCCGCTGAAATCTGGTTTTCTCCCAAATTCAAATTTTGCTGCAATCCAGAATAATATGTTTTTAAAGTCAGCAACTAGGTTAAAAAGTAATAGGATAAGTTTAGGAACATAAAATAGGATAAAAACCCCCATAAACCCTAGTATCCAGGTTGTAGATGGTTTTTCGCCATTTTTTATGAAGAAAAAATAAATCGTCATTGCGGTTAAAGTCAGTGGCACCGACCAGTACGCAAAATTGCTTATAACTTTAATTAGGGGTTTTCCTTCTAATGGGAAACTGTATTTTAATCCTCTGTAGATGTACCAATCAAGCAGTAAAAATGCCAACCAGAAAAAGAACACAATAATCATCCTAGACATAAGGTCAAAGGTACATCGCGCGAACTTTTGTAATTGTTAAAAGAAGCTTATTAAAAATTGCATTTACTGTAGCGCTCGCAATTCAAGTTGTACCTTTGCATCATGAATATAGAGCAGGAAATTAAGCTAAGAGCTCAATTAGCTGAATTACACAACTTTCCAGATTTATACATGTTTAAGTTTATAGTGCCTAACGAGCCTGGAAAGAAGGATGAGGTATTGAAATTCTTTTCAGAAAAGGCAGATGTGAGTACCAAAAAATCTCGGAATGGTAAATATTTGGCCATTTCTATAAAGGAAGTAATGATAAGTGTGGATGCAGTAATGCAGCGTTACCACGAATTGAAATCGGTAAAGGGATTAATGTCATTATGATAAAGGCACTTTTAGAAATTTTAGCCGGTTCGGCAATTGTCATTTCCCTTTATATAGTGGGGAGGTACCTATGGAGAAAATACATAGGAAAGAATGAGCCCAACCGACATGCTGTTATTGAGGAATATGAGGTGACGCCTGTGGAAAACGGTGCAGAGGTTTTTCTTAAATACAGACTTCCAGTGGCGGGTAAGGTTGTAATTTCCGAGCAAATAGATCAGGTTGCTGGCAAAGTCTTTTTTAATGATTTTCAGGAAGTTGGTTTGTATAAAATTCGATGCACCTTCAAATCGTTGGGAACCTCAAATAAAATTTCTTTCAAGGCACCGGGAACACACTTGATGAAAACTGTGAAGTAAATAAAGAAGACAACGTCTATTGAAATAAAAAAACCGCCTAAGCAATTAGGCGGTTTTTTTGTTTTACTTCTTTTCTTCGGTGGAATCTTCTTCCGAAGGTTTGTTTTTACTCGATTTCTTTTTCGTGGCTGGTTTTGAGTTTCCTGATAGAGAAATGGTTATACCATCGCCAGTTTTATTGCAATCGAGAATGATTTTATCACCTTCATTTACCCTGCTATGGATAATTTCTTCGGCTAAAACATCTTCGATGTACTTTTGAATAGCTCTTTTTAGCGGTCTTGCACCAAATTTCTCATCAAACCCTTTCTCGGCTATAAAATTCTTAGCCTTGTCGCTTAGTTCTATTTCGTAACCAAGAGTTCTAATTCTAGCGTAAACCTCTTTAAGTTCTATATCAATAATCTTGTGGATGTCTTCTTTTGTTAAGGTGTTAAAGAGTACCACATCATCAATTCTGTTTAGGAATTCGGGCGCAAAGGTTTTTCTCAATGCACTTTGAATTACGCTTTTTGCGTCTTCATCTGCAGAGGCCTGCTTAGCTTTTGTGCTAAACCCAACTCCAGCTCCAAAGTCAGACAGTTGTCTGGCTCCAATGTTGGAGGTCATGATGATAATGGTATTTCTAAAGTCAATCTTTCTTCCTAAACTATCAGTAAGCTGGCCGTCATCCAGTGCTTGAAGTAACAAATTAAATACGTCTGGATGTGCTTTTTCAATCTCGTCCAATAATACAATAGAGTATGGCTTTCTTCTGATTTTCTCAGTCAGCTGTCCACCTTCCTCGTATCCAACGTAACCGGGAGGCGCTCCAACCAGTCTAGAAATTGAGAATTTCTCCATGTATTCACTCATATCTATCCTAACCAGCGCGTCTTGCGAGTCGAATAGGTATTTAGCAAGTGCTTTCGCTAATTGCGTTTTACCAACTCCAGTAGGGCCTAGGAAAATGAAAGAACCAATAGGTCTTTTTGGGTCTTTTAGTCCCGCTCTATTTCTTTGGATGGCGCGAACCACTTTTTTAACCGCTTCGGATTGCCCAATTATCTCGGCATCCATCTCGTCGGCCATTCTAGCAAGTTTGCCACTTTCGTTTTCTGCAATTCGCTGCACAGGAATTCCTGTCATCATTGCTACAACCTCAGCTACATGGTCCTCAGTTACCTTAATACGTTTGGTTTTAGCATCCTCTTCCCAACGAAGTTTTGCATTTTCCAAATCATGAATAAGGTTTCTTTCCTTATCTCTAAGTTTGGCTGCTTCTTCGTATTTCTGAGATTTAACAACCTTAGTTTTCTCTTCCTTAACTTCTTCAATAGCCTTTTCAATGTCCAAAATTTCTTTTGGAACATTGATGTTGTTAAGATGCACTCTAGATCCGGCCTCATCTAAGGCGTCAATAGCTTTGTCTGGCAGATGGCGGTCGGCCAAATACCTGTTTGTAAGCTCAACACATGCGTGTATGGCTTCATCCGAAAAAGTAACACTATGATGATCCTCGTACTTGTCTTTGATATTGTGGAGGATTTGAATAGTTTCTTCGATAGAGGTAGGTTCTACCAATACCTTTTGAAATCTTCTTTCTAAAGCGCCATCTTTTTCTATGTATTGTCTGTATTCGTCTAGCGTAGTGGCTCCAATGCATTGGATTTCTCCACGCGCAAGTGCTGGCTTAAACATGTTACTAGCATCAAGGCTTCCACTTGCACCACCGGCACCGACGATAGTGTGAAGCTCATCAATGAAAAGAATAACATCCGGAGATTTTTCCAATTCATTCATTACCGCTTTCATTCTTTCCTCGAATTGACCGCGGTATTTAGTTCCTGCAACTAAAGAAGCAACGTCTAGTGCAACTATCCTTTTATTAAATAAAACCCTAGAAACTTTTTTCTGGATAATTTTAAGAGCTAAACCTTCTGCAATGGCTGATTTACCAACTCCAGGTTCACCTATAAGTATGGGGTTGTTCTTTTTTCTTCTGGAAAGGATTTGAGAAACTCTTTCGATTTCTTTCTCTCTTCCCACTATTGGATCTAACTTTCCTTCTTCGGCGATTTTGGTTAAATCTCTCCCAAAATTATCTAGAACTGGAGTTTTAGATTTCGTGTCGCCGCTTCTTCTTGAGGCTCCACCTCCTGAAAATCCCGCTCCAGCGTCATCGTCGTCAGAGGATGGAGTTCCTGGGAATTCAGCTCGGGGAGGGGTATTGCCATCACCACGGTCGGCTAAAATTGATTCTAATTCTTCTCGTGTTATTTCGTAATCCACGTCCATTCGGTTTAAAGTCTTCGTAGCAATATTGTCTTCGTTCTTCAAAATCGAAAGTAATAAATGCTCCGTGCCTATGATCTCGCTTTTGTAAAGTTTAGCTTCTAAATAGGTGATTTTAATCACATTTTCTGCTTGCTTTAAAAAGGGGATGTGTGCGGCATTGCTCACAGTACTTATAGATGTATTCTGAGGAATTCCACCTTCTATAGATTTCCTCAAGGTTTGAAGATTTACTTCTAACCTTCGTAATATCTGAATTGCGGTTCCTTCGCCTTCGCGCAGCAAGCCTAACATCAGATGCTCCACACCTATATAGTCATGACCAAGTCGCAAGGCTTCCTCTCGGCTGAAAGTAATAACATCCTTAACTCTTGGTGAAAATTTTGCTTCCATTATATATGCTTGGATTTTGGCTTCTCTAACTGAATTCTTTCAAATGTAGAAACGAACATAAAAGTATTCAGTTTGTCGACGCCCAATTTTTAACAAAAATCTGTTAGTAATATAGGATAACTTTATTGTAGTTACCGCCTGATAAATATGTAATTTCGTTTCCTATCCTACAAACATTGTGCACATTTTATTTTAAGTAATTATGACAGGAGACGAGAGGATAATTCCGGTTTTAATAGAGGAGGAAATGAAGACAGCCTACATCGATTATTCGATGTCGGTAATTGTGTCTCGAGCCCTGCCAGACGTAAGAGATGGTTTAAAACCGGTGCACCGACGTGTACTTTTCGGGATGCAAGAACTTGGAGTTCTTAGCAACCGCCCTTATAAGAAATCGGCAAGAATTGTCGGTGAAGTTCTTGGTAAGTATCACCCACATGGTGACTCATCTGTATACGATACTATGGTGCGTATGGCGCAAGATTGGTCTTTGCGCTACCCATTGGTCGATGGTCAGGGTAACTTTGGATCGGTAGATGGCGATAGCCCGGCGGCAATGCGTTACACCGAGGCTAGGTTGAGAAAAATCGCCGAGGAGATGTTAACAGACATCGACAAGGAAACGGTTGATTTTAGACCCAACTTCGATGACTCTCTTAAGGAACCAATTGTTCTGCCTGGTAAGCTTCCGAACTTAATTGTAAATGGAGCTTCTGGTATTGCCGTTGGTATGGCTACTAATATGCCACCTCACAACCTTACCGAAACCATCAATGCCATTTGTGCTTATATCGATAATAGAGATATCGATGTAGCTGGTCTTATGGAGCACGTAAAAGCTCCTGATTTCCCAACTGGTGGTATTATCTATGGTTACGAAGGGGTAAAGGAGGCTTTCGAAACGGGTAGAGGCCGCGTTGTGATGCGTGCAAAAGCTACCACGGAGGAAATGCCAAACGGTAAGGAAATGATCATCGTAACCGAAATTCCTTATCAAGTGAATAAGGCGGAAATGATCAAGAAAACCGCCGACTTGGTTAATGATGGTAAACTAGATGGTATATCTGATATCCGTGATGAGTCGGATAGAAACGGTATGCGCATTGTTTATGAGTTGAAAAAAGACGCCATTCCAAATGTTGTCCTAAACAAACTTTACAAGTACACCGCTCTTCAAACTCCTTTTAGTGTTAACAATATCGCACTGGTTAACGGAAGACCGGAAACACTTAACCTAAGAGATTTGATTCACTACTTCGTAGAACACAGACACGAAGTAGTAACAAGAAGAACGCAATACGAGCTTAGAAAAGCCGAAGAGCGTGCTCATATTTTAGAGGGATTAATAATTGCAGTTGATAACCTCGACGAGGTAATTAAATTAATCCGTGGTTCGCGTACCCCAGAAGAAGCTAGAAACGGATTGATGGAGCGTTTTGAGCTTTCTGAACTTCAAGCCAAGGCTATCCTTGATATGCGTCTTCAAAAATTAACGGGTCTTGAAATAGACAAGTTAAAGGAGGAGTATGACGAGCTAATGAAGCTTATCGAGAAATTGAAAGCCATTTTGGCAGACGAAGGGCTAAGAATGCAGATCATCAAAGATGAAATGCTAGAACTTAAAGATAAGTTTGGAGACGAGCGCAGATCTGAAATCGTTTATTCTGCAGATGACTTTAAAATTGAAGACATCATTGCCGATGAAGCTGTGGTTGTTACCATTTCGCATTTAGGATATATTAAGAGAACCCCGTTATCTGAATACAAAACTCAAGCAAGAGGTGGGGTAGGATCTAAAGGATCTACAACTAGAGATGAAGACTTCTTAGAGTCCTTATTTGTAGCTACAAACCACAACTACTTGTTATTCTTTACCGAAAAGGGTAGATGTTATTGGATGCGTGTATTTGAAATTCCAGAAGGTGCTAAAAACTCCAAAGGGCGTGCAATCCAGAACTTAATTAATATCGAAAGTGACGATAGAATTAAGGCCTTTATTAAAGCTACAGATCTTAAGGATCAAGAGTACATTGAAAATAACTTCGTGGTTATGGTTACCAAAAAAGGAGTTATTAAGAAAACCAGTCTTGAAGCTTACTCTAGACCAAGGTCTAACGGTATTAATGCCATCACTGTACGAGACGGCGATACTTTATTAGAAGCTAAGCTTACAGATGGTAAGGATGATATTCTAATGGCATTAAGGTCTGGTAAGGCGATCAGATTCCCAGAAGAGAAGGTAAGACCTATGGGAAGAAATGCCTCTGGTGTTAAAGGAATCACCTTGGGCCATGACAAAGATGAAGTAGTTGGCATGGTTACTGTAAAGGAAGGGGAGGCAACCATCCTTGTGGTTTCTGAAAATGGATACGGGAAACGCTCCGCTTTAGAGGACTATAGGATTACCAACCGTGGTGGGAAAGGAGTTAAAACACTGAATGTCACGGATAAAACAGGTGAACTTGTATCGCTTAAGGCTGTTACCGATGAAAATGACCTAATGATTATTACCAAAAATGGTATTACAATCAGAATGGCCGTTGAAAATATTAGAGTAGCAGGAAGAGCAACCCAAGGTGTGCGTTTGATTAGCCTTAAAGGTAAAGATCAAATTGCTGCTATTGCCAAAGTAGAGCACCAGGAGGAGGATGAGCACGAAGATGAAAACAGTGATGCCGAAAACAATGTTGCCGACAACGAAAATAATGATGCTGCTTCGGAGTAAACTGTTAATTTTGAAACTCAAAAATTACAAGAACATGAAATTATTAGCCTTTTCAACGGCAATTTTATTAAGCGTAGCTGCTTTTGGACAGAAGTCGGCTCAGGTAACTGCATATAACTACATGAAAGATGCAGAGTTTACCAAGGCTTACGATATGATTAAAAAAGCTTCTGAACACGAAAAAACTGCTAACGATCCTAAAACTTACTATTACATGGGGCAAATCCTTATGGCAATGGCAGGTTCACAGGACGTTGAGCAACGTACATACGTTGAAGACCCTTTGCAAAAAGGAGTAGCAGCTTGGAAGAAGTGTCTTAAGTTAGATACTAAAGAAAAGTACAGCGACGATATCAAAATGAAGATTCCTCAAACAGAAAATATGCTTCTTAACATGGGTGTTAAGATGTATAACGAGGAAAAATTTGCCGAAGCCTATGAGTTGTTTAAAACAGCTAACATCATGGCGAGCGTTTTAGACCAAAGCGATTCTTTAGCAATTTTCAATGCAGCAGTTTCGGCAGAGAAAGCGGGGCAGTTCGAAGATGCTATTGAAATGTACAAGCTAAGTAGCGAGATACAGTATCAAACTCAAAGTTCTATCCTTTCTATGGCTAAAATCTATAAGGAAAACTTAAACGATACTGCTGCAGCACTTAATACCTTGAAAGAAGCTAGAACAGCTTATCCTAATGATCAAGGATTAATTATCGAAGAACTAAACATCTATCTACAGGGTAGAAAATTCCAAGAGGCAGCAGATAATCTTGAGTTAGCGATTAAAAATGATCCAGAAAATGCGATTCTTCATTATGCTTTAGGTTCTGCATATGACAACATGGGGAACATTGAGAAAGCAAAGGTTTCTTACAAAAAGGCATTGGAGTTAAAGCCAGATTATTTCGACGCTGCATATAACTATGGAGCAATGGTTTACAACCAAGGAGTTGAGTTGACTAAACAAGCTAACGAATTGGATTATAGAACCAAAGGAAAGCAAATCGATGCGCTTAACGCTAAGGCTAATGAAAAGTTTAAGGAAGCTGTGGTTCTTTTAGAAAATGCACATAATATAGATCCAGAGGATAAAAGTACAATTAGCTCCTTAACTCAATTGTATGTGCGCCTAAAAATGAACGACAAATACAAGGAAATGAAAGCCAAATTATAGGCAACTATCTATATAATTTCCGTCTAAAAAGCGAGTCCGAAATGGCTCGCTTTTTTTGTGCCCACTCCCCTGAGAATACAATAATTTCTACAAGCTGGGTACGTAAAAATTGCAAAGGCTAAAAGAAAACTAATTACACGCATTATTTTTGCCTCATGAAGAAACTGATCTTTACCTTATTCACCTTTTTTATTGTTCAATTCGGCTTTGGACAAAATTATTGCAGTCCCTCTTATTCAAGTGCATCTTACTATATTTCTCAAGTAAGATTTGGAACGGGATCCGCCCCCAACGGGTGGACGAACAATACAGGTTACAATTCCAACGGATACGGGAATTTTACTGGGAACAGTAACTACAGAGCAGATGTAGAACCTTGTAAGCAGTACGATTTAAGAATCACGTCTAACAGCGGCGCTACGAGGGATTTTCACGTAAAAGTGTACTTTGACTGGAACGATGATGGAGACTTCAATGATTCGGGTGAATTATTACCTCTTGGAACTCGTTCAGGGGATCCCTATGTATGGAATGGTCAGTTTGTGGTACCACCCAGTGCCAAAAATGTAGATACCAGAATGAGGGTGGTTCTTGATTTTGAAAATACAGGGAACTACAATGATCATGCGGGTCCATGTGAAGATGATACTTGGGGAGAAGCTGAAGACTACAGAATTAAAGTGGGAGATGCTGATTTAATGACATTCGAGAACATTACTGCAGTTCAGAACACCACAGCTCCAGCTCCAAAGGGCTCGAACAATACAGAAATAATTGGAATAAATGTAAAAACGGCTGATTGCACCAATCCACTAAAAGTGCGTTCCATGAATTTTGGTAAAGGTGATTCAGAGAATTTACCTTCCGATGCAACTAACGCCAAACTATTCTATACTGGAGGATCAGCAAGTTTTTCTACTAACTCACAGGTAGGAGGGGTGGCAACACCAGCAAATACTTTTACCATTTCTGGAATCGATGGTAGCCTGCCTGAACTACTGAGTGGTGACAATTGGTTTTGGCTTACTTATGATGTTCCAGCAGGAGCTACAGTTGATAATCACCTAGATGCCGAGCTTTTGTCAGTTAATATGGATACCACTAATGCTTCCAATGTGGTTATTACAACATCAAATACCGATCCAACCGGGAAAAGGCTGATTGTAAATTCTTATTGTGCACCCACACCAGCCAATGAAGTAGGCGCGCGAATTGATCGCATAAGAATAAGCAACCTAGATAACCAAACCAATAGTAATGGGCTTTACACTTCTTTTGTAGCAACACTTCCAGCCTTTGACTTCTGTGTTGGTAACGAGCACTCGTTAACAGTTAATTGGCACACCGATGTCAATTATATTAACGGAAGTGTTCCCTTTTTTATTCATGCATACTTCGACTGGAACAGGGATGGTGATTTTAATGATCCAGACGAGCATTATTTTGTGGGCAACGAAAGAACGCGCCAATACCCTTTAGACGGGGTTAAAACGGGTAACTTTGCCATAAAAGTAACGCCTCCACAAAGTGCTTTGCCAGGCCCATCCGTGATGAGAATTCAGGTAGGAAGGGAGCCGGATAGTAACCCTTGCCTAGGAACTATAGATGGCGAAACAGAGGATTATGGGTATAATTTATTAAAGTTAGGTGAGCTTTCGGCAACCCCTGATATCCTTTGCAAAAAAGATTCTGTTTTATTGGATGCAACCAAAACGACGGGCAACTATACCTTCCAATTTTCAACAGACCGCATAAATTTCACCGATATTTCTTCCGCCTCGGCTAATAGCGGGGTGTACAGTAGCGTGATTGATACCACTACGATATTTAGGTTGTTTGAAGCGGACATGAGGTGCCCTGATGGAGGCCTTTCATCTGACCTTGTGGATGTTCCTTTTGTAGGAGTTAGCAGTATTACAAGCGATAAATCACAATTGTGTTTAGGGGACAGTGCGAACCTAAATGCAAATTACGAATATCGAACCCAGGAATTTACTGAAACTCCTGGGACTGGAAACACTACCGTTATAGGATTAAGAGCTTCCACTTTTCAATTACCAGTATCTGGACTGCCATACAACGGCATAAACACGGTGGCATTGAACTCTGTATGCATCAATGGCTCACTGGTGAGCGGGGCGGATCGTAGTTTTTTCTATTTATACCCGCCTAATTCCAATAAGAAAGTCCTTTTAAGTGAGGGGAATGGAGCCGAGCATCCAGCAGGAACTAGTGAGACTTTTTGTTTTACCGATAAAGCAAACACGGCTGTAACTTCAGAGTCGAATGCCTTTAACGGTAACTACCGTCCCGAGGAGCCTCTATCCAGACTTAATGGGACTAATCCAAATGGTACTTGGACCTTAATGGTGTATAATGATTATACAGATGGCGCTGTGGAAATAAATGAGTTTACACTCAATTTTGGTACTAATTCTGAAATTACTTGGACACCAAACAGTAATATCGACGATATAAATTCCGACACACCGGAAGTTACCCCTACTTCAAGCACTACGTACATAGCAAGTCTGACTAATGACATTTGCAGCCCGATGGACTCTGTTGAGATTACTGTTTTAGATCCATCTAAGGTTATTACCGTAGATATAACAGAGGTTCTGCCAACAGGGATAATTTGTAGTGGAGACCTTGTTACTTTTAAGAGTTCGCTGAGCGAGTCGGTTGCAAATGCTCCACTGCAATGGTTTATTAATGATTTTCCAGTAAGTGGAGAGACCAATGAAACCTTTAATTCCAACACACTTAGCGATGGCGATGAGGTTAAAGTAACTTTTAACCTTCTTACGCAGTGTGGAACGTTCAGTTCTGCAGATTCGGTTGTGGTAAATATTTCAAACTCTTTAGCGCCAAGTTTAACCTTGAACATTGGAAGTCAGCTTCCAGTTTGTGAGGGCGCAACAGTAAATTTTACCGCGAATGACAAAGATTTCGGACCAAATCCAATTTACAAATGGTTCTTAAACGGAACACAACAGTCAAATTCTGGTAAAACATATAGCTCAAACACTTTGGTGAATAACGACACCGTTGTGGTAGAGGTAAGCACAACTTATCCCTGTGTTTCCGTTTCTAGTTTAAGAGACACCCTTGTGGTAAAAACCACAACAGAATTAGATCCTAAGATTGAGTTAACAAGTGATGTAAATCCAGAATTATCTTGTCTTGGTAACACCATTAATTTTGTGGCAGATACCGTTTTCAATAATTCGGGTGGAAAGGGTACCGTTACATGGTTCCACAATGGTACACAGTTAAACATATCTAGCATGACTACTTCATCGGATACGTTTAGTACCGGGAACCACTTAATTAGAGTAGAGTACAATGTGAATTCTGGTTGTACGAAAAGCACCTTTGTTACCGATCAAATTGCTTTTGAGGTAGGGGATGATGTTGTACCTGGAATCACTATCAAAGTAGATAGAGATAAGGTTTGTAAAGGCGAACTGGTTACCTTCTCGGTAGACCAAATTGAAAATGGAGGAAGTGCTCCAGAAATTCAATGGTTCAAAAATGGAGATCCTGTTTCCGGACAAACTGGAATGACATACAGCAGCAATTCGTTTAAAAATCAAGATGAGATTACTGCAAGATTAATTTCCAGCATAGAATGTGTTTCTTTTGAACAGGCGTTTTCTGGATCTAAGGAGGTTAAAATTTCTGAAAGAACCCAGACAGAAATTAATATCATCTCGCCTTTTGAATCGACCCCATTTTGCGAAGGGACAGATGTTAGGGTAGAAGTAGACCTGCTTTTTGGTGGAGGAGTTGAACCAAATATTGAGTGGTTCCTAAACGATAAAAGTATACAGAAAAGAAAGTTCCAGTTTATTAGTTTGGATAGCCTTAAGCATGGTGACAGAGTATATGCTAAACTGCATCCTAATTCTGTTTGCCCAACACCAGCTCTTCCAACTAGTGATACCTTAACTTTTGAGGTTAACCCAACACCATTTGTGGATTTCCAAGCCGTGCAGGTGGAAGGCGGTCTTCAGTTTATCCCTAATTCACAAGCTTTTGAAAATTACAATTGGAGTTTTGGTACAGGACAAACCAGCGATCAAATTACTCCAGTTTATCAGTATGAGAATACGGGTGTTTATAGGGTTTGTTTGGATATCCAAGATGAAAATGGCTGTGTAAATACGAGATGTAAAGACGTTAATTATACGGTTGTTTCAAGTATTGCAGAGGCTGGTGAATTATCCTTCACTTATTTCCCTAACCCAGTTGGTAACGAGTTAAATATTGAGTTAAATACCACAGTATCTCAAACTCAAATAACCGTTGTTGCTGCAGACGGAAAGACTATCAAACCTAGTTTTAAGAAGGAGGTATTAAATGGTAAGACTATTTATAGGTTAGATACCGACGAATTAAGTAGTGGATTATATATGGTACACTTGGTTTCCAAGGATGCCAAATTGAACTTCCGATTCGAAAAGCTTTAAAATACTAGTACTTGTGTTGAAAGGTCGACCTCTGAAGGTCGACCTTTTTTTTTGCATTGATAATTTACTGGGAGTCAATTTTGATTTAAGAATACAAGGGATTAAAAAATTGTTAAGGTGGTATCGCGCTTCGATTAAGCGTTGGTAAACAACGACTTATATTTTTGTGTTATGCACAACTATATTTTAAACCTTATCACTTTCCTAATTATCCTGTTTTTGGTAATGACAGGATTGAACAGTTCTGGTCAGAGTTATTGCGGGATTTCCTTTAGCTCAACTTCAGATTACATTACCCAGGTGAAGTTTGGAACTGGTTCCGCACCCAATGGCTGGACCAATAACTCAGGAGGTCAAAGTGCAAATGGATACGGGAATTTTTCAAACAATATTGCATACCGTGCTACCGTAGAACCGGGGAAATCATACCCTATGGAAGTAAGGGTTAGTGGTACAGGAACTCAATATGTAAGAGTTTTTGTGGACTGGGATGGAAATGGAACCTTTGAGTATTCTTCTTATTTCGGAAGTCAATCGTCAGGCTACGTTTTTAGTGGGAATATTGTTGTTCCTGGAAATGCTACCAATAAAATAACTAGAATTAGAGTGGTAGATGAGTATAACGAAGATCCTACCGCCTGTCAATCTGATACCTGGGGAGAGGCCGAAGATTACTCCATTGAAATTTGTGATGGAACCACCATGTCTTTTAAAAGTCTTTCTGTAAATCAAAACAATACGGCAGCGGCGCCAAAGGGTTCGAATAGAGCTGAAATTATTGGTTTTAACATTAATGTAGCAGGCTGTGATACAAAGGTTAAAGTGAAATCCGCAAAATTTGGGCAGGGTGATTCTGACAATATAACTGCTGATGCAACCAATGCAAGACTATACTATACTGGAAGTTCTAACACTTTTGCAACTACGAACCAGGTAGGAGGTACAACAGCTCCCGGAGCATCCTTTACCATTTCAGGTATTGACAACAATCTTAGTGGGCTTACAGATGGGGATAACTGGTTTTGGCTTACCTACGATATTCCAAATAATGCCAATATTGATAATTATGTAGATGGTGAGCTCCTTTCGTTAACACTAGACACTCTTAATGCTTCAGGTATAATCTATAATGTACCTAACGGGGACCCTAACGGAAAGCGTTTGATTGTAAATTCCTATTGCACTCCTGCAAACCCTGCAAACGCGGCTGGCGCTCATATTCAGAAGGTAGAAATAGGTACTCTATCTAACTCCAATACGGGAAATTCTATTTATAGATCTTTTGTTCCAACAGTAAACCCTTTTGATTTTTGTGTAGGTAATGAATATGACTTAAAGGTCAATTGGTATACCGATGTAAATTATATAGATGGTTCCGTTCCATTTTTTGTGCATGCTTATTTCGATTGGAATAGAGATGGAGATTTTAACGATGCGGATGAACATTACCTTGTTGGGAATGAGATGACCAGACAATACCTAATAGATGGGGTTAAATCTGGAACCTTTACCGCCAAGATAACACCTCCACAAAGTGCAAAAGGAGGAGCGTCTGTTATGCGTGTTTCCGTATCAAGAGATATGGGTGCTTATCCTTGTACCGGTTCCGTAGATGGTGAAACAGAAGATTATGGCTATAATTTAAATAAGGCAGGTAACCTTATTAACACGGATCCAATTGTTTGCACAACTGGCACGGTTCAATTCAATGTGTCAAATACCAATAATCAACCTTATACGGTTCAGTATGCCACCGATAGAGAAAATTTCACGGATCTTTATCAGAATATTTCTTCAGCTTCTTTTACAACGCAATTAATTGATACTACCACAAGCTTTAGAATAGTTAATGCAAAGACCGAATGCCCTAATGGACTAAAGTCATCTGATATTATTGACATCATGTATGCTGGGATTAATCGAATTGAGTCTGATAAATCGCAATTATGTGCCGACGATACCGCTAAATTAAAGGCTGTTTACGAATACAATGCAGAGTCTTTTACCGCAACCTTCGGTGCTACAAATTCAACCGTTAGGGGCATGCAGGTTACTGAGTTCCCCCTTGATGTTTCTGGCTTACCTGCTAATGTAAAGTTAAATGAGGTGATGTTAGATTCGATATGTATTACTGGCGGAGTGAACGTGGGCGCTGCTCAATTATATTATTACCTCTATGCTCCAAATGTTAACGATCAGAAAAGAGTGTTGTTAAGTGGAGGGAATGGATTAAACAATGTTGGAGCTACCAATAAGTTTTGCTTTACTACCGAAGCAACAAGATCGGTTGTTGGAGAAACAGCAAGTTTGTCGGGAGAATATAAATCACAGGAACCTCTTTCAAGGTTAAACGGATATAACCCCAATGGGACATGGAAGCTTATGGTTTTCATAGATTTCATTGACGGAAATGGATCCGTAGAGGAATTCTCTTTGCATTTTGGGGTAAATGATGGTGTGAATTGGAGTCCGAATTCGGCTATTTCTAGCACTACGGACGATGCGCCTGAAGCCTATCCAACAAGTAGTACTACGTATATAGCAAGTCTTAGCAACAAGTATTGCATGGCCCTCGATTCTCTTCCTTTGGCAGTTCTTGGGAATACGGCAATAACTGCTTCTATTACCGATCAAACTCCAACAGGAAGTGTTTGTGCTGGAAGTTCTATTAGGTTTGATGCGGCATTATCTGATAACATAGCTAATCCACCAGTGCAATGGTATATAAACGATCAACCTGTGACAGGAGAAACTGGGATGAATTTCACCACAAATACCCTATCAGATGGAGATGAGGTGAAATTCGAATTCAATCTAGTTACAGCTTGTGGCACGTATTACAGCACTGATTCCGTGATTGTTGAAATCGATGATTTTTTAACCCCAAGCTTAACTTTAAACTCCGGTTCTCCAATGCCTATTTGCCAGGGAGCAACCGTAAACTTTACTGCGGACGATAAGGATTTTGGTCCCAATCCAAATTTTGAGTGGTTTCTTAACGGTACCAGTGTTCAAAATCAAGGTAAAACATATTCAGGAAATGGTTTGAATAATGGAGATGTAGTTGTTGTTAAGGTTAACGCTAACTATGCATGTGTGTCTGTAAACGAATTGTCAGATACCATTGTAGTTACCACCACAACCGAACTGGATCCTAATTTGGAAATGACCTCGGATGTTAATCCAGAATTATCCTGTATTGGTAAAGAAATAACGTTTACCGTAGATACCGCGTTTAATAATTCCGGAGGAAAAGGGAGTGTTTCGTGGTTTCACAACGGGAAACCAATAAATGTAACCACCTTGTCTACCTCTACGGATACTTTTTCGGTAGGAAACCATGTGATTAGAGCAGAATACAATGTGAATAGTAGTTGCACCAAATCGACTTTTGTAACAGACCAGGTATCTTTTTTAGTCGGATCTGATGTTGAGCCGGAAATTACTATTACTTCAGATCGAACTAAGATTTGTGATGGAGATAGCATCCATTTTCTGGTAACTAATATCAAACACGGTGGCAGCGCTCCCGAAATTCAATGGTTCCTTAATAGTGATCCCATTAGCGGGGAAACCGGAATGACATACAGTGGTGCTAATTTCAATAATCAGGACGAGGTAAATGCTAGGTTAATCTCTAGCATAGAGTGTATTTCTTTTGAACAAACCTTTAGTGGTCCTATAGAAGTAAAGGTCTCTGAGTTGACTCCGACGGCTATAAATATTCGTTCAGATTTTGAGCAAACACCATTCTGTAAAGGAGAAAGTATACTTATCGAAGTAGATTTATTAGAAGGTGGAGGAGTAGAACCGAATATTGAGTGGTTCCTAAATGATTTAAGTATCCGCAAGAGAAAATTCACCAAAATAGCCTTAGATTCTCTTAAAAATGGAGATAAGGTCTACGCTAAGCTGCATCCTAATTCGGTATGTCCAACACCTGTAATCCCAACGAGTGATACATTAACTTTTTCTGTATTGGATTTACCATTTGTAGATTTCCAGCCAGTTGTATCGGGTGCAGATGTGCAGTTTATACCCAGTGACACTAATTTTACTGCTTACGCATGGCAATTTGGAAATGGTCAATCTTCGCAGCAAGTTAAACCATCTATGCAGTACGAAGAGTCTGGTGAATACGAAGTTTGTTTATCGGTTGAAGACACCAATGGTTGTGTAAATGTTAGATGTAAAATGGTTAGTTACTCGGTGCCTGTGGGACTCAATGAGCATAAAGGTTACGCAATGAGCCTATTTCCTAATCCAGTAAAAGAAAAGGTTTTCATTACTCACAACTTAACTTCGGTTAAGTCTATTAAAGTTATGAGCCAGGATGGTAAGCTTGTTAGCACTAACTACGTAGAATCCGACGGGAGAATTACAGTACCTATGAACGATGTTGTAAGCGGGGTTTATTTAATTCAAGTATACCACGACAATGGAGTGTTAAGTTCTAAGTTCACCAAATTATAGCAAGAAATTCGTTACCAAATTTTCCAGGTTAACGTTTTATAATAGTTTAAACCACCTCTTTTGAGGTGGTTTTTTGTTTCTTCCAGTACAAAGTTATTTCGTGAAAACCCAACGCATAAAATTTAAAAATAGAAAAGGGGTAGAACTTGCAGCCCTATTGGATTTACCAGAATTTTCAGCCACCGAAAATTTTGTCTTGTTTGCGCATTGTTTTACCTGTGGTAAAAATTTAAAAGCAATTCAGTATTTAAGTGAAGCGTTATGCGATAAGGGTTTTGGAGTTTTTCGTTTTGATTTTACAGGATTAGGCCAAAGTGAAGGCGAATTTACTCAAGCCGGGTTCACCTCTGATATATCCGATTTAATTGACGCTGCATTCTACCTTAAAACGAATAGAAAAGCCCCAAGCATTATACTCGGACACTCCCTAGGTGGAGCTGCGGTTATTCACGCCGCCAAAGAAATAGAGGGCCTAAAGGCAATAGCTGTTATTGGAGCTCCATACGATCCCGAACACGTTACAAACCTTTTTTCTGGGGATATCGAAAAAATCCAATCCGAGGGTAAAGCTGAAGTGAATATAGGTGGGAGATCTTTCGAAATTTCTAGGCAATTTGTAAACGATTTAAAGCAGGAAGACAGTGGTAAGATTCTTAAAGACTTAAAACTTCCTTTTTTAATTCTCCATTCACCAAATGACAAAATTGTGGGTATAGAAAACGCCCGTAAATACTTCGAAAAAGCATGGCATCCAAAATCATTTGTTTCTTTAGATAATTCGGACCATTTACTGAGTACTAAAGCAGACGCACAGTACGCTGGTTTGGTAATAGCTGCTTGGGCCAATCGCTACGTAGAAAAGGCTGAAAAGGAAGATGTTACAGTAAGCGGAAATGCGAGTGCTATAAACAGATACAAGGATTTAGAAACCCTTGTAGGAATAGGTGATCATCGCATTGTAACCGACGAGCCAGAAAGGGTTGGAGGAAATAATTTTGGACCGGCTCCCCACGAGTTAATAGCCGCGGCTCTTGCTTCTTGTACAGCCATGACTTTAAACCTTTACGCCAAAAGAAAAGGGTGGGTGTATAGTTCGGTTAAGGTGGATGTAACCCATGAAAGTAAAAAGGACGAAAATGGCAATAAATACGACCTTTTCAGCAGGCATATTAATGTTGATTCCGGGTTGGATTTTGACCAAAAACAGCGACTCCTAGAAATTGCCAATAAATGCCCTGTGCACAAAACCTTAGAATCCGTTTCTAAGATTGATACCCAAATCAACTCAAAATACTAGCACAATGGACTCAGTGACAGTTGCAGATAATACCGAAATCATTAGGCGATTTAAAAAAGTTAGGGCGAGAACCGAGGAATTATGCTCTCCACTTGGAGTGGAGGATTTTATTCCGCAACCCGCTGTATTTGTAAGCCCGGCAAAGTGGCACATAGCGCATACAACTTGGTTTTTCGAAGAGTTTGTCCTAAGCAAGTTTAAAAAAGGTTACACGAGATTTCACAAGGACTTTGCTTTTCTTTTTAACTCGTATTACAATTCGGTAGGTGAGCGCTTAGAAAGAGACAACAGGGGATTGCTAACACGCCCCAGACTTGAGTTGGTTTTTGATTACAGAAAATCCGTAGATCAAGAAATAGTCAGCCTTCTTCAAAATACAGATAGACAGGAACTTATTAATACAATTGAGCTTGGTTTACAACACGAGCAACAGCACCAAGAACTGTTAATTACCGACCTTAAGTATATTTTTTCGCAGAACCCAATTTATCCAACCTACCACAAGGATTATTATTGGGAAAAAATAGTGGAGCCGAGTCAGCCAGATGTATTGATAGAGGAAGGTGTTTATAACATAGGATATGAAGGTAAAGACTTTAGCTTTGATAATGAACATGGTAAGCATAAAGTGTACATCAATCCGGTAGAGATTTCAGGGAATTTAGTATCCAATCAAGAGTTTATAGAATTTATTGAATCTGGAGGTTATGATAAATCAGAGTTTTGGCTGGATGAAGGGTGGGCCTTTATCCAAGAAAATAGTTGTAAACTCCCTTTATACTGGAAAAAGGAGGATGGAAACTATTTCCAGTACACACTAAACGGTTTACAGGAAGTAAACCCTAAGGCCGTCTTAATGCATATTAACTATTTCGAGGCAGTAGCATATGCCAACTATAAAGGACATAGATTATGTACGGAATTTGAATGGGAAGTTGCCAGTGAAGAACTAAACTGGGGTACGGTTTGGGAGTGGACGCAAAGTGCTTATTTACCCTATCCTAATTACAAAAAACCAGCTGGTGCCATAGGTGAGTACAACGGGAAATTTATGGTAAACCAAATGGTGTTAAGAGGTGCTTCCGTGGCAACGGCAAAGGGGCACTCCAGAAATACCTACCGAAATTTTTTTCATCCCCAATACAGTTGGCAAGTAGCGGGTATAAGACTAGCAAAGGAGATTTAAAATGAGCAGTTTTGAATTGGATGTATTACAGGGGCTAAAGGCAACTCCCAAATATTTACCCTCCAAATATTTTTATGATCATAAAGGTGATGAACTCTTTATAAAAATTATGAATTCACCCGAGTATTACCTTACCGATTGTGAGTTTGAAATTCTTTCTGAACAAGCAAAAGATATACTATCACCCTTCGAAGGTTTAGAATACTTTGAAATTATAGAATTAGGAGCAGGTAATGGCAAGAAAACCGTAGAACTTCTCAGGGGGTTAAATACTAAAAAGTTCACTTATAAACCCGTGGACATCAGCTCTAACGCCCTAGAACTACTCTCTAAACGACTAAAAAGAGAATTACCTCAAGTTCGATGTGAACCTGAACAAGGGGAATACTTTAAGGTGCTCGAGAGCCTTAGAGGAAAACACCCAAAACTTGTGCTGTTTCTTGGCTCTAACCTAGGGAATATGGTGGATGAAAGAGCGGCCTCTTTTCTTGGGGCCCTGTCTCAGGTGCTAAATTCGGGGGATAGGGTTTTGCTTGGGCTAGATCTGATAAAATCAAGAGAAATCGTTCTTCCAGCCTACAATGACAAAAATGGATATACTGCAGCATTTAACTTAAACCTTCTTAAAAGGATTAATAAGGAACTGTTAGGGGACTTCCAGCTTGATAAATTTGTTCATTCTCCAGAGTATGATGAGGTTTCAGGGCTTGCCAAAAGTTATCTTACGAGTACTGAAAATCAGGTGGTAAGCCTTAACAAACCAGGAGTTCAAATATCCTTTCAAAAGGGGGAGAGGGTATTCATGGAAGTTTCTAGAAAATACAATGACCAAATTTTGAAAACCCTACTAACGAGAACTCAGTTGCTCATTGAAGAACGATTTTTAGATAGTAGAAAATACTTCTGCGATTATCTTCTCGCTAGAATCTAACTCGAGATGGCATTAATCAGAATTTCCACGTCCTCTTCGGTGTTGTAAAAATGAAACCCTAACCTAACAACACCATTTCTGTAGGTATGAACAATGTTCTTGTTGGTTAATTTCCCTGACAGTTTTCTCTCTTTATCTCGGATACAACAAAAGTTGGCATAGGAGTCATTATCAGGGTTCCCGACAATATTTTCTATTTGAGGAAAGCTCTCAAAAAACTGAGAAAGCAAATTTTTGCCTATTAGATGAGCGTTACTTTCTTTAAGCTTTAAATGCATGTCCAGTGCACTGCTGAGGCCGGTTAAAGCAAAAGGAGCCACATGTCCCGGTTGTAATTGTGCCAAGCCTCTGTCAACGGTATTGGAATTCTCTTTCCAGAGTACGGCAGTAAAGCCACCTGTTTTAATATCTAAGGCACTTAAAAATGATTCCTTGGCAAGGATAATTCCCGAGCCAAAACCTGCATTTAACCATTTATAGCAGCTCATGATAGCACAGGAAATGTTGCTTTTTGAAAAATTGAAATCGGAGTTTCCCGCTGATTGGGTGCTGTCTACAATTATGAATATTTCATGGGCCTTCAATTTCGCTCCAATGAATTCTATATCTAACTTCTGTCCGGAATTGTATTGCACGTGACTTAGGAACAAGAACCTAACTCCTGTCTCCACACATTGCGTTATGATTTTTTCTTCTGAATAAAAACCATCTTCATTGGGTGCAATTTCTATTGAGTTATAGGTGCCTAAAGAAAGTGGTAGTGTTAGGGATGGGTAATCGGTTTTGAGATAGGCAACGCTTTCCAGAGAGTATAGACCAGAAAGTAAATAGTTAATACCTGCTGAAAAGCTAGGAACTAGACCTATTTGGCCAAAATGGCACCCAAAATAAGTTGCAATTTTGTTTTTGAGATCAGATTTAAAAGGGTACTCAAGTTCATCGATATAGGTTGAGCCTTGCCTGTCGAAATTGCGGAGGTAATTCTGTTGTTCTTCTCTTGCTTCCTTGGAGACTAATCCAGTTGCTGGTGTGTTAAGATAAGTGCAGGATTTTAAGGCAAGAAATTCGTAGTTGAGGGTATCGGTTATCATAGATCTAATTTACAATACTTAATGATTGGTTCCATATCTTGCCGAAAATCTAAATGAAATGACCTTTTATCGCTGGTTGGTATTGTCTTTGATATCCTTATTTTTCATTGGTTGTGAATCCATAGAGTTAAAAAAGAGTTTCCCTGAAACGAAATTCGAAAAAAGTTATGGTCTCGAAAGTTCTGATTATCGAGAGACCATAAGTTTTTGGAATGCTGCAAGTAAGATATGCCAGAGACTACAAATAGATTCATTAGGAGAAACCGATAGCGGATTTCCACTTCATTTGGTTAAATGGAATGAAGAGGGAGGAAGCAGTGGTAGGAAAATTTTTATCATCAATGGCATACATGCAGGAGAACCAGATGGAATAGATGCTTGCCAGCTTCTTATTAAGGAGATAGAACAAAACGAACAGTTAATTGAGGAGTTTAAGGATATTGCCCTTTACATTATTCCGGTTTATAACATTGGCGGGGCGTTAAACAGAAATAGTACAAGTAGAGCCAATCAAGCCGGACCTAGGGATTATGGATTTAGAGGTAATGCTCAAAACTTAGATCTTAACCGAGATAACATAAAGATGGACAGCAAAAATGCTGCCCTATTAGCAGTATTACTTGATTCCATAATGCCAACTCTTTTCATAGATAATCATGTTTCAAACGGAGCAGATTATCAGCATGTAATTACACTTTTAACTACACAGGAGCAAAAGTTAGGCGGACCTTTGGAGTCAGTTTATTCGGAGTTTACCAAATCTCTATATCCTGAGATGGAAAGTGCCGGTTATCCCATGGTGCCCTATGTAAATGTATGGGGACGCGCTCCACAAGATGGGGGGATAGAACAATTTTTTGATTGGCCAAGGTACACTACTGGAATGGCTGCGTTGCACCATATTCCTGGATATACTGTTGAAACGCATATGCTGAAGCCATTTAAAGAAAGGGTTTTAGCCACCAAAGCTTTTATGCACGTGTGCATGCGGAAATTGGCAAGTTTTGGGGATGATCTAGTAAAAGCACAAAAACAACAAGTTGATTTTTACGCAAATGCCGACTCCATACCTGTAAACTGGGAGTTAAATAAAACAATAGCTGATAGTGTCTATTACGCGGGATATCAGTATGTTAATGCTGAGAGTAGGGTCGGTAAATTTCCCTTTAAAATCTATGATAGAGACAGCCTGTGGAATGGTAAAATACCCTATTACAATAGCTACACCCCAAATGATTATGTTAAGAAACCATCATGCTATATTATAAAAGCGGGGTACCATCAAATAGTAAGCAAGTTACAGGCCCATGGGGTATCTGTAAATCGTGTTACCGAAAAATATAAGGTTTGGGCAGAGAAAACGGTTATAACCTCCTGGGAAACGAGTAGTAGCGTATACGAGAAGCACTTTCCTCATTATAATGTGTCGATTGAAAGTGCCTTCGACACCCTTTTAATAGAACAAAACGATTTCATAATTAAAACAGGAGGGAAGTACGATAGAATTTTGGCTGAAACCCTTGAACCAACAGCCTTTGACTCGTATTTTAAGTGGAATGCTTTCGATGCTATTCTACAAAGAAAAGAGGGGTTTTCCCCTTACGTATGGGACAAAAAAGCGGCGGAAATCTTAAACACGAATCAGGGCTTAGAAAAGGAATTTAATCAAAAGCTCAATGATGATATTGAGTTTAGGAATAGCCATTATCAACAGTTGCAATGGATTTACGAAAGAAGTGAATATAGCGAATCAGCCTATTTACAATATCCGGTTTACAAGGTATACTAAGCCTTTTTTACAAACTCAGATTTTAACCCCATTGCACCGAAACCAGGTATTTTACAATCGATGTTGTGGTCACCGTCAACCAGTTTGATAGATTTTACTTTGGTGCCGGCTTTAACTGGGTTGGAGGCGCCTTTAACTTTAAGGTCCTTAATTACGATTACATCATCGCCATCGGTTAAAGTATTGCCATTAGTATCTAATACCTCTGGTTGCTGATCCTCGTTTGCCACGACAGCTTCGTCTGGATTCCATTCATGTGCACATTCTGGACAAATTAATAAAGCGTCTAAAGGGTAAACGTGAGGACTTGAACATTTGGGGCAAGGTGGAATGGTCATGATGAATTTTCTTTTGGCGAAGCTATGCTTTATTAGCAAATACAACTTAACATAACTTATTAGTGTTTAGCTGGGAATTTGAATTAATTATGATCACTCGACAATAGGAGTAAAAAAGAGATTTTTACTGCATATTATTATATAAGCACCAGGAAGGTGAAATTAGAATACAGGATTTCATTTTACACACAGAGTTCTGGTTTTTTTATATGTAAATGAAATATTGTTTTTAAGCTGAAGCTTCTTCGTTAAGGTCTGCATTAGTAAAAAGTCATAAACTGTAGTTTGATTCAGTTTACCCGGAGAAACCGCTTATAGAACCCTAGACTTCAAATCATCTAATAATATTGTCTTATAATTAATATTATGTTAAGTATATATAGGTGGAAGAAAATCCACCATAGGATTAACCACCAGTGGATAACTTCACTCTAACTGCACTCATCCCCTTAGGGCCTTTTTCAAGTTCAAAAACAACTTTGTCGTGAACTTTGATGTCCTCTAAACATTCTGTTTGATGAACGAAGTACTTATTCTCGCTCGATAAATCTTTGATAAAACCATATCCTTTTTCATCATTCCAGAAAACAAGTCTACCTTTCTTCTCTAGGTGATTTACACGCTCAGATGCTTTGGGTACTCCAATCTCTATGTTTTCCGCCTTGATCACTTCTTTTTCAGACTCATCTGGTGGAGTATCAACGATGTTACCATTTACATCTACGTAAGCTATCATTTCATCTAAACTACCTCCAGTAGCATTAGCTTTTCTCTCCTCTTTCTTAGCGAGCTTTTCTTGTCTTTTTTTAGCTCTTTTCTTCTCTCTCTCCTTTTTGCTGAAAGTTTCTTGTGATCTACCCATAAAAAATATTATCCGTTTTATTGCGCCAGTGTTGGGATAGCTCCCCTTTCTTGATTCTCTATTACAGTAAGAAGTTTCCCTGTGGTAGTTGACTTAGTCGCTGGTAATTAGAACTGACTGTTGCGCTTTGCCTACAAAGATACGATTTATTAAGCGAATGTTAATGCCCTCCGCTAATTCGCGAGCTTTATAAAAATTCAAACCAAGGTGAAAGGCCAAAATTTATCCTGCATTTACGGGAGCTGGAGTATAGAAAAATTGTTCGTAGGTAATTTTTCCATCTTTGACTCCATAAACACAAATCTCTTCCATTTGTGTCCTACCTACACCCTTAAAAGTGACATCCATTTTCATTTGGACCGAGAAAAAGTCTTCTGCTATAACTGGGTCAGAAACTTCGTTTTTGTGAAATTCTTCCACCGAGTCAGCAAAGTGTTTGGCTTTTTCTATTACTTGCTGTATTCCCTCTGCATTTGGTGCTTGGCTTCCTTCTGGTTCAATTGAAACAATTTCGGGACTGTATAATTCCTGCATTGCAGTTTCAAAATCTCCTTTACGGCAAAGTTCAACTAGTCTGTTTGCTACTTTTTCTGTACTCATAAGATTACTTTTTGAGTACAATTTCAAATAAAATCAAGGGGATAAAAATGACAAAGGTTAATTACAACAAAGACTTCTATTCTAGGCACAATTTGCAACCTTGAATAACTCTTCCCTCCTTATGGGTTTTATGAAGAAATCTCTTACACATTTGTTGGATTTGGCCCTGGAAATATCATCCGGATCAATGGTGGACGAGATAACGTAAATGATAATGTTCTGGTCTTTTAGACTTTGCGTGATTTGATTGTCGAACTCCTCTAGAAACCCCCAGCCATCCATCACCGGCATAAATAAATCTAGAAGAATAACCTTGGGTAATTCTTCTCCAGATTTCAATCTAGATTCTAAACATTGAATAGCTTCTAATCCGTTAGAATAAACTTCTAACTGAGAGTTAGAACCTTCCATTTCGAATAGATGTATGGTAAGACTTTGGTAAACGGGGTCATCGTCTACCAACCAAATTTTTTTGCCCAATTCACTCATATAGCCAGTTGGCAAGGTAAGGAAATTTTAAATTCGGTTCCAACCCCTATCCTACTAGTGGCCTCAATATTTCCACCAACGGCAAGAACTTGGTTTTTAACTAAGAAAAGACCTAGCCCACGCTCATTTGGAAGTTGATGAAAGGTTTGATGTAACCCAAACAGTTTGTTAGGATTTTTTTCTAAATCCATCCCTCTCCCATTATCGGACACCCTAATGACTAAATCCTTTCCTTCTATTTTAGAGGAAACATGAATTCGGGGGGCTTCATTCTCCTTGGAAAATTTTAGGGCGTTACTAATTAAGTTCAGCAGAATGCTATCCAGAAAACCCACCATAGCTCTAAGGCCTGGAACTTCACATTTTTGTGTGATTTCCGCCTTCATTTTCATAATGTCAGCTTGTAGCAAATGAGATACTTTTTCTATGGTAGTTGAAAAAAACTGTTCTGTAAAGTCGTTAGAAGATAAAGTGGCGGAGGCATCCATGACTAAATTTTCGAAAATGCCTTCCAAAATATTGATGGTTTTTTTCTGAAGTTCTAGGTAATCTTTAATCCTATGCATGGATTGAGTTGCATCCATCAACTCGTTCAGCATAAGGAGATTTGCCATCGGTGCTCTAAAATCATGAGCGATGATTTGAGAAATGTCCTTGAGCCTTTTATACTGCTGCTTTAGCTGGCTATTCTTAGTCTCCAACTCTTTTTTAGTTAATTCTATATCGGTTTGCTCATGCGATATAATAATAACTCCATCAACTTTATCATCAAAGGATACAGGACTCATGATATTTTTAAAATACCTTACGTTTCCCTCCGGGTCGGTGTAGATAGTTTCGTACCTGTTTGTTCGACTTTCTGTAAGGGTTTTATTGAGATTGTATTTGAGTTCCTCCGCCGTTTTCGTATCTAAAAAATCATAAAGCCTAGCCCCGAGGAATGAGGCCCTATCGACACCTGGAGCAACTTTATTTATGTATAGGACTATTCCATCAGTATTTAAAACTGTAATGTAGGCTTCCGTGTTTTTTAGGAGGGTATTTAAAACACTATCTAATTCAGATATTTTGGATCTTAGAATATCGGCGTCCTGCATTTCCTGTTTTTTACAATAATAGGACTTAGAACGGATGTTTTGACTAATTCTTTGTTTAAAAAATCCATTTAAGCCCTAAATAAGTTCTACGACCCTGGTTGGGCGCGTATACATAGCTAGGGTCAAATGTTAATGCATTGGGATTGGATGGGGTTGCCACCGCATTTCCTTCGCCATCAAAGGTTACTCCTTTGTCAAATGGATCAAAAGCTCGAGCTATTGAGTTAGCTGCCGGTGTAAAGTTTAGTAGGTTTTTTATCCCTCCATATAATTCAATGTTCTTAAATCCCTTGTAGGAAAAGTTTAGGTTTTGGATGCTCCACCAAGGGCTTTCTTTTGGTCTTGGATCTAGTTCTCCAAGAGTTGGTAATAACATAGGGCCATATAAATTACCGGTATAATCTATTTCCATCTTCCAACTTCTTATAGGGTAAGAAATGGTCCAAGTTCCTGTCCAGTTTTCACTTAATAACGGACGAGATTTAACCATGCTGCTACCCTCCTGCTCCATCAGAAAAACATCTATATAGCTCACTCCTGCTAAGATGGATAACCCCGATTTTAAAACGGCATTGAGGTTTGCCGAAATCCCTCTAGAAACCGAGTAGTTATCTAGATTTTCATACCTAATTTCATTGGGATTGCTTTCGTAATCTGGTATGATTTGATTAGAAAAATGGGTGTACCATGAATTGAAATCCACTCCAAATCGATCTCCCGTTAGGCTGTAAAAATGCTGCTCATAATTAAGGTTTAAGCTTTTACTCTGCTCAGGTTTAATATTAGGAGCAATTACAACTTCTCTGGCACCTGTTAATGCGGCATGGTCTTCAGTAAAAATGTTTACCACTCTAAAACCCGTACCACCGTTAAGGCGGATTGTACTTTGATCGGTAGGATTAAACTTAACTGCAAACCGAGGGGTGAAAATATTTCCATGATTAGATTGATGGTCTAACCTAGCTCCTGCTAACCAACTCCATTTTTTGGATAACTCTTGTTGAACCTGTACAAATACTCCTGGAATATATGTTGCAGATGGATTGTTGCTAACAGTACCTCCAAAATCTTTTTCGGTAGCGGTGGTATTGTCATCGTATATGTTAAACCTATAGGTTAACCCACTTGTAATCCCAATGGAGTTAACTTTTGTATTATGAACCAACTGTCCAAATCCTATTTGTTGTGTGGCATTGTACGATGTAGTTCCGTAAAACGAGCTTTGTTCATGGCGGTTATAGGAAGTTTGTAATTGTAAGTTTTTAATGGATGGAATATCGTACAGAGATACTAGCTCAATACGTTCAGTTTGTATGGTTTCTCCGTAAACAGAATCACCGCCTGCAAATTCTGGTGTCCAATTCATTTCTCCACCCCATCTATCCTCGTAAAAATACCTTGCAGCTACAGAAAAGTGCTTTCCGTTTTTACGATCAACTGCAAGTTTGTTAAATAAAGATATGCGATTTTGTAGGGTTATATCGGTGAAATTATCCCCGTTGTTATCCTTTGGGTTGTTGTATTGAAAATGATTAATTCCAGTAAGTAAGTTCACTCCTTTTCCTATTGGTGTATTTAAAGATAAATCGGTATTGGTCTCTAGCCATGAAGTGGCATAAAAGTCTAGTTCCCCACCAAACTTGGCGTTGGGCAATTTGGTTATGATGTTAATTACACCTCCCAAAGCTTCGGAACCATACAAGGCAGATGATGGTCCCTTTACAACCTCCACTTGATCCAAAATACCATTGGGTATTCCGCTTAATCCATAAACTGTAGATAAACCGCTAACAATAGGCATTCCGTCAATGAGAATCATGGTGTAAGGCCCTTCAAGCCCATTAATGTGGATATCCCCAGTATTGCACACATTGCAGTTAATTTGAGGTCTAACTCCATTAATTCGCTCCAATGATTCGAAAATATTTGGTGCTGGATTTTTGGTAAGGATTGATTTTGTATACACTTCTACCGGAACGGGGCTATCCAGTTTTTTAACCGGATTTAGGGTTCCTGTGACTACCACCTCATTTAATTCAAGGTTGGGTTCAAGATTAATATTTAAATACTGGTTTTTATTAAGCCTTATCTCCTTTGGTTTAAAACCGACAAAGCTTACTAATATTTCAACGGGGTATTCGATTTCCCCAAACTTAAGGACAAACTCTCCGTTTTTATCGGTTGTGGTCCCAGTCTTAAATTTTTTACTGTAAATATTGGCACCAACTATTGCTTCGCCATTTGAAAGAACTTTTCCTGTTATATCTATCTGACCCATTAGGATAATGGGACAAAAGAGTAAATAAAATAGGCTGGTTAATTGTGTCTTCATAAATTTGTTAACTGAGGCAAAATTATAAAGTTAGACATGACTAACAAAATTAAAAAGGATAGACTTACAAAAAACGAAGAGGATTATCTCAAAGCCATATTTTATTTAACGGCTGAACAGCAGGAAGAAAAGGTCGGAACCAATAAGCTAGCTGAGTTTCTTGAATTATCCCCTGCTTCGGTTAATAGCATGGTTAAAAAACTGAAGGGAAAAGGATTTCTTAATTACGAACGTTACGGTAAGCTAGAATTGAGTGAAGACGGGTTTAAAATTGCCGTTAACCTTATTAGAAAGCACAGGCTTTGGGAAACCTTTTTATATAATCACCTAAATTTTGGTTGGGATGAAGTACATGAGGTTGCAGAGCAGCTAGAACATATCCAAAGTGAAAAACTGATGAAAGAATTGGACGCTTTTCTGGGGTTTCCCGGTACAGACCCGCATGGTGATGTAATTCCTGGTGCTGATGGAAGCTACAAAATCCCAGTAAAAAAGACCTTATCCGAAATGACCGCTGGGGCAGTATGTAAGCTGGTTTCCGTAAAAGATGGTTCTGTTCAATTCCTACAATATTTAACGGAACTAGGATTGGAGTTGAGTGCACCGATAGAAATTCTTGAAAAAAGAGATTTTGACGGCAGTATGTCATTAAAAGTGAATAATAAGCGTGTAAATGTCTCTAAAAAGTTCACCCAAAATATTTATGTCATATAATCAACTCTACACTTTATTGAGCCTAATGCGACCTTGTTAACCTCCAGTTAAATAAAGAGCCTTTAATTTGTAGCATATTTCCGTTTTATGAAGTTGGGTAGACTAAGCTACCGGTCCCTTGGTAGCCGGTTAGTTGGATCGTACTTTTTGTTAATCATAGTGTTTTTAACCTGTGTGGGTTTCTTTGGTCTTATTCAAACCAACAAGACGGAAATTCAACGCTACGAGAATTCTCTCATATACATAGAAAATGACTACCTGGCCTTTAGTAGAGATATTCAGGATATGGTGCTCAATGGTTATACTGAGGAGAATTTTTTCAAGGGAAAGGGGCGTCAGTTTAACTGGATTTTGGACAGACATTATGAAAAAATGCAGCGACGCATTTTTCAAATCGAAAAACTAAATCTAGAATTAGGACTGGACATTGGGGATAAGTTGGAGGAATTAAATGCCTTTAATGATTCGATATTCAAAGATTTAAAAATTTTAAAGGAGCTGCTGCTTCAAAGAGGATTTCAGGATAACGGATTAGTGGGTGAAATGCGTAATTACGCCCACCAAATTGAAGATAACGCATATATATCTCCCAAAGATTTGTTGTCCCTCAGGAGACACGAAAAAGATTATCTACTTCGCGGGGATACGGTATACCAAACCAAGTTTAATAAACTGATTGAATCCATAAATCAAAAATACATTCTAGAGGAAAGAGCATCGCTTACCGTAAATCGCTATGCCGAGCTTTTTAATAAAGTGGTTGCTCTTGATATGGCACTTGGCGTTAAATTTAATCAAGGGGTGTACCACCGAGTGGTAAATACCATAGAATCACTGCGGGCAGATTTAGCGGAGGTAATTGGGATCTCGCGAAGTAAAATTGAGGAAAAGAATAAGATCAACAAGAATCTTTTAGCTCTTGTAATTGGTCTGGGCCTTTCAGCATTGGTACTGTTCAGTTTTATCATGTCTGATATCCTTTCCAAGGATTTAAATCGACTGAGTTTTAAAATGTCGGGGTTTGTGGACAACGGGTTCAAATACGATGAGAGTGAATCTCCTATCAATCCTACAATTTTAGAAGTTGAAAAAATCAATAAAAAGTTCGACCAACTAGCTCAACGATTTCAACAAATGTTGAAAGAATTAGAAGAGGCAAAGGAAAAAGCCGAGCAAGTCTCGAATTATAAATCCATGTTTCTGGCCAACATGAGCCACGAAATCAGAACTCCTCTTAATGGAATAGTTGGGATGGTTCACATAATGAAAAAGGAGAATCTTACCGAATCACAGCAACGGTATATGGATGTTATTTCCTTTTCTGCGGACCATTTGCTCTCGTTGGTAAATATGATTTTGGATTATTCCAAAATCGATGCAGGGAAAATGGAATTGGACCACGTAGATTTTGATTTAAAATCGAATGTGGAACAAGTGGTGGGGATATTCCAGCCTACAGCAAATGAAAAGGGAATAAAACTAGAGTTAAACGACAATTTATCAGATGAATTTTGGGTAAGTGGTGATCACATAAGAATACATCAGGTATTTATTAACCTAATAAACAACGCAATAAAGTTCACTAACGAAGGTAGGGTCGCGCTGAATATTAATTTGGTGGAAATAGTGGATAATCACGCTAACATTTTTATTTCCGTTGAGGATACAGGAATTGGTATTCCGGAACACAAAATATCGGGAATTCTCGATGCCTTTGAACAGAGTGATAAATCAACAACCCGGAAATTTGGAGGTACTGGACTGGGTTTAACCATTTCCAATCAGTTACTGGAGTTAATGGGGTCTTCGCTGCAAATTGAAAGTGAACCAGAGAAAGGTTCAAAATTTTCATTCTACTTAAAATTGGAATTGGCGGCCTCAAAGAAAATTACTGAAATAAGAAAAGCGGTTCAGAAGGAAACCAGAGGTGAAAAATTAAAGGTCTTAGTAGCTGAAGATAATTTTGTCAACCAAGAAGTAATTTCCATCATGTTGGATCAGTACAACTTTGATGTGAAAATGGTGGAAAACGGTAAAGAAGCTGTAAAAGAATTTGAGGTCAGCAATTACGATTTGCTACTTATTGACCTGCAAATGCCCGTTATGGATGGCTGGGAAGCTGTGAGCCAAATAAGGTCAAACAATAAATACCAATCCAATCCGGTTCCTCTTATTGCGGTAACAGCTAATGCATTTTTATCGGATAGAGAAAAGGCTTTGGCCCATGGGTTTACCGATTTTATTGGAAAGCCGGTTCAACCAGACGAGCTAGAAAAAGCGCTAATAGGAGCTGAATTAATTTCTACCTAAAGAATAAAAAAGGCCAAGAATAGGAGCAGCAATAAAATAGCAATTGCAGTGGTTCCCCACTTATTGCTTTTGCTAACAGCAAATTCATATTGACAAATCGGACAAACATCTAGGTTAGCGTCAATTTCCATCGCACATGAGGGGCACTCCTTTTTTTTCATTGGTGGATTGTGCTATCGGGTTGGTTAAAGCTGCTTTTTAGGACCAAAACGTCGTCTACAATTTCATTGTAAATGGTCATAGAAAGGTTGTAGTGTTTTAATTTCCAGCCGTTGTCAACCGAATATTCCATAACCCCGCTACCCCTGCAATCTTTCATCCAGGTATCCAATTGTTCGTCGAACCATGCAATGGTGTGGTCTTGATTAAAATTCCAGTAACGTGCTACAGGTTCAAAAGCCCATGCCTTTCCACGGTCAAAATATGGCTTTGAGAAGGAATAAAACATTTCCTTACTCCATCTCTCCGAGGAATCAGTTCCAAGGAAAACAAAGTCTTCGCTACAAACTGAAAAATAAGACTCCAGGTCTGCATTGGCTGCATCCAAATGCCATTTATTAATTGTGGAATCTAAATAAGCAATTTGCCGGGCCGTCTGTTCGTCCGAATACGAAACAGTACTTTCATCACCATTCTGACAGGACCAAAGCAGTCCCGTCAGAAGAATGAATATTATTTTAGTTATTCTCATGGATGTCGATTTGGAGAATTTTATCTCCCATTCTAATGTCATCAATAATGTCGGCGCCTTCTACCACTTTTCCAAAACAAGTATGGTTACGATCTAGGTGTGCGGTATTTGTTCTTGAATGACAAATGAAAAATTGTGAACCTCCGGTGTTTCTTCCCGCATGCGCCATGCTCAATACTCCTCTATCGTGGTATTGATTTTCTCCGTCTAATTCACAGTCAATGCTATAACCAGGTCCGCCTGCACCAGTACCATCTGGACAGCCCCCTTGGATTACAAAATCTGGGATTACTCTATGGAATGTAAGTCCGTTGTAGAATCCATCTTTGCTTAATTTCACGAAGTTGGCCACTGTTTTAGGGGCATCTTTTTCGTAAAACTCCACTTTCATGTCACCTTTTTCGGTCTTTATTGTTGCTTTCATCTGAAAAAATTTCTGCAAAGCTAAGGGGATTAATTTAAAAACTACGCTTTAGTCGGACGTGTAATCCTTGGCGAGTTCAAATAGTTCGTCGGCCTCAAAAACAACGGTATCACAATTCAAGTCTGAAGCCTTTATCATTGATTTGGCAACTGTTTTGGCTGGAATTGCACGGTATTTTTTTAGATAGGGTATAAAAGCGATTAGCCAACTAAGTTTTGCGGCAAACTGTTCTCCCAATCTCTTTTCTTTTCTCTTACCAGAAAGCAACGAGGGACGAATTATAACACAATGCCTAAACTTCAGTTTTTTAATGGCTTGTTCTAACTGCCCCTTAACACGGGTATAAAAAACATGAGAATTTTGGTGTGCTCCCAGCGAAGAAACAAGTACGTAATTCTCTACTCCTTTTTCAGCTGCAAGTTTTGCAAAGTTTAATTGGAAGTCGAAATCCACCTTATACTGCTCTTCTTTGGACCCAGCCTTCTTTATTGTAGTTCCAAGACAGGAAAAAAGCACGTCTCCAGAAATTTCTTCCTTAATGCTGTGTAGCATTTGAAAGTTGGTAGGGATAAACTCTAATTTATCACTATCCAAATCCACCTGATTTCTTCCGAAATATTTGATTTTCTGATAGGTAGGGTTCTTAATCAGCAACTTAATGAGCTGTCGTCCCACTAATCCTGTCCCACCTATTACCAATGCCGTTTTAGCTTCCATTACTCAAAGTTTTGAGTATTTCGTAAAGGTCACCCTCCACAGAAATACGCGCCCCCGCTTTAAGATGCTTGTATATTTCCAAAGCTCTATTGTCGGGTTGGAATTTTTTAAGCTCCTTAAAAATACTCAATTTATCTAGGTTGTCCTTAATTGCGGTAGAGAGCTGTTTAAAATTATAATCCATCCATTGCTTAAAATCCACCTCACCTCTTAGCCCAATTATTATTGCCTCTTCTTTAAGGAAATGAATAGCGTACATGAGGTTTTCATCTAGGTGGTTGATGTAATTTATTTTGGATAAGCGTGATTTCCAGACGCCTTGCGAGAAATCTAAAAGCATCTCCCCCATTTTTTTTGGCTGCTCCTTTTTAATAGTCTCCCACTCTTTTGCCTCTATGCCACTCATTGCTAGATATTGTATGAATTCCTTCTCCAATCCATGGAGCTCTTTTAAACTTAAGATGGGAAAAAGGTGATTTTGGTCAGCCATATTTTACAGTAATCGAATTGTTTTCGCTTATCAAGGGGCAAATATGGTCATTGTTCGTAATCTGAGAAAACGAGGGCAACACTTAGGTATTTTTAATATATGAAAGTGCGTAATTTCCTCAATTCATCTAGTCTTTCGATTTGGTTTTTGGCCATGTGGGCGGCTGTAATCATTGTTAGATTATTTGAAGCCATTTCTATTGTCGAGAGTGGTGCAATTGGCAGTGTGTTCAACTTGTTTATTCTGAGTTTCTGGAATGATTTGTTGTTCGTTTTGTTAACTACGATCTTAATGGCAATACCCCTATTTTTAGTTGAATCATTGATCCCAAGGTTAAGCTCTAAGGTGCTTAGGTTTTTAGGGGTTTCATTAATACTGGTTGTTTCTCTTTGTACATTCTATTTTATTCGTAATCACCAGTTTATTCACTTTACAGAAATTAGAGAATTAGGTGGTGAGACCTTAACTATTGCCGATTTCTTTAAACCAATTTTCACCTTCTATAACTTCGTTATCTTTTTCTTTGCTACTGCGGTTTTTTCCTTGCTTAGTCTCAGAAGAAGCAATTTTAGAAACGGTAAAGCACTGTTAACCTATGGCGCGATGACTGTGGTGCTAATGTTTGTGGTAGACAACCTAAATTCTAGGGCGGCAAGCTATTCTATGGCCGCTAACAAGGGTGTAGCCTTTGTTGAGAAGTCAGGTACAGCATTGCACATGGTTGTTGAGACTTCAAAACAAAATGGAGTGGAATTACTTACCCAGAAAGCAAGTTTAGGAGATGGATTCTCAGATTTATCGGTTTTTTCTGAGAATAAAACTGAAGACTTACCAACTCCAAGCATTAAAGGGAGTTTAGGAGAAGTTGACAACGAGATTATCGCTTACGTTAAGGAAAATAATTTGGCGGGAAAATCCTCAGGATCGTTGTACAAACTATCGAGGGAAAAGGCCTATGACAAGAACTTTTTTGAGGCCGAGAAGCTTGCGAGATATCTTCTTTATCGGGAGTCGGAAAGTGCAGACTATAATTTAAATCTAACCCAAATATTAGCCTGGCAAAACAACTTTGCAGAAGCCATTGAACAAGGGGAAAAAACATTAATGCTTGCCCCGAATTATACCGATGCATACTTGGTTTTAGCTGATATTCATTATTGGAATGGAAATAAACCAAAAGCAATTCATATTTTAGATTCCGGAATCAAATTCGTAGATAATCCGGAACCTCTGTATGACAAAAAGACCTTCCTCCTCAATAAGTAAATCTTGGAATCTAACTGTAGGACTTACGCTATGCTTTATAATCCTAGCACTAACTGGGCTTAAAGCGCAAGATGGAAAAGACCGTTTAGCCAATAGGTATTTTGAGATTTCCAAAACTTATGCCTACGCCAAAACTTACGATTCGGCTTTTGTATATCTCAATCGCGCTTTAAACTTAAGTCCTAGCAATCTTGAAATGCGAACCTTTAAGGCTAGGTTACATGGTTTCACAGGTAATTTTGATGAGGGTATTGAAGTAGCAAAGGGTGTGCTTCGAGATGATCACCGCTATGTACCTGCATACTTATGTCTATCCGACCTTTTTATTTGGGCTGATAATAAGCCCCAGGCTTTAAATACCGTTAAAAATGGCCTTTATTTCTCTGCGTCAAACGTGGAGCTTTTAGAGAAAAAGGCTTTGTTGGAGTACGAATTAGGTCAGGCTGCAGAATCGGCAGAGACGGCTGAAAAATTACTTTATTACGATCCAAGTAATGACACGGGACAGAAACTAAGATCAAGTTTAAAAAAGGAGATTAAACGAAATGACGCTGGGATAATCTACAATTTAGATTCTTATGAGAATATACTAGGAAACGCCAATGCCCTCTCCTACTACTACACACGAAAAACTGGGACAGGTCCACTTACCATTCGTTTAAATCAAGCAATTCGTCAAGGAAAAACAGGGTTTCAATTAGAAGCCGACTGGTATCCACGACTAACCAAAAGGTCGTATCTGTACTTAAATGCAGGATTTTCTGCCTCCGATCTATTTCCGCCACTTCGCTTGGGTGCAGAGTACTATTACAACTTCGAAAAAGCTTGGGAAGGGTCTATCGGGTTTAGATATCTTCAGTTTAATCAAGAAATTAGACCAGTTCTACTTACTGGGCAATTGGGGAAGTATTTCGGAAGCAATTGGATTAGCGGTAGAATGTTCCTAGGGTTTACGGGGGTACCGAAAGTAACACGTTCGTACGTATTCTTATTCCGACACTATTATAAGAATCCAGAGCAATGGTTGGGGCTAACCGTTGCATTTGGGTTTGTTCCTGAAATCGGCACCTTCCAAAATACAACCAATATTGGTATTGATCCGGAGTCTGGACTTCCTATATACTTAAATAGAACTCGAAGAATTGGGGTTTCCTATCAGCAGCCGTTTAACAAGAGTTGGTGGGCAAGGTTAACTATTGGTGCCGGTCAGCAGGAAATGCAGGATTTTCCTGGGATCTACGATGACTTTTTCTGGGGTTCAATTCAAATAAACCACAGCTTTTAATACTCAATCAGATCACTGGATTTAAACCAAATTTGTCCAGATATACGACCACTTAAAAAGTTGATGTTGTTATAGATTTCTTGAGTTACTTTCGAGTGGATTTCATCTGTAGTAGCTTCCTTTAGTTTATTAGCCATAAATGCAGGTTCTGTGCTGTACAAAACGAAAATTTCGAATGGTGACTCTTCCTCATAACCGGCAACATCAATAGCCTTTATACGGTTTCTAACAAAGTCTAGATCCACTTCGTGTCGGTACATGTGAACGGCTATTCTGTTTGATATTTCCCCCATGAATCGCAGTCGTTTTACTCCTTCCGCAAAGTGTTTTCCCGGCCAACCTATGTAATGCGTAATGATTTTATCGGGTAGGTAGGATTTTAATTGTTTACAAAACCTTTTAAACTCCCTAAAATCATCTCCATTATCCCAGAATTCGAACTCAATAAATATCCCATCATATCCAACTAAAAGATCCTTATATAGCAACAAGGACATGGGTTCATAAGAACTAGGGGAAACGACTGCATGGGGTGAAATTCCTGCTTGTTTTAACTTGTTTATTAAGGTATCGTTTAATGCAGGGAAATTTTCGAACCAAAATTTTGAAACATATAAATAAGCCGTATTGTAACCATCTGCATGCATGTAGCTAATAATGGAGTCTATTCCATCTACATTACATTCAAGATCCTCTATGCGATCAATCATTAAGCCTTTCTCCTGCCCCTTTATGGTCTTAAAAGGGCATAGCACCAAAAAAATAAAACCTATAATGATGGTGGAGAAGTAACTTTGTCTCATGTTCAAATACTACGTGATAAATAAACCCTTTGATGTTTTAACGGGATTTACCTCCGAGAAAGGTGTGCGCAATTTAAGCGAGTTATTCAATTTTCCTAAGGATGTATATCCTGTTGGCAGGTTGGATAAAGATTCGGAAGGTTTACTTGTTTTAACCAACGATCCTAGTTTGAATAAATTGTTATTGGATTCTCCAAAGTCCCCCAAGAAAGAGTACACTGTGCAAGTGGATGGAGCGATGACCTATGATGCTGTCAACCTACTAAAAAAAGGAGTAACTATCCGGATAAAGGGTCGGGAATATTTGGTTACAGCCAAAGGTGCAGAACTTACTTCAGAACCCGATTGGATATGGGAACGAAATCCACCCGTAAGATTCAGAAAAGCTATTCCCACCTCCTGGCTTAAAATTGAACTAAATCAGGGGAAAAACCGGCAAGTAAGAAGAATGACAGCGGCAGTGGGACATCCAACACTGAGGTTGATTAGATCTGCCATTGGAAATTTAAGAATCGAAGATGTAAATACTACGACAGAATTTAGCAAAAAGGATCTTTTAAATGCGCTAGGCATTTAAGTTATGCATCCATTTCAACCAAATTAAATTGGGATTTATCGAATTATGCATATATTTTAACTAGTCATTCGTTATCTAAGTTAAAATATCTACCTATGAAGAAACTAGATCCCAATTGGTTAACCGAAGGCTACATTGATTTTGAATACAAGCAATATATTTTGCTCGATTACCTTCAGAAGGTATCACGATCCTTCAAGCGAAAAAGTTTATATCCAGTACTTTCCGATTTAGTTTTTCACTACAACAATCTTTTACGACTCAAAGAGAATAAGAATTTCCTTAGTTCGCAGGTTCCAAAAAAGCTAGATCGTATAGACCTCAAAAAATTGAAATTAGTTTATGAGGAAGTGGATCTGGATGACAATAACATGAAGGAATTAGAAAAGCTTGTGGAGTTTTCTATTCCTCGTGTGGAAAATGAAATTAGAAACGGGAAAGAGCTATTCGATTGGGTTGAAGATAACATAGAGGTGGACCCTATTGGGTTGAGACCTTTGTATGATAAGGAAGGCTACCTGTTTTTAACATACGACGGATTGGCTGAGGTTATGATTTATCAATACAAGATGTCATCCATAAAAAATGATAAGGACAAATTCTTTGCATTACACACCCAGCTTGTAAAAACAGAGGAGAAAAGTGTGGCCAACCATTATCATCAGATTAAGCTAAACCTATTAGCTTCAAATAAGGAATTACCCAATCCTGCAACGTTTTTAGTTGTGGCCAAAAGAAGGCTACCCTTTAAAGCCACATTACTTCCGGTTGCAGAAAGGCTATTGATGCGAACCTTAAATAATGCGGCCTAAAGCGTTTATTTACCTCCGTTTGCGGAAATGTCGTTTCTACAAAAAGCATCTAATTGTGGGATGTTTCCTCCCATTAGGTTGCCTAGGTTTGCCGATGTTTCTGCTTGGAAGAACATGAGGCAGTCTTCAGTCGTACAATGAGCTCCATGCTCTCTATCCTGATGATCATCTACCATGTCCGTTCCATTGTTTACCAGCCCAAACAAATGGCCCAACTCGTGATTTAAAACTGTTGTTTCAAGTGTGGTTTTAGACGGTTTTTGATCTAGTACTGAAGAACTGCTATTGTCCTGAATTGTCTTTTGGAACAAGCAAATTGAGGTAGACCTGTAGGCTATTCCAAGTACTTTTGCATTTTCGGTGTCTTCTGAGTAACCCGTATTTGTGAACAATACAAAAATGCTGAGTTTATCTCCCGAAGGATATTCACCACGTTGTTTATCCTCGAAATTTTTGATATCCGTAACAGTTAATTCACTTTTACTGAAAGCGGGAATAACTCGTTCTTTTACCGTAATGCCATCTGGTTTGTTCGCAAACTGATTAATGAAGTCTGTAAGGTTGTTAAGACTTTGTTGGTTAGGAGAAAAGCCTTCTGGATAAAGCACTTCCAGAACCAATTTTTTGTATTTACTATCGCTTAGAATTTCATTGGCGAATTTACCAGCAGACTGGTTGGTACTGCTTGGGCCCAAATTGGTTTTATCACAAGAAACTATGATAGTTATTAGTGCGATTAAGCTGTAAAGAGAGAGTTTTTTTAAATTAATGGTCATAATGGTAAATTTTATTTGATATGCATTTTAGTCACGATGAATTGGTACTAATATACAATGGAGAAGATCCACGAGATAAAAGAACCTTGGCATACGCAACAAGCATGGCGCCCAAAGTTAATAAACAAGAATTATCTTCAGTACGTGTCTCTTCCACTCTTTTTGAAAAAGCATTAGATCAGCTAGGGATGACCGCCAAGGAAGTTATTAACAAGGCTAATGAAGACTACCAGCGGGAACTAAGGGGTAAGGAAATGTCTAACGAAGAGTGGTTTAATCACATTTTAAAGAACCCTAAATTACTTAAAGCACCCATAGCATTATATAAAGGAAGAGGGGGTTTATGTAATTCTGAGGCGGATATTTTAAAACTAAAATCCGCAGGCTAAAAGTTCTTGTTATTTTTGCCCCCTATTTCAAGTAATTATGGGGAAGTTCAACAAGGAAATCAAATTAGTAATTAGTATAGCTTTAACTGTTTGGGCAGTTGCACAATTTGCCGAGGGAAACATTGGTTATGGTATTCTGTTAGTTCTAGCGGCTGCTATTGTTATTCTTTTGATTTTTAGAAATGAGCGAATTCTAATGGCTTTTTATCACTTGCGTAAAAACGACATGGACAAGGCCGCTCAATCGATTGAAAAAATTAAGCACCCTGAGAAATTAGTTAAGTCTCAAGAAGCGTATTACTATTTTTTACAAGGATTACTGCACTCGCAATCTAAAGGTATAGGCAAGGCCGAGAAATACTTTGTGAAAGCGTTAAATACAGGGCTTAGAATGAAGCATGACCAGGCGATGGCAAAGCTAAACCTTGCTGGAATTTATGCAGCCAAAAGAAGAAAAAGAGAGGCGCTTAACTACTTAAATCAAGCTAAGAAACTTGATGAGAAAAAGCTGCTATCCGATCAAATAAAGATGCTCCAAAGCCAAATGGGCAGAATTTAAGGCGTTAAATGAAGATAAGCGATAAGGCACTTCAAGAACTCGGTTTTGATAACATCCAGAAGGAAATCTCTACTATTTGTTCCTTCCAAAGATCTAAGGACTTAGCCTTAAAATTAAGACCATTCAAAAATAAAGTAGCCTTTAAAAAGGAGCTCGACTGTTGCTCGGAGATCCTTTCCTTTGAAATTCAAGGCCAATCTATCCCCTCCTTTTTTGTTGGAGAAATAGAAGAAGGATTAGCCCAACTTAAAATACCTGAATATCAGGTTTCTGCAGAACATTTCCTAGGTTTTGCCGACACGGCTTCTACCCTGCTTCGAACTCAAAAATTTATAAAGTCCCGAGTCGATTTCTTTCCCAATCTCCACGAAAAAATAGGTGCTATTTCGGTTGAGAAATTCATTATTGACCAGATTAACAATGTTTTTGACAAATCTGGCGAGGTAAAGTCATCTGCAAGTGAAGAACTGGGAAGGATAAGACAATTACTTGCCTCTAAAAAACAAGAATTCAACCGGTTGTTTCAGCAAGCCTTGCTTAAGGCCGGAGGTTCGGACTCACTTGCGGAAACAAAAGAGTCTATTTGGGATGGAAAGCGTGTGCTGGCTATTAAAAGTGAACAAAAGAAGTTTGTTAAAGGAAGGTTCCAAGGGATTTCTAAAACGGGTAAAATTACCTATTTAGAACCCGAAGAAACCATTGAGGTTACCAACGAACTTAGGTTTCTAGAAGCCAAGGAGCAGAATGAAATTGCTCGTATTTTATTTCAACTATCCGAAGACATAAGACCCTTTAGAGAGGATTTAATAAGCTATCATAAACTGCTGTCTTGGTTGGATTTATGTTGTTCTAAAGCTAGGCTAGGCAAAAAGATAGGTGGCATTTTTCCGAATATAGATCTCAAATCTTGCGATATAGATTTACGCAATGTGTACCATCCCGTATTACTTATGAAATCGGGTAAATCTAATGTGGTGCCCCAAAGTTTAAAGCTGGATCAAAAAAATAGGTTTTTGGTTATCAGTGGGCCTAACGCTGGTGGAAAAAGTATCAGCTTGAAAACTATTGGTCTTAACCAAATTATGGCACAATCTGCCATCCCCATACCGGTTGATGAAGGCTCGAAACTGGGTTGGTTCGGAGAAATTTTAACAGATATAGGTGATAATCAAAGCATTGAGAACGAACTTAGTACCTATTCATATCGCCTAAAGCAGATTAAGCATTTCTTGGAAAATGCAAATAGCAAATCTTTGGTATTGATTGATGAGTTTGGGTCGGGTTCTGACCCAGAACTCGGTGGTGCATTGGCAGAAGTATGTTTAAAAGAGCTTTACAAGCGAAAATCTTATGCGGTCATCACAACCCACTACGGGAATATAAAAGTATTGGTAGATCAGCTCCCTGAGGCAAGAAATGCCTCCATGATATTTGATTTAAAGGAGTTGAGCCCTACTTATAAGTTGTCTGTTGGTAACGCAGGAAGTTCTTTCACCTTTGAAGTGGCTGAAAAATTAGGTTTGGACAAAAAGATTCTTAATCAAGCGCGCCAGAAGGTTAACCGAAAAAAGATTGAACTTGATGAAAGTTTAGCCAAGGCGCAAGCATACGAAAGCGAATTAAAGGAGCTTAAAAAGAAATATGCCGAAGCGACTCAAATTAAATCTAAGGCTACGAGAGATTTTGAGGACAGGTCGGAATATTACGAAAAGCAATACCAGCAGCTTCAAGATTTACTTCAAAAGTCTGATAAGGAAATTTCCCTTGGAAGAAGGCTCAAAACCTATATTTCTACCTATCCTGGGCCAAACAAAGATGGCGAATGGTACGAAACCTTGGTAAAATACATTCTAAAAGAGCAAGCAAAGCTTAAACAAGAATTAAAGAGTCAGAAGCCGAAAACTCCTCCTAAAGAGGAAAAGACTAAAAAGGAAACAGAATTTTCTGGGCATTTATTAAAGCGAGCACGCAAGAACAAATCAGAAAAACCTACAGAGATAGCCAAGCCTAAAGAAATTAAGGTAGGAAGTAAGGTAAGTGTTTTGGGCAGTGCTACAAAGGGAAGGGTGACAAAAATAGAAGGGAAAAAGGCCTTCGTAGAAATCGGTGGATTCGCAACCAAGGTAGCACTAGAAAATCTAACAGCAATCTAGGAAGGTAGGTTAATTCACCTGCCCTTGATCAAGATTAAAATAGCCCGAAAGCATATCACTGAATTTAAACGTACTTGCTCCAATTAATTTGGCATCCAACTGTGAATACTGTGATAAGCCATGGAGTAATAATTCCATCAGCAGTAGCTTTTCGTTTTTATCGCTATCTGCAAATAAATCAGAAACCGCCTCTTTCAATCCAGTTACTGCGTTTAATTTACTTTGATATAACTTTTCGTCATCCTCAAAATTTAACTCCAATGAATTGGAACCAAACCAGTCGATAATACTCTGATATTTAGACTCCTGGCCTTTCTTCTTTTCTAATCCTGGAAAATACTTCGGTGCAATGGTTCTGATGGCCGCCGCTATTAGTTGAATGGAAACTCCCTGAGCCCCCTCCTGTTCTCCCTCATATACTAATTCCACCTTTCCATTTATGGCTGATGTTATTAGAAAAAGGTCCGATACTCTAACCAGTCCTGTTTTAGATTTATTGGATATTAACCTTCTGTATGCATTAAACACCGAGGTTTCATAAGCGGAGATGGTTAATCGTGCAGATACTCCACTTTTCGTGTCAATAAATTCACTTTGCCTAGCTTCAACAGCTATTTGTTCTACGAGATCTGCGATAAGGTTTCCTACATATATTTTCTGGCCAACTTCTTTTGGGATTTTTGCTTCCTGTTGGGTAATTCGTTTGCCAATTTCAATATCGTTTGGATAATGTGTTAAAATTTGGCTTTGAATTCTGTCCTTTAAAGGTGTTATAATGCTCCCTCGATTAGTGTAGTCTTCTGGATTGGCGGTAAAAATAAAAAAGGCATCAACAGGTATCCGAAGGGAAAAACCTCTGATTTGAACATCGCTCTCCTGAAGGACATTAAATAACGCTACCTGAATTCTAGCCTGTAAATCTGGCAATTCATTAATTACAAAAATACATCTGTTCGATTGGGGAACCAGTCCGTAGTGAATGGCCTCCTCATCTGCAAAAGATAATTTAAGATTGGCCGCTTTTATGGGGTCGATATCCCCTATTAGGTCGCCAATAGTAACGTCAGGAGTTGCTAGCTTCTCTACATATCGCTTTTCAGCTTCCAACCACTGTATTTCCAGCTTATCACCTTTTTCCTGTATTTGATTTTGAGCCCACTGAGTAACTGGGTTAAGCGGATCTTCATTTAATGGAGACCCTTTAATTACAGGGATATATGGATCTAAAAATTGTGTAAGTGATCTTGCAATTTTGGTTTTAGCTTGTCCTCTAAGACCTAACAAGTTAATGGTATGTCCAGCCAATAAAGCGTTTTCGATTTGTGGTAGTACGCTATCCTCGTAACCATGAATTCCTTCAAACTTTGGTTTTCCGTCCTGATAACAAGCGATTAGGTTAGCCCTTATTTCGTCTCTTATGGATTTGTATTGATATCCAGCTTTTTTAAGCTCGCCTAGCGTCTTTATTTTATTGATATCCATTTAAAAGCGTGTATTTTTCTTTCGGTTATTTTCGTAATCTTTAAAAACCATATCCGCAAGACCATTTAACCCTGAGAAGAAAGCCTTTCCCTTATTGGCTTCTGTAAATTCTTCTACAAATGACTGTAGATATGGGTCATTGGCAATCATGAAGGTGGTAATAGGAATCTTTAGTTTACGACATTGAATAGCTAGGTTTAGGCATTTAGAAATAATTTTAGGATCGTGCCCCATGCTATTTTTATAGTATTGGTCTCCTTCCTTTAAACAGGTTGGTTTCCCATCGGTAATCATGAATATTTGTTTGTTGGACTCCTTCTTTCGTCGCAACAAATCCATAGCTAATTCTAGCCCTGCTACTGTGTTGGTGTGATATGGGCCTACTTGTAAATAGGGTAAATCCTTTAAGGAGACTTTCCAGGCATCATTCCCAAAAACTACAAACTCTACATGGTCTTTGGGGTAACGTCTGTTAATGTATTCCGCGAGAGCCAAAGCAACTTTTTTAGCAGGTGTAATTCTGTCTTCTCCATACAAAATCATGCTGTGGGAGATGTCTATCATCACCACGGTAGACATTTGTGCTTTAAATGCCGTTTGACGAACCTCCAGGTCCTCCTCGGTTAAATTAAAATCGCCTTGATTGTAATTTCTAGTGAGCGCATTTTTAAAAGAACTGGAATAATCAATAAGTTGGGGGGCGTCTCCAAATTGGTAAGGCCTAGTTTCAGGTAAGGCTTCGTCGCCTTTACCAAGCTGCTTGGAGTTGTGATCTCCTACCCCTGCCCTTTTTATCTTACCAAAAACATCTTCCAATGCCTTGCTACGTATGGCCTTTTCTGTTTTTGGAGTTGGCGAATTTCCTTGGCCAGTAGTCTGAATTATATTCTCCTTAAAAAGGTCTTTTTTGAAATCTTCAAAGGTGTAATCATCAGAAAAAAGCCCGTGTTCTTCGTCGAGCATTGTCATCCAATCCAAGGCTTCATCAACATCTCCACTCGCATGAAGCAGCAATTCGAGAAACAAATCTTTAAGTTTCTCGAATTGAGTTCTATTGTCTTTGGGTGCTTGATATTCGGAAAAGGAAATTCCAATCATACCCAATAAACGTATGGAATATTAGATTGTTTGAGTTAGGTTTTAAGATTTCCTAACACTTTGAGTTGTTCTAGTGTTGGCTCTGGTCTTCCTCCAAATGGTTCTACAGTAATCGCGAACGCATCAGGAACCATAGTAGATGTTTTTAATTCTGTTAATTCTGGTTTACCAACCATTTCATTAGGGATTACCCCCATGTCCATTGGTTTACCATCAATTAGGCACCACAGTTGGTAGGATTTATCCTCAGGAATTTGTGGCAACTCTGCTACGTTAATTAAAGTAGTTCCAGACTTTTCATCCCAGAAAACTACAGCGCTTTGCTTTTCTTGTGCTGGACTTTCAAGATGAATGGTATGGATTTTACCTTTTGTAAAAACGTTATTTATTTCTGCCATTTGGTTTAGCGAAGTCTTGGAAGCCTGGGCTTCTTGAGCCAGCACCAAATTCGCGGTTCTAAGCTGCGCGATTTGCTTTTTCGCGGTTTCCCATCCGTTAAAAAGCAACAGATTCCCTCCTATGGAGAATACCAATGCTATGGCAGCAGCTCTAAACCAAACCTTCCATTTATTTTCCTTTGGCCTTGCAGTATTTAGGTCGATAACTGGAGTTTCTTTAGTCTGTTTTTTTTCCTTTTCTGGAGTTGCTTCAGCTATTTGGGAAAGGATTCTATTCTTTAAATCGGCAGAAGGTGCTTTAGCCTGGCTTTGCGCCACAGCAAACAAGGAATCTTGAATTTCATCATATTCCTTTTGCACATCGGGGTCGGACAAAAGTTTCTCTACCAAAGCTTTTTCTTCGGTAGTACAAGCGTCCAAGGCGTATAGTTCCAAAAGACCAGATGCTATGAGTTCTTGCTTATTCAATTTTTTTCTACAATTTGTTTTCGAAGCTCTAGAATTGCTTTGCGCAATCTTGTTTTTACCGTTCCAAGGGGCATTTCTAACTCTTCAGCTATTTCAGCTTGCGTATAGCCTTGAAAGTACATCAGGTCTATAAGCTGTAAAAGCTCCTTGGGTAGTTTTTTTAAGATGGCCTCAATTCCAATATGATCAATTTCGAGGGTTTCTGTTAAGCTATTGTCACTTGGATTTACGAAGTTTTCTAGGAAATCGGTTTTCCTATTTTTTTTATGTCCTTTACTTCTTAGCTGGTCGATAGCTTTATTCCGAGCTAAATTGAGCATCCACGTGTAAATTCTACCTTTAGAAGGATCGTAATAGCTTATTTTATCCCAAATTTTAACAAATACCTCTTGGGTTAAATCCTCTGCTAACTCCACATCATTCACAATACGGTAGATAACCCCATTAATGGTTGCGCTGTAATTATCGTATAAGTAGTTAAAAAAGGTAACATCCTTTTTCAACAAACCTTCTACCAGCTGTTCTTCAGAATATTTGAGTTTAGTGCTCAAGAGGTGGTTAAAATATTTCGTTGGTCATTAATGCTGCTTCGTGCAAAGCATCTTTGTTTAGCCCCAAATCTAAATTTAAATCATCAAAATACGAAAGCATCTTTTCAGTATCCATGTTTCCTGTTAAATCATCCTTGGCCATAGGGCAACCTCCATACCCTTTTAAAGCGCCATCAAATTTTCTACAACCCGCTTCGTATGCCCAAGCAACCTTTTTAACTACATCGTCTGGGGTGGCGTGTAAATGTGCTCCAATTTCAACGGTCGGAAGTTCTGTGATCATAGTTGTAAATAGCCCTTTAATGGAAGCTTCATCAGCAGAACCGATGGTATCTGAAGGCGCTAGGTAAGCAATTTCCATTTTATCCTTCAGTTTAAAGGCCCAATCCGTTACAATGTCTGGATGCCATTTATCACCATAGGGATTGCCAAAAGCCATGCTTAAATAAACCACCAACTTCTTTTGATGCTTATCACAAATTGTCTTTATAGCTTCTAGTCTAATTAAGCTCTCTTCAATGCCTGCATTTGTATTCCTCTTTTGGAACGTTTCAGAAACCGAGAAAGGATACCCAATAAAGCTTATTTCTTCGTGCTGAACGGCGTCGTTACAGCCTCTTTCGTTGGCAACTATGGCTAGAAGTTTGGTTTTATCGTTTAGTTTTAATCCCTCTAAAACCTTAGCAGTATCAGCTAACTGAGGGATAGCTTTGGGAGAGACAAAACTCCCGAAATCTAAAACGGGAAAACCCACGTCAAGCAGTTTGTTTAAGTAAGCAATCTTCTTTTCGGTTGGAATAAACTCTGAGATTCCTTGCATGGCATCTCTCGGGCATTCAGTAACGATAATATCCATTATAATGTGCTTGTTTCTTTCAATAAATTGGGTCCAGCATATATAAATCCAGAATATACCTGAATCATATCTGCACCCGCTTCGAATTTCGATTGTGCTGAAGTTTTGTCGCATATCCCACCAACACCAACTATGGGTGTATGGGGTAACTTATTTCTAAACTGCTTAAGAACTCGATTGGATTTTTCTAAAACCGGTGCTCCACTCAATCCTCCTGCTCCTATATTTTCTACATCTGTAGGGGGAGTTTTTAAACCGCTACGGTCTATTGTTGTGTTACTCACTATTAAGCCGTCTACACAGCCCTCAGCAACTATCTCAGCGATATCATCTATCTGTCCATCAGTAATGTCCGGCGCAATCTTCAACAAATGCGGCTTGTGTTCGTTGTACTGTTCTCTCTGAGTTTTGAGCGCATTTAAAATATTCTTAAGAGGCTCTTTATCCTGAAGCTCCCGAAGGCCAGGTGTATTGGGTGAACTCACGTTGATAGTGAAATAATCTACATATGGATACAGTTCTTTGTGGCAGATTAAATAATCGTCAACTGCATTTTCGTTTGGCGTTACCTTGTTTTTACCAATGTTTCCTCCGATGATCAAGTTTTTTGGCCGATTTTTTAAATTTTCGACTGCATGTTTAACTCCTTTATTATTAAAACCCATGCGGTTGATTAACGCCTTATCTTCAGGTAAGCGAAAGAGTCGAGGTTTAGGGTTCCCGTCCTGTGGTTTTGGGGTTACGGTACCAATCTCTACATGTCCAAACCCTAATAATGCTAATTCGTGAATAAAATCAGCGTTTTTATCCAAACCTGCTGCAATTCCCACTCTATTTCTGAATTTCAAACCGATAAACTCGGTTCGATTTTCTTTCCCCACTTTCAATAAGAATCCCAAGCCCAGTTTTCTTACTATTCGCAATAAATCAAAGGTTATGTAATGGGCTTTTTCAGGTTGAAATCTAAATATGAAAGACTTGAATAATGGGTACATCCGCAATTTTTTGACAAAAGAAGCGATTTTGCTTCACTTAAAGAAGTTAGACGTGTCTAACATTTTGTTTTAGAGCACCATTAATTTTGATATTTTCGCCAATATTTCTGCATTTATGACCAGGAAGATTACCATCCTTTCGCTATTATTTTGTGCCATTCAAATTTCTTGTAATAACCAGAAACAAGAAGACTACACCACTATTGTTTGTACGACAAATATTATAGGGGATTTGCTGCAACAAATTTGCCCCGATAACTACAAGGTGGTTTGTATGATGGGCCCCGGAGTTGATCCACATATTTATAAACCAAAACCCTCGGATATCAGAGATTTACAAGACGCAGATGTGATTGTAAAAAACGGACTGCACCTTGAAGGGAAAATGAGTGAGATTTTGGAAAATTTGGGGGCAGAAAAAATGATTATTTCTGTAGCCGAAGGTATTTCAGACTCTTCTTACATAACGACCTCTGAATTTCAGGATGGCGTAGATCCACATTTATGGTTCGATCCCTGCATTTGGTGGCAAGGAATTGAGTATACAGCAAATAAATTAAAGGAGTATTTCCCTGAAGACGCACAGAAATTTGATGATAAGCTAAATACCTACAAAAAGTTATTCTTCACCTCCATAAGTGCTACCGAGGATATTATTTTTTCAATTCCCCCAGAGCAAAGGGTTCTGGTTACTGCGCATGATGCGTTTAGTTATTTCGCAAAGCGTTACGAGTTCGAGCTCCTAACTATTCAGGGATTATCAACTCAGGTAGATTTTAGCATAAAAACAATAGAGGAATTGAGTAATTCTATAGTAGAGAAAAAGGTTCCTTGCGCATTTGTAGAAAGCTCAGTACCCAAAAAATCGATCAATACGCTAATTTCTGTTTGTAGGCAGAAGGGCCATAATTTGAGATTAGGAGGCACATTATACAGCGATGCTTTGGGCGCACCTCAAAGTAGTTCGGAAACCTACTTGGGCATGTTTAGAAACAATGCTAAACAAATTGCTAACTGTTTAAATTAGGATGGAAACAGCATTAGAAGCACATAATTTAACGGTTAGTTACACGCGTTTACCGGTCTTGTGGAATGTAGATTTCACTATTCCCTCTGGAACCATGTGTGGAATTTTAGGGCCAAATGGATCGGGTAAAACCACCCTTCTTAAGAGCATAATGGATTTGCTTCCCCCCGATCTAGGTTATGTAAAAGTTTTTGAGAAATCTATTGATAGTGTTAGAGGCCGAGTAAGTTATGTTCCGCAACGAGAGAGTGTAGATTGGAATTTCCCTGCTACTGTGTACGATGTGGTTAAATCTGGGCGCTATGGCGCAAAAAAGCTATTTAAACGCCTTTCAAAGGAGGATTATTTGATAATCGATGAAGCGCTGGAGCGGGTTAAAATGACTGAATTTTCCAATCGCCAAATTGGTCAGCTTTCTGGCGGACAACAGCAAAGGGTGTTCTTGGCAAGAGCCTTGTGCCGTAAGGCCGATTTATTTCTTTTAGATGAACCATTTACGGGAGTAGATGCGCTTTCTGAAGAAACTTTAATTGGAGTGTTGCAATCGTTAATAAAGGAAGGTAAAACCGTGGTAATGGTGCATCACGATATTGGGTCTGCTGTAAAGTATTTCGACTATGCCGTTCTTTTAAATACACGATTAATTGCAGCAGGTAAAGCTGAGGACGTCTTAACGGAAGAAAATCTCGCAAAAGCCTATGGTGCCAAGCTGAGTATTTTGGATGCCGTAAGACAGGAAATGAAAAACAAAGGATATTCTATTCACAACTAGTATGTCTTTCTATGTAATCAGCATATTGGTTAGTTGTGGCTTAATTGGCATCGTTAGTGGAGCCATAGGGACTTATGCCGTTTTGCAAAAAAAGTCATTGCTTGCCGACTCTATCTCTCACAGCTTGCTTCCAGGTATTATGCTGGGATTTCTTATTACCAAGGAGAAAGACCCCGTATTAATCTCTTTGGGAGCAACAATTAGCGGACTTATTTCTGCTTACCTCACCGATTGGCTTGTAGCAAAAACAAAACTCAACCAAGATGCAGCAATAGGTATTAACTTGTCTTTGTTTTTTGGATTGGGCGTTGTTTTACTTACCTATATCCAATCTGGAAATTATGGAGGACAAAGCGGTCTTACCCAATTGTTGCTTGGAAATGCCGCCAGCATGCAGCAGAGTGATATCTTCTTTTTTTCAGCCTTGGGATTATTTTTAGCCCTTTCCCTCCTTTTTCTTGGAAAGGAACTCAATTTAATTTGTTTCAATAAAGACTTTGCTAAGAGCATAGGTTTGCCCGTTGCTAGGTTAGAGTTTTTACTGCGCCTACTTTTAGTTTTAACCATTGTCGCGGGAATACAAGCTGTAGGAGTGGTACTTATGGCTTCCTGCTTAATTGCTCCTGTTATTGCAGCTAAGTACTGGAGTATATCATTAAGAAGGATACAGATTATTTCTACTATAATCGGTTGTTTGTCAGGCGTTTTAGGGGCTTTATTTTCGTATTATTTTAACCATGTTCCTACCGGGCCTCTTATTGTATTAATTCTAACTTTTGTTGCTTTTTTCTCCATGTTTTTTGGAATTGAAAAAGGACTTTTGCGACGATTTTTCAAAGAAAGATCCAACCGATTTAAAATCCAGGCCGATCATATACTAAAGGAATTATTCTACCTAAATGAACAGGGAAATGAAACCGGAACTTATCATATCAGGGAACTAAAAGTTTTTTCAGAATCCGGAAAAAGCAGATCGAATAGGATATTAAAAAGATTGGCTCGCAAGGGATTTCTAATAACCAGTGGCACGGACATTACAATAACCGAAAAGGGAAAATCGGAAGCAAATAAAATAGTGCGTCTTCACCGCTTATGGGAGTTGTATTTATTGAAACGCCTAGAGATACCTGCAGATCACGTCCATGACAATGCCGAACAAATAGAACATATTTTAAGTCCAGAATTAGAAGCTGCCCTATTAAAGGAGCTAGATTATCCAGTTCGAGATCCACATAACAGCCCCATCCCCAATGAATAGTGACTTATTAATCATATTAGCTGGATCTTTGGTAGCCTTGAATGGCGCATGGATTGGTTGCTATCTTTTATTACAGAAAAACGCCCTTTTGGGAGATGCAATTTCCCATGCTGTTTTACCGGGAATCGTTATTGCGTTTTTAATTTCTGGAAGTAAAGCTTCCATCTATTTGTTACTGGGAGCAGCTATTTCTGGTATAATTCTCAGTCAACTTATTTATTGGTTGCAAGAGAAGGTTAAAATGCAAAAAGATGCCGCGCTGGGCTTGAGTTATACAGCTTTTTTCGCCTTCGGGCTACTTCTACTAAGCGTTTATTTAAACGATGTGGACCTTGATGCAGAATGCGCCTTATTTGGCGAAATCGCCTTTGTACCCATTGATGTTAGCGAATCAATTTTTGGTTCAATTCCAAGGGCATTTTTACTCCAGGTCCCCACCTTTATTCTAACCACTCTTCTTGTTGGATTTGGTAAAAAGGGATTATTTCTATCCACCTTTAATCCCGAGTTTTCTATGTCTATTGGGGTGCCCGTAAAGCGATGGCAAGGCATTTTATTGGCTCTAACTTCGTTGTACACGGTTATGTCTTTTGAATTGGTGGGAGCAATTATGGTAGTTGGATTTATGATTATCCCCGCATCCACAGCCTACTTGTTTGTAAAAAATTTAAAATCCATGATCCTTTGGTCCTCCGTTTTTGGGGTTTCTGCTGTGATTTTAGGTTATTTGGTGGCAATTAGACTAAATGTCTCGATAGCAGGTTCTATGGTTACCTTTTCGGGACTTATTTTATTTGCAACCGTAATTATTACCAGACTTAAGCAACGACAAAGAAATGGCAGAAAAGAAGTTACAAGCTTCGGTTAACATTAAGAATAAGAAGGCCCGTTTCGAATTCAACATAATTGACACCTACGTTTGTGGGATTGTATTAAAGGGAACTGAGATAAAATCTATACGCCTTAACAAAGCCAGCATTACCGAGGGGTACTGTGGATTTGAAAAGGATGAGTTATTTCTTAGAAATGCCCATATCGCAGAATATGAGAAAGCTTCCTTTAAAACTCATGAACCAACTCGACCTCGTAAGCTTCTTTTAAACCGTAACGAATTAGATAAAATTCATAAACAGGTAAAGGTTAAGGGTATTACTATAGTGCCTTTACGGATGTTTATAAATGACAAAGGGTTAGCCAAACTTGAGATAGGTATTGCGGAGGGTAAAAAATTACACGATAAGAGACAAGACCTAAAAGAAAAAGATGCCAAGCGCGAAATGGATCGGGCTATGAAACGTTAACAAGATTTTAAAAACCGACTTTCCACCACTTCGTTTATGAAGAAAAAAAGATGCGGTTAACGATTTTTCTTTGTCTCTCCTTATTACTTAATTCCTGTGCTCAATCTCAGGAGTCTAAATTCATAAGCCCCCTACCCGACAGTTTAACGGTAGTTAAAACCGATTCTGAATGGAAGAAGGAATTAAGTCCTGAAGCCTTTTACGTTTTGCGAGAAAAAGGAACTGAGAGAGCATTCACAGGTAATTATCACAACAGCAAGGAAAAGGGAATTTATTTGTGCAATGCATGTAAGAACCCGCTATTCGCGTCTAAAACCAAGTTTAATTCTGGAACGGGTTGGCCAAGCTTTTATGAGCCGATTAAAGAGGAGTTTGTAGGCGAATTAGAGGATAATTCCTATGGAATGATGCGAACTGAGGTAGTGTGTAATTTTTGCGGTGGCCATCTTGGACATGTTTTTAACGACGGGCCAGCTCCAACAGGATTACGTTATTGTATCAACTCGGTTTCCCTGGATTTCACCACACAACCATCAAAACGTGTTAAGTCTTTAATAGCGTCGGAATAAGGTTTATTAGGTCTAATGGTGAAAGACTGCCATCGGAGCCTGATTTTACCCATTCATCCGCAGCTTTACCATGAATATAAACACCTAAAGCTGCGGCGCTTATATTTTTGGGGACAAAACAGAGAAGCCCTCCAATAATCCCGGCTAACACATCGCCTGTCCCCCCTTTTGCCAATGAGGCATTTCCAGAAGTGTTTACCAATAAACACCCCAAATTATCGGTAATCTGAGTGTATGGCCCCTTTGACACCAGGATTACCCCGTGAAATTTTGAAAATGCTTTCTGTTTATTCAATAAGTCCTCATATCCATGGGTTGGACCAATTAATCTTTCCAATTCTCGCTTATGCGGAGTTATTATAGATTTCCTTGGTAGTTTCGGTGGCTCCTCCAAGCTTGAATATATGTTTATAGCATCCGCATCTACCACAATGTTTTCTGGGGCATTTTCTAAAGTCGTGATAAGTAATTCCTTAGCTTTTTGGCTTTTACCTAGCCCCGGTCCAATTACGATCGATCTTGCTTTTTGAATGGTTTCAAGAGTTAATTCCTCGAAAGAAATAAACATTGCTTCGGGTAATGCAGCCTGTATTATTTGGCGGTTATCCTCGTCAGCACATATCATAAGTAAACCACATCCACTTCTCCAGGCCGCTTTTCCTGCCATAATCACCGCGCCGGCCATTCCTTTTGCTCCCCCGATAATTAAACAGCTTCCAAAATCCCTTTTTTCGCTATTCACATTCCTTTTAGAAAGCATGTTTTTTAAGTAGGAATCGGTAATTAGACGGCCTTCGATATGGCTTGGTTTAAAATCCTTGCTCAATCCAATATCTACCATAGAAATTTCTCCGGTGTATAAGAGGTTTTCTCTGTTCAAAAAGCAGCGTTTAAAACACTGTAGGGTAAAGGTTTTATCTGCTTTGAAAACTACGCCTGGTTGGCGGTATTCATCCGCAAGCATTCCCGAAGGAAGATCTACCGCTATTTTATAATTAGGCAAATCATTAATTTCTTGGATAAAGGCAAGTAACTCACCTTCCAACGGCCGGTTTAAACCGGTTCCAAAAATGCAGTCTACTATAATTGTTTTGGGATTTAATTTTGCGGGAGACCATTCATTTCTCTGGCTAATGGGCGCCCCAATTTCCAATAGTTTTTGATAGTTCGAATTGCACTCATTGCTACCCCTCTTTGGGTCCAAAACTGAGATTACATCCACCCTGCATCCCACTTTAAAAAGCATTCGTGCAAGTGCGTAGCCATCTCCCCCATTATTTCCCGAACCACAAAGAATAACAAGGTTTTTATTTCTGTAATTTTCATGGATGATTTGTGAAAGTGATAAAGCCGCGTTCTCCATTAAATAAAGAGAGCTCTGCCATTTGGATTTTATACTGTGGGAATCCCAATTTTTTATGTTGTGAGCGTCTAAAATCATATTAGAAAAATAACAATTCCTCCTTATTTTCACAGCGGATGAAAGAATTACAGGAACTAAAATCATTTCTACTTTCTCAAATACAATCGGGACTTCCGGGGGAAAAAGCTCATATGGAGATGGCTTCATACAAGCGTCCATCGGCTGATGCCGTTAAGAGGAAAAGGTTGGGTGCACGAGCTTCCGCTGTAATGGTAGGGATGTATTACAAATCTGGTTTGTTGCATTGCAGTTTAATTCAACGTCCCGATTATGATGGAACGCACAGTGGTCAGGTGGCTTTTCCAGGTGGAAAAAAAGAACAGGAAGACCCTGATTTGGAGTTTACAGCTTTACGCGAAACAGAGGAAGAGGTTGGAATTGAACCCAGTAAAATAGAGGTTATTGGGCGTATGAGTGATTTATATATTCCTCCAAGCAATTTTTTAGTAACCCCTGTAATGGGTGTTTTAAATGCGGCTCCAAGTTTTAAGATAGACGAGCAGGAAGTTGCTGAGGCATTTCATTTTCCTTTGCGCTTGTTGTACGATGAGGATAGTTTTGTTACGGAACGAATTTATTTGCCTTACTACAAGGCCTATATTAACGCTCCGAGCATAAACTTCCAAGGAAAAATTATTTGGGGTGCAACAGCAATGATGTTGTCAGAATTAAAGAGCATCCTAAACACAGATTTTTTGGAAATCTAGCATCTACTTCTATTTTTAAGCAAAATCAAATACTACCTATATGGCAACTATCTTTTCTAAAATCATAAATGGCGAACTGCCAGCACATAAAATAGCCGAAAACGAAGAATTCCTGGCCTTTTTAGACATTCAACCCTTAGCAAAGGGCCATACTTTGGTTATCCCAAAGGTGGAAGTGGATTACATTTTCGATGTAGAAGATGATTTATTAGGAAGGATGATGGTTTTTGCAAAGCAAGTAGCAAAAAAGGTGGAGGCTAAAGTAAATTGTCGCCGTATTGGGGTGGCCGTTATTGGCTTAGAAGTTCCACATGCTCATATTCATTTGATTCCTATAAACTCTGTAGCGGACATCGATTTCTCTAGACCTAAGTTGGAATTTACCAAACAAGAACTGGCGGAAATTGCGATAGAGATTAATGGCTGATTAGGTATTGGCTAATTGGCTAATTGGCGGGCGCTCTCCTAGCCTCGAATATGGCAAACGTGATCCCTCCTAACGTCGGGATGACTACTCCGAGATACCTCATTCTCATTCTGCTTCGCATTCTGAAATGGGATGAATGGATGAACTGCTGAAAGAGATGAAAAAGATGAATGGATAAATTGATGAAGGGTTTTTCCCTGAATTCGAATATGGCACACGGGATCCCTCTTTCCGCTTCGCTGCAATCGGGATGACCGCCTTGATTACAACGAAAAAACCAGGGCATCGGGCGTGCTAATTAGCCAATAAGCCAATTCGCCAATAAGCAAAAAAGGGCTTTCGCCCTTTTTTTATCTAATCAACCTAAACTCCCCGTGTAAGATTTCTCTTATGCGCTTATCAAACATCTTGGCTCTTACCACAAAGTAATAGGTATCTACCGCAGCAGGTTCTCCGTTAACGGTTCCATCCCAGGCAGGATTATCGGGTGTTCCGGTAAATACCAACTCCCCGTAGCGGTTGTAAACTCTAAACTCTTCGTAGGACTCCACTCCCCATCCTTGCGGATAAATCTCATCGTTAATGCCATCTCCATTGGGTGAAAAAGCATCGGGAACATCCAGGGAGTATTTGGTAGCATCTACACGAAGGATGTAGTCTGTCG